>JAKLPV010000135.1 GCA_022013685.1 Anaerolineae bacterium
CCGCTGTGAATGCCGATCCGGAAATTGATTTTGTGCACCGAGAAGTAATAGGTTTTGGTAAAGGCCTGCATTTCGAGCGCGAGCTCGGCCAGCGCCTGGGCATGGTTGGCGCGCGGCTGTGGCAGACCTGCTGCCACGATATAACAATCGCCAACGGTTTTGATCTTCTCAAGTTCGCGCTTTTCGGCCAGACGGTCAAAATGCGAAAAGACCGCGCTCAGCATGTTTACCAGTTCTCGCGGAGACATGCGGCTCGACATGCTTGTGAAATTGACCATGTCTGCGAACAAAACGCTGGCTTCATTGAATTGCTCGGCGATCATCGGCACGGTGCTCTCATCAAGCAATGAATTCTTGACCTGGGCGGCAACTTTTGCCGGGAAAATACTGTTCAGTAAGCGGTCCGTTTTGGTTTGCTCTTCTTTCAGGCTCTGGCGAACGCGGTCACGCTGCGCAAAGACGAATGTGATCAGGTAATACCCGATATTTGCGGTTGCAAGCAGGCTGGCAACGAACCAGAATGACAACAGCTCGTCAGGCAGGCTTGAAATCATTGACTGACCCGGTTGAACGATAAGACTGCCCAACGCAACAATCGCGTAAAAAAGCGCCAATCCGCTGGCCCGGTTCGGGAGCAATATCAGCGCCAGTGCGGGAGCTGTCAGGGCGTAAATGAGCAGCCCGGATTGGGTGAAGTCGCCGAGCAGGTAGCCCAAGATGGCCACGGCAGCGATCGTGAGAGCAAGGTGAGCGGTCGTCAACCGTTCTTGAATTCGCCGCGAACGTTTCAGGGCGATCAACGCCAATCCATGCCAGGCAGCCCAGCCCAGGCAAATTTCGCCGGCCAGATTTTCGCCTGCCCAGAGCAGCGAAAGGCCGATCAGAAGGCTCAGTGCGCTGCCGGTCAGGGTAGCCAACACAAAAAGCCGCTTGGCGGCTCTTTCGTCCAGCGTATCGGTTATCGCTGCCCCAAAATCGAGTAAATTCTTATAGGCTCGTTTCACAGTTTTGATTTTATCAAAGGATGACAAATTCGGAGGCTTATGCCAGAACTCGATCGTAACCGTCTTGAAAATCTCCTGCGCGCTGAAGAGCAAAAATTCCACGCTGACCACCCCAAATCTTATGAGCTTTACCAGCGCGCCAGGAAATCGCTGCAGGGCGGCGTGCCCATGTTGTGGATGATCCGCTGGGCCGGTTCTTTCCCTGTTTTCGTCAAGGAAGCCAGCGGTGCGCACTTTACCGATGTGGATGGCCGCGATTACATCGATTTCTGTCTCGGCGATACCGGCGCGATGACCGGTCACGGACCTGCCGCAACGCTCAAAGCCATTGCCGAGCAGGCCGCCAAAGGCATTACGCTCATGCTGCCCTACGAAGATGTCATCAGCGTTGGCGAAGAACTTCAGCGCCGTTTTGGCCTGCCGCTCTGGCAGTTTGCGTTAACCGCCACCGATGCCAACCGCCATGTTTTGCGCATGGCGCGCATGATTACCGGCCGCCCCAAAGTGCTGGTTTTCAACTACTGTTACCATGGCACAGTTGACGAAACCTTTGTCATCCTCGACGAGGAAGGCACCCCGATCTCGCGCCCGAACAACATGGGTCCGCAGGTGGACCCAACTTACACCACCAAAGTCATCGAATTTAACGATGTGGCCGCGCTGGAAATTTCTCTCGCTGCCGGAGATGTTGCCGCAGTTTTGGCGGAACCCGTTATGACGAACATCGGCATCATCCACCCGGAGCCTGGCTACCACGACTATTTGCGTGAGCTAACCCGGCGCACCGGCACGCTGCTGATCATCGACGAGACCCACACCATTTGCGCCGGCCCCGGGGGCTACACCGCCGCCCACGGGCTGCAACCGGATTTCCTGACCGTTGGCAAGCCCCTGGCGGGGGGTGTCCCGGCTGCGGTTTACGGATTTACCCAACAAGTGGCAGATGAATTTATTGCCCGGCTAGATGTCAACGATTCGGACGTGGGCGGCATTGGCGGCACGCTGGCCGGGAATGCGCTCTCGATTGCGGCGATGAAGGCCACCCTGGAAAATGTCTTGACCCCCGAATTTTACGAAAAAACGATCGCTTTGCAGGAAAAGTTCACCGCCGGGGTTGAAGCCGTTATTGCAGAGTACAACCTGCCCTGGATTGTCAAACGCCTCGGCAATCGTTCCGAATACTGGTTTCGCCCGCGCCCGCCCAGGAATGGCGGCGAGGCGGCTGCGGCCATCGACCATGAACTGGACCGCTATATGCACCTGTACATGCTCAATCGCGGCATCCTGATGACTCCCTTCCATAACATGGCGCTCATTTCTCCCGAAACTACCCAGGTCGATGTGGATTATCACACCCAGGTTTTCCGCGCTGCGGTGAAAAGCCTGTTTTCGGCGTCCAACGTCTACTGACGTTGGCGAAAATCTGGAGATTCTCGATTCTGTTGCTATGTGATGTATAATGTGATGTATATAGAAAGGATTCGATATGTCTCAGATGGTGCGCAAGCAAATTTATATCTATAAACGACAGGAAGCACAGCTGAAGAAAATTTCAGAAGCGCAAGGAGTTAGCGAGGCTGAGATTATCCGCGGCGCCCTGGATCGTGAAGTGAATAACTATATTGCTTCTTTCCATCATGATGAGAATGCCTGGGCAAAGATTTTGGAGTTCATTGACCAAAATGCAAAACTTGGTGTTACAGGGGATCCTTACAAGTTTCGTCGCCAGGATGCCTACGATGAGCGAGAGACTCGTTGGCTCAAAGACGGGGAATGAGTATGCCTCTAGTTTTGATTGACACTAACTTGCTGATTTATCTGTATGACCAAAACGAGCCAGCCAAACAAGCGCAAGCCCGTTTTGTTTTGGACAAATTACACGTACTGGGAGTAGGGAGGCTGAGTATTCAATCTCTTTCGGAGTTTGCCAATATTGCGCCAAAAAAGCTTCCACTCTTTGCGCCGATTTCCGCCGTCAGTGAGCATGTGCGCATTTTTGCCAGCACTTGGCGGGTTCATCAAGTGACGCCCGCCATGGTTGCTGAGGCGTCCAGAGCAGTAGCCGAACATAAACTACCGTTTTATGATGCTCAAATCTGGGCTTGTGCAAAATTCAATCAAATACCATTGGTTTTTAGTGAAGACTTCCAAGATGGACAGGCTCTTGAAGGCGTGCGATTTGTCAATCCGTTTACTGAAACTTTTCTGATTGATATGTGGGTTTGATAGTACGCCATACCCTACATATTTTTGACTGTATTTCCGTTTTCTGAGGAAGATAAACCATGAATACAAATAATTTATTTGTGTGGCGGATTAACGTAAGGACCCAAACCCTGACGAAAGAACCCATCCCATCCGGTTGGGAACGATTGGGCGGACGCGGCCTGTTGGCGCGCATCATGCTCGATGAAGTTCCGCCGACCTGTGAGCCGCTCGGACCCAGGAACAAGCTCATCTTTGCCCCCGGTCTGCTGGTCGGGCACATGATCTCATCCACCGATCGGATCTCGATCGGCGGCAAATCGCCGTTGACGGGCGGCATCAAGGAGGCCAATTCCGGCGGGCGGACCGGATTGCACATGGCGATGATGGGCATCAAGGCTTTGATCGTCGAAGACTTTCCGGCTGAAAAGGATTTGTGGCTGCTGCATCTGAGTTTGGAGGGCGCAACGTGGACAAAAGCCGAAGGGTTGACCGGCCTGGGCGTTTATGATTCCGCCAAAGAATTGGTCCAACGCTACGGGGAGAAAGTCGCCATTTCGCTGATTGGTCCCGGTGGCGAGATGAAAATGCTCTCAGCCGGGATCCAGAATATCGACAAGGACAGAATCCCAAGTCGGATTGCCGCGCGCGGCGGCCTGGGCGCGGTAATGGCCTCCAAAGGGTTGAAGGCGATCGTGTTCGATAATGCCGGGGGCCAGAAGCCGCCCATCCAAAATTTGGAAGCCTTTCGAAAGGCCCAAAAGGATTTTACGGCCGCGTTGATGAACCACCCGCAGACTGCTCTTTACCGCGATTACGGCACGCAGGCCATGCCGCAGATGACCCAGGGCTTTGGCGCGCTGCCGACGCGCAACTTCTCGCAGGGCACTTTTGAGCAGGTCGAAACCATCAGTGGCGAGCACATGCGTGATTTGCTGCTCGAGCGAGGCGGCGAAAGCGAGCCAACCCACGCCTGCATGGCGGGCTGCACCATCCGCTGTTCCAACATTTTCGGCGGGGAAGATGGCAAAAGCATCGTTTCGCCGCTGGAATATGAGACAGTTGGTCTGATGGGTTCGAACCTGGGCATCGGCGACCTGGATGTGATCGCCCGCCTGAACTGGCAGGCCAATGATCTTGGCCTGGATACCATTGAACTGGGTGCTGCCCTGGGTGTCGCCGCCGATTCGGGTGTCTTTGCCTTTGGCGATGGGGATGCTGCCCTGAAACTGATGGACGAGATTCGCGCCGGGACGCCACTGGGCCGACTGTTGGGCGCGGGGGCGGGGCTGGTTGGCAAGGTTTACGGCAACGAGCGCGTCCCGGTGGTCAAGAACCAGGCCATGAGCGCCTATGAACCGCGCGCCATCAAAGGCACGGGCGTGACCTATGCCACCACGCCGCAGGGCGCCGACCATACCTGCGGCCTGACCATCCGCGCCAAGGTCAACCATCTCGACCCGCTTGGGCAGGCCAAGGTCTCGCTCCCGGCGCAGTTGAACATGGCCGGTTATGACACGCTCGGCGCGTGCATCTTTGCCGGGTTCGGCTTTGCCACTGCGCCAACCTCCATCCCTGAGTTGATCAAAGCCCGCTACGGTTGGGACGTGCCCGCCGATTATTTGCAGGTGTTGGGGGGCGAAACCATCAAAATGGAGCGTGAGTGGAACAAACAGGCTGGCTTTACCAAAAAAGACGACCGCCTGCCCGAATACATGACTCGCGAGCCGCTCCCGCCGAATAACCCGGTCTTTGATGTCAGCGAAGAAGAACTGGATACGATCTACGACAATTTGTAGTCGATATCCGATTATTATCCGTTACAATCGGCAGGATGAAGAATTCCTGCCGATTACTTTTTGTGTTTCGAAGCCTTGCTTCGAATTTGGAGGTGGTTTGTGAGTAAGTATATTTCCTTTATTTTGTTGGCTCTTTTTGTTTTGCTGGTTGCTCCCGCGGCCGCGCCGGTGGTTTCCCCTGCGGCCGATTTGCCGCAGCTTGAGCCTGCTGACTGCATGGTGGATGTGCCTGCGACCTATATCGTTGGTGAAGATGTTTTCTGTTACTACCTGACCGTTCCGGCGCGTTACGATGATCCTGAAGGTCAGACGATCCGCCTGGCCGTGATGGTTATCCGCGCGACGAGCGCTGACCGCCAGCCGGACCCGATCTTCTTTGCCCAGGGCGGCCCGGGTGGCTCGACGATCGATCTGTACACGTCTTATCTTTTTGGCCCGCATCGCCTCGATACCAGGCGCGATTTTGTCTTGCTCGAACAGCGCGGCACGCTGTATTCTGAACCGGCGCTGTACTGCGAAGAATATGATGAGTTCAGCCTCGAATATCTGGATGATATTCTGTCTGATGAAGAATCTGAGCGCCTATCGCAGCAGGTGATGCTCGATTGCCTTAATCGTTTGCGCGATGAGGGTGTAGACATGTCTGATTTCAATAGTTTTGAGAATGCCCGCGACATTGAAACCCTGCGCCTGGCTTTGGACTACGAACAGATTAACCTGTACGGCGTTTCCTACGGCACACTCCTGGCCCAGCACTACATGCGCTTCTATCCTGACAGTCTGCGCAGCGTTATTCTGGATGGGGTCGTGCCGCCTGAACTCAATCTTTTTGTTGAAGTGTTGGGCTACGAAGACCGCGCGTTTCGCTATTTCTTCGATGGCTGCAAAGCGGACCCTGTTTGCGATCGCAATTACCCTGATCTGGAGAATGTTTTTTACGAAACTGTCGCCGCGTTGGATGAAAAGCCGGTCTCGCTCACGCTCTACGACCTGGATACCGATACCGAATACGCTGCCGTGCTGGATGGCGCCTCGTTACACAGCAGCGCCTTTCAGATGCTCTATAACTCAACCCTTGCCCGGCTTTTGCCGCGGATTATTTACGATGCCAAAGATGGAGACTTTGAAATCATCAGCAAAGTCCTCGGCCTTTTGTTCTTTGACCGCACCATGAGTTATGGCATGTACTACTCGGTCATGTGCGCTGAGGATGGTGACTTTGACCCGTCCAGCATTGACACGAGCGGGATCCGCCCTGAAATCGTCGAATTTAATGAAGGCGGTGCAGAAAGCATCCTGACGACATGCAAAAATTGGGATGTGACCGCCCTGCCGGCGGAAGTCAATCAACCCGTCAGCAGTGATGTGCCGACCCTGCTGCTATCGGGCGGATTTGACCCGGTTACGCCTTCAACCAATGCCGATCTCGTTGCTCGAAACCTTTCCAACAGCTACAAGGTTCTTTTCCCGTGGGGGGCGCACGGCCAGCTTTTTGACAATATCTGCGCCGACCAGATCGTGCAGGGCTTTTGGGATGCGCCCTCCAGCGCCCCCGATACAGCCTGCATTGTGGAGCGCCAGTCCCCGAACTTTTTTGCCCCGCGCGATGTGTTGATGCTGCCGATAACGTTGAAGCTGCTGCGCCTCGACGATTCGCTCCTGCTGGGGACGATCGCTTTTTCGGCCGGCTTGCTCGGTTTGCTTTCGGCCTGGTTTTTCCTGCCGCTGATCTGGTTCATTAATCTTTTCCGCAGCCCCACACCTGGGGCCGCCAAGCCGCCTTTTGTGCTGCGCCTGGCAGGCCCGCTGGCTTTGTTTAATGGTCTTGTTTTCGTGGCATTCCTGGTGGCTTATGTTGTTGCGGTCTTTGGCGCGCTGAATGGCGAATCCCAGTTCCTATTATTCTTTGGCCTGCCCGGCGAGATGCGTCCGATCTTCATCCTGCCGCTGCTTTCACTGCTATTGACCTTTGGCATGATGGCTCTCTCGCTGCAGGGTTGGTTCTCTGATCGCTGGCACATCTTGCGAAAGCTTTATTACAGCGCTTTGGTGCTGTCCACGGTTCTGGCTTTGTTGATCTTGGCCCTGGCCGGCATGTTGTTCGGATTTTTTGCCTGATAGCATTCCGGTGGTAATGCCTCGATCAATTACTTTAGAGCGGTCTTTTTGCTGGCCGCTCTAAAGTATTGGATTGGGCAAATTCTCAATTGATACGCAACTTTGCTCAGTTGTCTGCATCAAAGATTGTAGAGCAAGCATACGGGCGCGGAGATTGCAGAAAAATCATTAAGATTTTGCTTATACCTCGCCGTTATTTCAAGGCTTGCGTAGCTACTCAGTTTTTATTCAGTTCAAGGAGAAGTGATATGAAATTTACAACCAATATGGGCCAAACTGACCGTATCCTCCGCATCGCGCTGGCAGTTGTGTTTGCTGCGCTCAACCTGTTTGGCATTGTGAGCGGGCCGTTGGGCCTGATCCTGTGGGTTTTGGCGGCTGTTTTTGTGCTGACCAGTGTGATCAGCTTTTGCCCGCTCTATCTTCCCTTTAAGATTTCAACCAAAGGCAAGTAGTAACATCTGTTTTAATTGAAAAAGCGCGCCAAGAGCGCGCTTTTTTGACGTACAAGAAAGACCCCGCTTATGCCGTGTGGTGTAAAGTTCTGAACCTGCCTAAGCAGGTCGGGATCCTATCAGGAGACTCTGCCTTGGCTCAGGCCTATCGCATTGTCGTCCAGAAATTGAATCCCTGTTGGTGAATGTTGGCCCAGAACCAATGGTACACCATCACGAACACAACAGGGCATGTCTTCTTATACCACAAAATTATCGTGGTTGGGAAGAGATTGGTTCTCTGTTATTTGCCGTAAAGAAGGCCGCATTTTGGGGTATGAGCGCGCGTACGCGCGCTCATACCCCAAAATGCGGGGACCTATCACGGGAATTCCTAAAGAGCCAAGAGATTTTGCGACCTGAAAACTGATACAATCGTCCCATGTCTGAACCAATTACCAGTCTTGCCAATCCACTCATCAAACAGGCCAGGGCGCTTCGCCAGAAAAAGGCCCGCGATGAAAGCGGACTCTTCCTGGTGGAGGGTTTGTCTCATGTAGGCAGTGCTGTCGAGGCGGGCTGGCAGGTTGAAACAATCCTGTATGCTCCTGAGCGCTTGCGCAGCGGGTTTGGCCTGGAACTGGTGGAGAAACTCCAGGGTTCGGGTGTGCGCTGCCAGCCCGTTTCGGCGACGGTTTTTGAGTCTTTTGCTGAGAAGGAGAATCCGCAGGGGCTTGCGGCGTTGGTTAAACAGCGTCGCTCGAGCCTTGCGGATATGCTTGGGGCGGCGCAGCGGGCGCACCTGCCGCTTTTTGCTGCGCTGGTGGCTGCCCAGGACCCCGGAAATATCGGAACCATCCTGCGCACGCTGGATGCCGTTGGCGGGGCCGGGTTGTTATTGCTCGATGGCGGGGCAGACCCATTTCAGCCATCCTGTGTGCGCGCGAGTATGGGAACTTTGTTCAATGTGCCTTTTGCCCAGGCTGGATTTGAAGAGTTCGCAGCCTGGGCTGGGTTGAATGATGTGCGCCTGGTCGGTACTTCGGCGCGGGCGGCGCAGGATTACCGCTTATTCAAATTGGATTCGCGCCCGACAATTATTTTGTTGGGTTCGGAGCAGAAGGGCTTGAACGAAATACAACTGTCAGTATGTGCCGACCTGGTTTCTTTGCCGATGCGCGGAAAAGTCAGCTCGCTTAATTTGGCGGTGGCAGCGGGGGTTTTGTTGTATTCTTTTATAGATTAGCAGTCAGTGAACGGCGCTTCGTGAGCAAAAATCCCCGCGGGTGCGGGGATTTTTATCAGTGCAGGCAACAGCTTACCAACAAGAGTCAGGTTTTATGGGAGGCGATGGCGCAGAACTTTTATGAGGCGTTGTCCGAAGCTAGAACTCGTCTTCTTCGTCGTCGGCCCACAAGTCTTCTTCGTCAACTTCCTCTTCTTCCCACTCTTCCAATTCTTCTTCATCTTCCCACTCCGCCTCGGCAGCGGGGCCATCTACGGGTGAGTAGGTGGCGCAGCCAGTGTCTGGGTCAATCTCGACTGCCGCAGCCGAACAATAGCCTTCGTCTAGGAAGATACAATCAGTGTAATGACAACGAATACGGGGCATTTTTCCTCCTAATTTTCACCGCGCGCAAAACGGATGAATGTGAGTATGAAACAGAGCGTAATTGCTACTGCTGAAGCCACGCAGAAGGGGCAAATGGCTTTGATAACGAAAAATTCCAGATAGGTCAGATAGATACTGTAAATGAAACCGGCAAAGCTCATGCCCATGGCAAGCATGTTGCCATATTCGAGGAAAAGCGGGTGGCGCTTTTCGAGCCAGAGCATTAGCAAGATGCCAGCAAAGCCAACAGCGCCGATGACGCCGAGTGGGATGCCGTATAACTCGGAATATTTACTTGCGTTGACGGTAGCGCAATCGCCGCTGCCTATGCACATGGCGTTGTTGTCGGTTAGTTTGTAAATGGCCATGTAAATCGCAACAGCCAAGCCTGCCACCGCTGAGGCGAACGCGCCCCAATATAGTTTTTTATCCATGAATCGAATCTCCAAGTGGGTGCAAAATTGTACCCTGCGCCAAGCGCGTGACATTTTACCCTATAGGGCTTATTCAGTAAAGCGTTTTATTGTGTTTCTTTGGGCTTTGGTATTTTAACCAGCTTTTGAGCGTTGGGCTTCGAGAACATTGCTCAGGTTTTCCATGCGATTCAAGACTCGTGACAACTGGACCAGGTCGCGCACTTCAACGATCAGGCGGATGTTGGCTATATCGGCTTTGAGCGAGTCATGGTTGACGCGCACATTGACATCGGTAATGTTGACCCCTTCGTTATTTAGCAGGTTCGAGATGTCATTCATCAGCCCCTGGCGGTCGAAGGCGGTAATGCGGATGGGAACCGGGTAGGTTTTGGCCGCATCACCCCAGGCTACCCGGACAAGACGTTCTTTCTCGTTGGTCGAGCTGCGCAGGATATTGGGACAATCGGCGCGGTGGATGGTAGCGCCGCGTCCACGGGTGATATAGCCGACGATCGGGTCGCCAGGAGTCGGGTTGCAGCATTTGGCCATTTGGGTCAGTAATCCCCGCAGCCCGCGCACGGCAACGGCGTCGCTGGAAGCTGTCTCACTCTTTGGCGCAGATGTCTCGATGATATCTTCAGGCGTTTTCTGATCTGAGATCAGGTTGATGATCCGGCTAACAGACAAATCTCCGCAGCCGAGGGCTACGAACATATCATCGGGATTGCGATACTCCAGTTGGCGGGCCAGGTTTTCAAGGTTGATCTCATCCAGCCCCAGGCGGTGAAATTCACGTTCGAGCATCTGGCGTCCCTGGGCCAGGTTGTGTTCACGGGCTTGCTTCTTTAGCCAAACGCGGATTTTTGCGCGGGCGCGTTGGGTTTTGACCAAGCCAATGCTGGGGTTGAGCCAATCACGGCTGGGGCCGCCCTGCTTGGTGGTCAGGATAACGACCCGATCGCCGGTTTTCAGTACATAGTTGAGTGGTTCCAACTTGCCATTGATCTTTGCGCCCCGGCAGCGATGGCCGACATCGGTATGGACGTGGTAAGCGAAATCGATTGGGGTCGAGCCTTTGGGCAGGTCAATGATATCGCCTTTGGGTGTAAAAACGTAAACGTGTTCATCGAAAACATCGTTTTTCATGGTTTCGATGAACTCGTCGGCGTTCATATCTTCATTTTTAATGTCCAACTGGTTGCGCAGGGCGGACAAGAAACTCTCGTATTGTTCATCGCGCTGCTTGCTTGCTTCCTTGTAACGCCAGTGTGCGGCAATGCCTCGCTCGGCGTGTTGGTGCATTTCGTGGGTACGGATCTGCACTTCGAGCGGCTTGTTGTCTTCGTACATGACCGCTGTGTGCAGCGATTGGTACATGTTCTCTTTGGGGGCGGCAATGTAATCGTCAAATTCGCCGGGAATGGGTCGCCATTGGCTGTGAATAATACCGAGCGTGGCATAACATACAGATTTATCTTCAACCAGCAGGCGAACCCCGCGCACATCCATAATCTGGTCAAAGCTTCGATCTTTACCTATCATCTTTTTATAAATGGAGTAGATGTGCTTGGGCCTGCCGCTAACTTCAGCCTGGATGCCAGCATCTGCAAGACTTTGGGCAAGCCTTTTTTTTATTTTCTCCATTTGCTGGGTGCGAACAGCCCGGCGCTCGTTTAGCCCTGCGGCGATTTCTTTATATTTCTCTTGTTCCAGGTAGTAGAGCGAAAGATCTTCCAGTTCCCATTTCATTTCGCCGATACCAATGCGGTTGGCAATTGGCGCATAGATCTCAAGGGTTTCGCGGGCAATGCGGCGTTGTTTCTCGGGTTTGGTATATGAAAGTGTACGCATGTTATGCAAGCGGTCTGCCAGTTTGATGACGATCACGCGCACATCCTTGTTCATTGCCAGCATGGTTTTGCGCAAGGTTTCTTGCCCCAAAAGTTTTTTGCGCCGCGAAAGTTGTTCTTCGGTCAGTTTGGCTTCATCATCTTCCAGATCTTCCTGATCATTGTGCGAAACGCGCGGCAAGGCTTCAAGTTTGGTAACGCCGTCCACGAGGCTGGAAGTGCTGGCTCCAAATTTCTCACGGATCTCTTGCAGCGTGACATCGGTATCTTCAACGACATCATGCAGCAGACCCGCAGCAATGGCATCTGCAGACATATACAGGTCAGAAAGAATCCCGGCTACAGCAACACAGTGATTGATGTAAGGCTCGCCTGAAGCGCGTTTCTGGTTGGCATGCGCAATTGAAGCCAGTTCATAGGCGCGTTTGACGATCTCGCGGTCTTCGTCCGTGTAATATTTTGGCAGGGACGCCAGGAGTTGTTCGATGCCGATAGCTTCCTGTTTCATAGTTTTACTATTGTAGCCAATTGCCCCGAAAAGTCAAAGCTGCCAACGGATTTGTAATGTCTAAGCGGCATTAGTATTTGACCACCTCGCCTGGCAGGTGCATCAGATCGATGGCCGGGTCGTCGCAAAAGAGCATGGCGCGCTCGATGGCGTTGCGAAGTTCGCGCACATTACCGGGCCAGTTGTAGGCGCGCAGGGCATCCACAGCGCGCGGTGTGATGTCGCTGATGTTCAAACCCATGCGGGCGTTGTTCTGGCGCACAAACAACCCGGCCAATTCGAGAATATCCCCTTTGCGCTCCCGCAGGGGCGGAATGTGCAAATCGACCACTTTAAGACGGTAATACAAATCCTCGCGAAACAATCCATCGCTGATCATGCGCGCTAACGACCGGTTGGAAGCCGCCAACACCTGCACATCCACTTTGATCATATTGGTTCCGCCTACGCGGCGAAAGGCGCGTTCTTCAAGCACCCGCAGTAGCTTGGCTTGGGTATCACTTGGCATCGATGCGATTTCATCAAGGAACAGGATGCCGCCATCGGCAACCTCAATTAAGCCTGGTTTGCGTTTATCGGCCCCGGTGAAGGCACCGGCTTCATATCCAAACAGCTCTGATTCGATCATGGTCGGTTGAATGGCGGCGCAGTTTATGGCAATGAAAGGTTTATCGGCGCGCGCTCCATGGTCGTGGATGTAGTGCGCCAGAACCTCCTTGCCGCTGCCGGTTTCACCAGTAATCAAGACCGAGACCGCCGCCCCGGCCGCCCGCCGCGCCTGTTCGAGCAGGGTCTGCATTTCAGGGCTGGAGCCGACCACAAAATCCTGCCCACGTCTTTGGGCATTGCGCAGATGGACGAGTTCGCGCCGCATGGCGACCACTTCGACCGCGCGCTTGATCGATTCTTCCAGTCGCGCCAGTTGGATCGGTTTTTGCAGGAAATCGTGTGCCCCGCTTTTCATCGCTTCCACTGCCATGTCGATGTCGCCATAGGCTGTGATGAGCAAGATTGGGGGGCGCACAGGCAGCCTGGCGGTTTCTTCCAACAGACTGGGGCCGTAGCCGTCAGGCAGTTGCACATCCAACAGGATGATATCTGCCACGCCGCGCGCAATCTGCTCGCGCGCCTCGGCCAGGCTGGCCGCACCTATCATCTCATAGCCACGGGATGTCAGAAACTGGGTAATGATCAGGCGGGCATTTTCTTCATCGTCAACGACCAAAATGGTTGCGCTCATAGGTTATTCCTCGTTTCTCTCGCTCGGCACCAGCACGGTAAAAATTGTGCCGCCGGGGAAACTCTCAACGTCAATTTTTCCCTTGTGGGCAAGAATAATACGATTGCTGATGGATAGTCCCAACCCCGTCCCTTGCGGGCTGGTGGTATAGAAAGGCTCAAAGATCTTATCGCGTACTTCCGGCGGAATTCCAGGCCCGGTGTCGGAGACCGATACTCCCACCCAGACCTTGCCTGCCGTCTCGCCAGCCGCCTCTACGCGGACAGCCAGCGTGCCGCCCTGCTGGTCTTTCATTGCGTTGATCGCATTGCTTAACAGGTTGGTGAAAACCTGGTCAAGAGCGCGCCCGTCCGCCAGGGCGCGAGGAGTGTTTTCATCGACTTTGAAGACCAGGCCGATGTTCAGGCGCGCCATGCGCGGACGCCACCTTTCGAGCAGTTGGCCCAACAGACGACCCAGGTCGGTGGGTACCATTTTATATTCCATTGGCCTGGCAAACGCGAGAACGGATTCCATTAAATGGGTCAGACGGTTGCAATCCACTTGCAAGCGCGCCACCAGGTCGCGATTCGAGTCGTTTTCAGGCAAGTTCATTTCCATCAATTGCAGACCGGTTGATATGTTATTGACCGGGTTGCGGACTTCGTGGGCAAAAATAGCTGTGATTTCTCCAAGCAGGGCGCGCTGTTCCAGTTGTTGGGTGCGCGCGCGGATCTGTTCGCTTTCGCTCATATCACGCACCAGTAAGACAATATTGGTTAGTTCGCTGTTTGTCCGTACCGGGAATACCTGCAAGTGAGCGGGGAAAACCTGTCCTGAGCGCCGGTGCAGCCTGCCGTTGCCCAGGTTTGGCGATGTCATCCCATTTAAAGCCATGCGCAGTGCGGCGGGCAGGGTTTCCATCCCGATCAAAATATTTTCGATGCGTGTGCCATGCACCTCTTGTGTTGCATAGCCGAGCATCATCTCTGCCGCCGGGTTCATATCCAGCACGCGCATGCCAGGGTTGAGCAGGATAATCCCATCCAGAATGTTTTCTGTAATTGCGTCGCGGATTGAGAGCGCCCGCACCGCTTCGAAGGAGGCCCGGCGCTGGTTGTTGCGTGTTGCATAATAATTTAGCGCAACCGCGATATGCGCGGCCAGTGTTTCGAGCACATCTACCAACAGGCGGCTTTCCATCGTCGGCAGGTTGGCTGCCACCAGCAGGCCCTGCCGCACACCTTCCAGTTCGATCGGGGCCGCAACCAGTGATTCCAACTCAAGATTGCGCGCGGCTTGTTGAATCTGGGTCACGGCTCGCTGGCCCTTTGTCCAGATCGAGGGGGTATAAACCAGGTTGGGTTCGTTGATTTTCAGGCTTTCGGGCAGTTTGCTGGCCAGCTCACCCAGATAGACAACCCTGGTTATTTGCTGGTTCTTGGATTCTGTCCGATACAGGCATAGCCCTTGCGCGCCAAGCAGCCCCTGACCAATCTCGAGCGCAAGGCGTAAGGCATCGTCCACATCGGCTTGTTGGGTTAAGCCGGCCAGTTGCTCACTGGTTTTGACCAGCTCGCTTGCTCGCATATCCTGTCTTTCGCGCCAGCGTTTGACATCCAGCGGAATCAGTTCAATGGCGATCCATTGCCCGGCTTTATCGAGCCAGGTAATTCTGGCCCACATGCGCATTTTGCGCTTGTTTGGCAGGTGTATCTGTGTTTCCAGTTCCTCGCCAGAAGACCAGCCCTGGCCAAAATCTGGCAGGATATCGGCAATCATCATTGGGGTGGGGTCAAGTGGGAACAACCCGGTCAACTGGAAAAAGCCTTTGTTGGCAAAGGCGATCTGACCGCCAGGGCGGTCCAGCACGATGGTCGCGTCGTTGATATTGTTCAACAGGGTCGCAAATTCACTTGCACCGGGCAATGCGCCGCGCCAGACGGGCTGGGCGCTGAGTGGCTGGGTGGAGAGCGGGCCAGTGCTCATGGTTTCCTCTTTTCGCGCTTTCGCGAGCGTTCTTGCGAGTTCGGGATGCCTTCCATCAGGCGGTATTTGCTAACGGCCCGGCGTGAGAGCGAATACCCTTGCGCCTGTAACAGGGCGGTCAGGGCCTCGTCGCTCAGCGGACTGGTTTCATCGCTGATCAGCGTCTTCAGCGCCGTGCGCGCGCTCAGGTTGCGCTCAAAAAAGCGCGCCAGCGGGATGATATGTCCATCTGGTAATTGTACTTGTTTCCCTGCCACCGCTCGCGAGATGGTCGATTCGTGAAAACCCAGGTCGGTTGCCAGCCTGGCGCGTGTCAGGGGATGCAGACTGCCTGCCCCATGCACAATGAACGCGCGTTGCAAACCGGCCAGGCGCGCCATCAGCATTTCCAGGGCGGTTTGGCGTTGGCGCAGGCTCTTGATTAACATGCGCGCGCGGCCGATTGCTTCGTCGAAAGCGCCGGTTTCATCTTCGGCGCGGGCCTGTTTGAAAAGCGGGTTCAGACTCAGCCGCCCGGAAAATGGCAGTGCCAGTTCAACAATCAATGTCGCGTCAGCGGCATCCAACCAGCGCAGGATTACATCCGGGTTGCGGTAGTCAGGCTGCGGGTCGCTTGACCCGCTTTGCGACCCCCACCAGGCGCGCGCCGGGTAGGGGTTCAGGTTTGCACCGATAAAGCGGGCAGACGTCTCGATTTCCGCAATCGAAAGGCCGCTTTTTTGAGCAATTTCAACAAAATTATGGTGGGCGAGCAGGTCGAAATGATCCAGGCAGACGCGCGCGGCAGGCGGCACGGGCTGAATTTCACCCAGGATGTCGAGTTGGATGGCGATGGCCTCACGCGCCGAGGTGGACGCGCAGCCCAAGGGCTCGCCGCGCTGGATGAGTTGGCGGACGCGTTCCACCCGCTGCATGGGCAGGTGGAAATAGGCCGCCAACTCTGCCGGGGCGATGGTCAGCAGGCCGTCGTCATCGAGGGCGGTCAGCAGGTGGGCGGCGATGGGGCGCTCTTCGCGGGTTAGTTCTGCGGCAATCTGGCCGAGCAGGTGGGCGGCCAGGCTGAGGCTTTCTGCCGTTTCGGGAGTCTCGTTTGCATCGTAGGTTTCGTGCCTGCGGCTGGGGGTTGATTCACGAAAATCGGCGGCGGGCGCACTGAAGACGATCACCTGGGCATCGGGCCGCGCCGTGCAAACCGGGCAGGGACCGGGTTTTACGCCTTTTCTACCGCAGGCCGGACAGCGCGGTGCGCTGGTCAGTTCAAGGGCCGGGTTATCAGAGAGTTCGTGTTCGATGGCCTGGCGCAGTTCATCGCTGGTCAGATGCAGCAGGTTCATGGTCTGCGTCAGGCTGGCGGTGGTCTGCGGGCGTTGGGTGGTTAGCGGTCGCTGGATTTGCTGTAACATCGTGTAATCAATCCTTATTTTATTGTAGCAGTTCATGGTAAGGATTGCAAGTTTTGTGCCAAATTGTGATAAAAATATTTCCGAAGCCATCAAGACCTCGGAAATGTTTTTGTGGATTAATATTTGCCGTAGTTGACCGCTTCGCTCATCAGCGGGAGTACGGCGAGGTGTTGGTGCTTTTCGGGGCCGAGTTTTTGCCAGTAGGCATCCCGGTCTTTGATGCCGAAGACCCATTCGTCGAGATATTGGCGGGTCAGGGCCGGGTCCGCTGAGATTTTGTCCCATTCAAGGTAGAACTCATTATCGCGGTCGTAATAACCCTGGGCATAGCTCGGGTGGGCGGCGTAGGGCACATGGCAAACGGCGCTGACGATGAATCCGGGAATCATGGTGCGGTTGGGGTCTGAGCGGATGACGCTTTCATCGACAATTTCTTCAGCAGTCAGGATGACTTTTTTCGCGGCGAATGCGACTTCCTTCTGTTCGCCGACGATGCCCCACAAGTGGGCGTTGCCATTTGCGTCGGCGCGCTGGACATGGACGATGGCGACGTCCGGGTTAAGAGCCGGGACGGTGATAACTTCGCGTCCGCTGTAGGGGTCGGTGACGCGTTTGATGTTGGGGTTGGCGGCTTCGAGGGCTGTTGCGCCGGTCTGGTTCATCGGCAGGAAGGGCAACCCGCTGGCCCCGGCTTGCAGGCGGGTGATCATGCCAAAGTGTGAATATTCTTCCCATTCCAATTCGCCGCGTTCGATGGCTGTACGCACAATGCGCAGGGAGCCGACGCCGGGGTTGCCCATATACGAGAAAATCACCTTTTTTGCACAACCGGCAGCCACCATTTGGTCGTAGATCAGGTCGGGTGTGGCGCGGGCCAGGGTCAGGTCTCGTTTGCCCTGGCGGATAATCTCGTGCCCGGCGGCAAATGGGATCAGGTGAGTGAATCCGGCAGCATACAGGCTATCGCCATCCTGAACGTATTGCGTAATTGCTTCTTGCAGGGAAAGAATTTTGCTCATCGGGTATCCTTGGGGTAATTACTTTTTAGCAGCGTCTTTTTTTGCTTTGGCTTCGCGCTGTTTCTGGATGAATTTTCGCAAGGCCTCGAAGCGGCTGCCTGTTTTGGGCGGCGGGGCGGTGATGCGTTTGAAGTACCAGCCGCCGACCAGGGAGACAATGCTAATAAAAAAGAACACAAAATCGGTATTGTTGCTCATGTCTGAGACAATAAACACCCACATCGTACCGATGCCAATTAGCAGGAAAAATGTCCCGATGCGGGAGATGAACTCTTTACGGTCGCCTTCGTCCATGGTTCGCCTCGATTGGGTATAGGATATTGCAATTCTAAACCAAAAAGCCCCTTCCCGGTTGTTGGGAAGGGGAAAAAGTGTCGAAGTTCCTATTTGATCCGTGTGCGGATCTGTTCGTGCATGTAGAGCGGCAGGTAGTAGTGGCCGCCAGCGTTCTTGCCGCTTGAGCCGGAGCCTTTCCAGCCGCCGAAGGGCTGGAAGCCGGGCCAGGCGCCGGTGGTGGCTCCCTGCGGACGATTGGCGTAGGTGACACCGGCTTCGATCTTGTCGTAGAACCAATCGACTTCATCCTCGGCTCCGTAGAAACCAGCCGTCAGGCCGTAGTTGACATCGTTGGCGATGCCCATGGCCTGCTCAAGGCTGTCCACTTTGCCGATGGTGGCGATCGGCAGGAACATCTCCTGCTTCCACAGACGGTGGCTGAATGGCACATCGACC
>JAKLPV010000136.1 GCA_022013685.1 Anaerolineae bacterium
ACTGTTAGCGCAAAGTAGTAGAGTCCCCTTTAAGCAAAGTTAGAATGTCCCCTTCGGAGGACGAGAAAATGGAGACACTACTAACGATGAGTGGCAAAGAAGTAAGCAAACTGGAAGTGATGCAGCGGCTAAAAGAAAAGAGCCTGAAGCAACGAGAAGCCGCGAAGATATTGGGTGTAAGTGTGCGGCATGTGAAACGCATGTTCAAAGCCTATCGAGAACAAGGAGCCGCCGGGTTAGTCTCACAGCGGCGTGGGCGGGAGAGCAACAACCGGCTGAACGAGGTCACTCGTGTGCAGGCATTGGACTTACTGGGCAGTAAATATCGTGGTTTCGGGCCGACGCTGGCATGCGAGAAGTTGGTGGAGGTGGAAGGGCTGAAAATCTCAAAGGAGAGCGTGCGAAAAATGATGCTGGTAGAAGGGTTGTGGAAAGCGCGGCGGGTGCGCAAGATTGTCACGCACCAAATGCGGGAGCGCAGACCGTGCCTGGGTGAGCTGGTGCAAATAGACGGCTCGCCACACGCCTGGTTCGAGGAACGCGCCCCAGGCTGTGTGCTGCTGGTGTTTATTGATGACGCCACTGGCAAACTATTGCAATTGCTGTTCGTGGAAAGCGAGAGCTTTTTCAGCTACTGTCTGGCAGCCCAGACATATTTTGAGCGCCATGGCAAGCCTGTCGCCTTCTACAGCGATAAACACGGCATTTTCCGGGTCAATATGCCCAACAGTCTCTCTGGAGACAACCTGACCCAGTTCGGACGTGCCATGCAAGAACTCGACATCCAAATTATTTGCGCTAACACGCTGCAAGCCAAAGGCCGCGTGGAGCGTGCCAACCAGACTTTGCAAGACCGTCTGGTCAAGGAGATGCGCCTGCGCGGCATCTCCAGCCGTGAAGCAGGCAACGCCTATTTGCCGGAATTCATCGCAGATTTCAACCAACGCTTTGCTGTCCAACCCATCAGCCAGCACGACGCCCACCGCCCGCTCACTACTCAAGATGATTTGGCGCATATCCTAACCTGGCAGGAGCACCGTACGCTTTCCAAAAACTTGACTGTGCAATTCGAGAAGGTCGTCTATCAGATCCAGACCGAACGCCCTACTTACGCCATGCGTAATGCCGGAATAACTGTCTGCAAAAACGCATCCGGCAACATCAGCCTGCTTTACAAACACAAACCCTTGCCATACACCACTTTCCACAAACAAGCCAAACAGGCTGAAGTCGTTGAAACGAAGGACTTGGACGGTGCTCTCACCCTGCATCAACGCGTAACCCAACCCCCTGCTCCTGATCATATCTGGAGACAATATGGACAACATTTCAACGGCAAACCCATCCAGAAAGCCCTTCCCCAGACCACAGGCTAATTCCGATTGGCCAATGAGTTTTTCGCTTTTTCGGCTGCCAACTGGGCAGAACCAAAAAGGGCAGCGCCTTTCGGCTTCTGCCCAGTTGTATAGCCTCTCGCTACGGCGCTCAGGTCGCTCTCCAGCGTTGCCCTATCCTCCGAACGAGTGCCACCATCCTACCATACATCTTTCAGTCATCTTTAAAAGGGGACATCTCTACTTTGCTAAAAAGGGGACATTTCTACTTTGCCTTGACAGCATTTTCGTTTACTTGACAAATGCAACAACAAACGTATATACTGTTTTACATCTGTTCCAACAACATACACATATCTGGTTGATTTAGGGATTATCATCAATGTTATACATTGAACTGATAAATGGAATCTTAGCACTCACCAATAACTTGTTGGATTTTTTGTTTTTTGGGGGCGGCTTAATGATTATTTTTGGCTTTCCGATTTATTTTTTTCTAAAGAGAACATTTAGTTTCGAATTATTCTCACAAACCATTTTTTTAGTTGTTTTAGCAGGGCTACTGGCTTTTTTTTGGTGGTTACCTTCCTTTCTTGTGAAAAGTTTTGGATTAGGTTTTTTTGTTCAATCGGAATGGGAAACCCTAATCAGATGGGGTGAGATTTCGTTAGTTTTACTGGCTTTTTTCTTCCATTTTGGGCGGGAACATGGCGGAAACCGTTGGTTCTATTCCTGGTTTTTTCATGTTGTGGTCATCTTTTTAGGTCTGCTTATTGACCGTTGGACAGGAATTTTATTTATTTCTCTGCCCACTTTAACGTTGTATTACGTGATTCTTTATCAGTTGGCTATGGTTGTTGTTCCAACATCTAACCCGGAAAATGTGAAAGAAAAACAAAAGCGATTTCATGTTTTATCGTCGTATGCTTGGGGAATTCAATCTCCCCTATCTGTTGTTGATGGTCATGCCTGGAAAAGCCCTGAGATACGTATTCCTGGGGATTTTACCTGGGGTTTTTCTGACTTTCCTTTTCCGATTGTCAAGGATCTGGATTTGCGTCCTGGGCTTGTTTGGACAAAATCGCATCATGTTGTGGAGGTTTCTGGGGGAACATCCCTGAAACGTATTGATGGGCCCGGGATTGTTTTTACCGGGACGTTGGAACGAGCAGCCCAAGTGTTTGATTTGCGGTTGCAACTCCGAACCAACGAACTCGATGTTGTTAGCAAGGATGGAGTCAGTTTCAAGGCACGGGTTTTCACTGCTTTTCGCCTGGACCCAGGAATCTGGGATAAGGAAACCTACGACACTTTGCGTTCGAAAAATCCTTTGTTTCGCGGGGCTGACCGACTGAGCCACGAATCGGGAAGTTTCCCTTTTTCGCATGTTCGGATTCAGGCTGCTCTAGGTCTTACCAGCACAGAGGCATCAGATGGGGGCAAAACTATTTATTGGGATCAAAAAGTATTAAGTGCCGTAGAAAATGCAACAAGAAAGGTTGTTTCACAGAAAAACCTGGATGAAATGTGGCGTCCAAGAGATGATGCACCATTCAAAAATGCTTTGGATATTATCGCGAATGAGATTAGGGATAATATTTTCTTGAATTTGAGAAGTTCTGGTATATTGCTTGTTGTCGCTCGTATTGTAAATTTTAGGTTTTCCGAAGAACTAAATCAGCCCGATGATATATCAACAAAGCAGTTGGAGGCCTGGGGGTCAGTGTGGGAGGAAATGAGCCAGAATATTTTATCCGATGCGCAGGCTGAATCTGAACATTTACAACAAGAAGCGCATGTTTATGCAAAAACGGTTTTCCTTGATTCTGTTGTGGATGGCTTGCGCCAGGCCCAAGATATGCATCCGGAATTACCTCGATATGTTATTGCTATGCGTTTTTTAAGCACTTTCTGGGATTATGCAAAAAAACAAACACCCGATAGTGATCTGGAAGAAGTGCAAAATTACTACAATACGTATCTGTCAAAACTTTACCCAAATCGGGGGGGGCAAGGCCAATGAGACTTCCTTCTTTGGAAAACCCTGCTGCATGGCAAAACGCATATACGCGTGATATGGCCTACCAAGACTCTGCAAAACGTGATAGCGCTTTTTTTACACCTTTGGTTGTTGTTATCGTAATTGTGCTGGTTTATTCTACTTTTAGTGTCATGCGTTATTTTCCTGATTTGCCCAGCACATTCAAAAACCCTATTATTCTCTTGTTATCTTTTTTATTCTTAGTGGGGATCCCACTCCTTTTTTTAGGAATCATGATACGACGGGCCTTCCATGTGACCGCTGAATTTTTGGTTGCATTTTATGAACCTCCCGATGGCATAGATCCCGGAAAAATTATCAACAACCGACTTCTTGGCGTTTCCAAACTGCCTCCCCCACTTAACCTACTCTCACAGTTTAAATATATTCTTGTTAAAGATGGCCAAATAGAAAAGCCAGACAGTTGGGAGACGTGGTCAGCCTGTAATTTAGGCGGGCCAATTATGCCTGTTGTTTTTGATGGATGTGCTTTATATCTCGAACGAGGAAATCGTTTTTCACGGGTCGTGGGCCCTGGATCGCCATTTATAGAATGGTATGAAACGATTAAGTATGTTATTGACTTACGTCCCAAGATAAAATCTGATAAAGTTGACGTGTGGACAAAGGACGGAATTAAAGTCACTCTTGCAATTCAGATTGAATGCCGTGTTGGAAATCCTGCGAAGAACGATCCAGCGCTCAAATTAGTTTATACATATGATCCGGATGCTATAAAGAAGGCTATCGAGCGCTATGCTGTGCGTTGGCCCAATCGTCAACAAGGAGAGCCCAGTGAATTCACCTGGGTTGATGCAGCTTGGGGACAGGTAACAGGTATTGTTCCCAATTATATTGGAAGTCGAATGCTGAATGATTTATTTATTGCAGATCGAGAGAATGGACAAATCCTGTCGCCAGCAGCGACGAACGAGATTTTTGAGAAGCTGAATGGTGCCACAAATGCTTTTGGGGTGTTTGTCACAGACTTTCAAATATTGAAGATTGATATCCCATCAGCAGTTATAGAAGGTCAGAAGCAGCTTTGGAAATCGGGAAGACAGGGATTTGTAACTTTAGTTGAAGGCCGAGCTAAGGCTACGGCTATTCGCCTACAAGAAAAGGCTCGCGCGGATGCACAACGCGATTTTATTTTAGCCATTGCTTCTGGATTAGAAAAGAATATTAGAAGGGATGAAAATCAGGGTGAAACAGAACGCTTTGTTGAGCCATTGCTTTTGTCTTTTTCAGGGATTTTGAAAGAGAGTTTGCAAAATCCTTTGTTGCGAGCAAATCTTGCAAAAGATACACTAGCAACACTAGAGGAAATAAAGGCAATGCTTCAGGACCCCGCAAGATAATGGATGGGAATATGACTATTGATGTGAAGGTTTTACTGGAAGAGTTTTCTTTTACTTCATCAGAAATCAAAAACCTAAAAGAAGAGTTGATAAATTCTTTTGGTGACCCAGCCTCTTCGCAAAAAATTTTTGATAGACAGTTGCAATGTCAACAACAGACCAATTGTCATGGCTGTGATATGCAAGGTTTTTGCCATATTATGGTAGGGATAGCCTCTCTTAACCTAAGTCATAATAATACTGCTATCAAAGAATTTCAGTCAGGGTATCGAGAGTTCAATAGTAGGAACGAGACTTGGAATAGTATTCTTAGTTTAGCATTATTATGTCTGACTTATGAGCAAAATGGGGAATATAGAAAAGCATCTGCTGAAGTTAAGAATGCTTTGAATTTTTTGAAAAAATATGAACGTCTTCAAGTGAACAACTATAATGAAAGAGAGAAAATAAATAACCTTAAACTCCAACTCGACATACTCCTAGAACAGGCAAATAGTTTTGTTCCCGCTTCTGAAGTCAGCGAAGTTTCACATCCTCCGCCCCCAAATGATGCTAGCCAAGCATTTGGAACAGTTAATACTTTAAACGATTATTTATCCCTGTTTTCAATTCCTGTTTATGGCACAGTCACTGCTGGCTCAAATGGCGAATTATTTGTAGAGCCTGTGAGAAATTCTTCTACTATTGTGTATGAAATTGAGATTGAAGGAAATTTCTACGAGGTTTTGAGTTTAGCCGGAACCAGTATCAACGATAGGCAGGTAACCCTGGTACCACAAGAATCCTATGGATGGGCAAAAGTTCGCGGCAGGAGCATGAATGCATGGAAAATCCCTCTCGATGAGAAAGATTATGTTTTATTTCGCAAATCATCAGATGCCAAAGATAGTGATTTTGTGATTATTGCTTCGCAGGATGCTTTAGGAGATAGGTATCTTATGGTGAAAAGATATGATAAATCGAACAAGCAATTTTTGTCAAAATCAAAAGATGAAATGCATCCACCTATTCAAGCAGATGAAAACTATAGTATTTTGGGGGTAGTCATTGCGGTGGCCAAGTCTATTGAGAGCTGACATTGATTCACTTATTTCTGGTCGAGAAGTTTGTATGTTCCCATTAAACCTTTTACAAAAGTCGGTTAACTGGCCATTTTGAGTTCGAGATTGTAGATGGCCGCAATCAAGTTGAAGCGCAGTCCAAAGCGCTTCCGTCGGTTCCGATAGCGTTCGCACAAAATGCGAAAAATCTTTAACCTACGAATGACATTTTCAACAAAGATGCGTTCTTTGGATATTTCGCGATTGCTCGCCTTTTGCTCAGCGGTCAGCGGATGCAATTTGGATTTCTTGGCGGGTGTCAAACTGTTTTGATGCCAATCAAGAATGCCTTGATAACCTGAATCTGCTAAAGTACCAATGTGTGTGTTTTTTGCAAGCGAAAACAGGCTCTTCCGCAATTTTCGTGAAATCGTGTAGGATACAGGCTACCTCTTGAAAATTGGAGTAGCCATCGTGGATGCGATTATCTTGCCAGACGCTACACTGTTTACGCTGTTGTTTTATTCAGTTGATGAAAAGATTCTGAATTAGCGTAACGTTTGTGCAACCGGAAGGCAAATTGCTTTAAAACGCAAAACTTGAACTTTTACAATTGAGTGGTAAGCCAGTATGCTCGATGTAACACTGCGGAGGCTTACCATGATCATAGATCAGCCGGATACACTTACGCATCATGCGATGCTGGTTGCCTGGGGCCAGTTTGCGCAAGCAATTGCTGTTATCCAAAAAATTGAGGCTGTTCCAATCCACCAGAAAACGATTGAACACAGTCCACAGACTAAAATTCTAGAGTTCCTGGTGGCTATGCTGGCCGGATTACCACATCTAAAGGATCTCAGTCGATCTGCTCATCCTATTGATCAGGACTTGTCGGTTGCCAGAGCCTGGATGCAACTAAAGTGGGCAGACCATAGCGGAGTAAGTCGCACCCTATCACAATTGACCCAAGCAGAGGCAGAGCAAATATTCCAAGGACTGAACGAGATAACTCAACCAATCCTGGCAGAAGAGGTTGCTCAAGCTCTGAAACAGACTGGACGGCTGGTGTATGATGGCGACCTGACCGGTCGCCCGGTGTCCAACAGCAGTACAACCTATCCAGGTGCAGCTTACGGGCATATGAGCGATGGAATACATTTGGGCTACCAGGCAGCGATGGTGAGTTTGCATAGCCCAACGTATGGCCGGTTTTGGCTCTCGGTTGCAAATCATCCAGGCGATACTGTTTCTTGCACACAAGTTGAGGCGATGGTTCAAGCCGCAGAAGCCCAGACAGGGTTACGCCCTTTGCGCCGTACCGATCTTTTGCGAAAACGTATTAGCGCTTTGGAAAGCAAAGAACAGCAATTGCGAATTGAAATGACAGAAAGCCAGAAAAAGCTGGAAGAAGCTCAACTTCATCAGGTGGAAGTTCAATCGCAACATACTGAACAACAGACCCACCTGGCTGAATGTGAGAACCAATATCAAGAAAGGCAGCGCCCAGAACGACCGCACAGTGCTTTGGCAAGGGCTCGGCAGAAACTGAAGTCGTTACAAGCTCGAATAGAACGTTTAGAACAGCAATTGCCAAAACTGGAAAAGCGAGCGAAGGCCGATCAGCAACAACAGCTTATTTGCCAGGCACAAATATGGCGTTTGCAAGAGCGACTGAAACGTTTTGAAGCAGATAACCAAACGAATCCGTTTCCCATTCTGGCAGTTTTTCGAGTGGATGCCGGTTTTGGTACTCGTGAAAACATAGCCTGGTTGATCGAGATGGGCTACGAGGTTTACACCAAGCCTTACAGCGACTGGCTAACGCCCAGATTGAAGAAAGAAACTGACGCGCATACAACCTGGACTAATGTTGGCAAGAATGCAGAGATGGTCGCCTGGAAAGCCCGCCAATTTGATGACTTTCCATATCCGTTGGATGTAGGTCTCGAGCGTTTCTATACCGGCAAAACGCAAAGTTATGGCACCTTGATCCATTTTGGAGAAGATCCGGTTACTTCAGGTTTACCTGATTGGTTTCACCGTTACAACGCGCGCCAATTAATTGAAGCCGGGATCAAAGAAGGCAAAAACGTTTTTGCCATGCATCATTTGAAGGTACGTTCGGCCCCGGCAATCTTCTTGCAGGAACAATTCGCTGTTTTTGTGGCAAATTTTGTACGCTGGTCTGCCCGTTGGCTGGTTGAGCAGTGCCCGCAAATTCCAAATGGATGGCAGGACACAACCCAGCCCAAAATAAAAGAGCAGGTTCAGGTAGCTGCTCACACTTCTGCCTGGGTGACATGGCAGGAGCAGGGTTGTTTTTTAAGATTCACTGACCAAAGTTTGTATGCAGGTCGATCCATTTCTGTGAAGAAGCACTGGGCAGTTCAGTTGCCTTTGCCGTTTTCAAAAAATGCGTTTTTTTGACGATTAAAGCAACTGCTGCTCTATTTGCACAAAACTTACGTTTAGTTTCTACCGGTAAAATCCCTATCTTACGGTAGTATCATCATCCCTCATCGGTATCTTCGACTCTGGCACTGGCGGATTGTCCGTTTTGCGGGTCGTCCGCGAACTGCTTCCCAGCGAATCGTTGATCTATGTTGGCGATCAGGTGCATGTGCCCTATGGTTCGCCCGCCTATTGTGGGGATGATATTCAAATCCCGGCCTCTCCGCCAAAGAAAGTCCTCGTGGAAACGGGGACTTTTGCTTTGCCGTAGGCGAACACCATCGAAGAAAAACGGAATTGCGGGTAAACTTTGAAGTATGACAGCAGATACTCATTTGAAAGCCATCCAAGATGAAACCATCCGGGCGCAGATGCGGAACCGGCCGAGTCTGGCAGAGAAATCATCGGCGTGCAGGGCAAGATATTATCTTGTTTTGCTGATTATTTTGCTCGTTGGATGCGGACCCGCTTCACCATCCCCTCAACCTGCTCCTGTTTTGACGAAGGAGCCAACCCTCATGCCTTCTGCGTTACGCGATACGCAACAGGCGCCATCCTGGTGGCACCCTGGCCCCGGCCTGACCTGGCAATGGCAAATTGATGACAACCAGATTGATACCTCCATTGCAGCCGATGTCTATGATGTGGACTTGTATGTTGATCAGGCCATCATCGATGAACTGCGCGCCAAAGGTGCGAAAGTCATCTGCTATATCTCGGTTGGCTCATGGGAAGAATGGCGACCGGATGCAGACCGCTTCCCCGCTGAAGTATTGGGCAAGGATTACGACGGCTGGCCGGGCGAGAAATGGCTCGATATCCGCCAGATTGACAAACTTGCCCCCATCCTGCGCGCCCGCCTCGACCTGTGCCAGGCCAAAGGCTTCGACGCTGTCGAACCCGACAACATGGAAATCTACACCAACGACACTGGCTTTCCGCTCACTTACGCCGACCAGTTGCGATTCGCTCTCTGGCTGGCCGAAGAATCCCATGCGCGCGGCCTCGCCATCGGGCAGAAAAATGCATCCAACCAGGTAGCCGACCTCGTTAACATCTATGATTTTGCCATCACTGAAGATTATTTTTATTATGGCGATGCAGAATCCATGCTCCCCTATATCACAGCCGGCAAATCCGTTTTTGCGGCGGAATACACAGATATTGATGTTGACTTCCCTGCCGCCTGCGCCTGGGGCCGGGAAGTCAGGGTTAGCTTTATCCTGAAAAATCGCGACCTGGATGCCTGGCGCGAAATATGCCCCTAACGCTACACTTGGAAACCAAACCATGAAAAAGTCCGTTTTTACATAGAAAAACAGCCCCTGTCTGTTGCGACAAGGGCTGTAGTGGTCGAGATTTAGGGCTGGAAGAATTAAGCGTGTTCTACGCGGGGCTTGGCGATGTTGACTTTGAGTTCTTTCTCAGCCAGGGTATAAGTGTTGAACATTTCAACGGCTTTATCGGCAATTTCTTTCGAGACCATGGTGACAAAGGCAAAGCCCTTGGACTGGCCACTATCACGATCTTTGATGATTTCTACCGCGGCGACATCCCCGGCTTGCGCGAAGAGGGTGTTGAGTTCTTCCTGGGTGGTTGATTTGGCAAGGTTACCTACATAAACTCTGTTATCCATTTTTTACTGCTTTCTCCGGCACGGCCGGAAAGAAAATGGCCGCAAACCCATAACAGGGTCAGCGGCCAAGGTACGACAGGGATCCAATTAATTAACTACCCTTTCAGTGTAACACATATTCCGCCCGCAGACGCGGCGATTGAACGAAAAATCCCTTCGCCGCCTTGTCTTACCCACAATCGGTTGGTGCATGGCTTGCAGTACTGGTATATAATATTGCTATCTAGAATTTGGCGCTTGCCAGGTTTTTTCAGAGAGGAGCTTCTTATGGCGAACAAGGAACAAGGAAAAGATAAAGACAAGGATAAAAAGAAAAAAAAGAAGGACAAAGAAAAAAAGAAGTAAGCATGCCTTCTCAGTTAAAGAAATACGCCGCGTGAATTTCTCCGCGGCGTATTTCTTTTGATCGCCTGATTTGTGTGATGTTTATTTCACGCTGACCAGTTCAACATCGAAAACGAGCGTGGCGTTGGGCGGGATCACGCCGCCTGCGCCGCGTTCGCCGTATCCCAGCGCGGGCGGGATGGTCAGTGTGGCTTTGCCGCCGACTTTCATCAGCGCGATGCCTTCGTCCCAGCCTTTGATCACGCGCCCGGCGCCCAGCACAAACTGGATCGGTTCGTTGCGTGTGTAGGAACTGTCGAAGACCGTCCCGTTGGTCAGTTTACCGGTGTAATGCACGCTGACGGTTTTCCCGGCCACGGCCTGTGCGCCTGTCCCGGCTTCTTGTTCGGTGTATTCTAATCCGCTGGCAGTTTTCATGTGCTCTCCTTTTCGCCTTTTATATCACAAGGCGTAGCTCGATACAATGAAAACCGCCCTCGCTTTTGAATTTATGGCGAGGGCGGTTGGCTGGCATTAAGCAGGCTTCTTGCCGGGCAGTTTGCTTTTCTGTTGTTCTTTTTTCTTCTGCTCGTTCTGCTGTTTTTGTTTATCAGCCTTGTTCTTCTCTTTCTTGCCGCCTTTGTCTCCCATAACGTATCTCCTTTTGTATGTCTTGTCTGCTCAGATAGGTGAAGGCTTCCGGCGCTGCCTTGTATGGAAATAATTATAGTCCCATTTTCACCCTATCGAAAAGGGGAAATATGGATCTTTTATTTTTAATCGTCATTGACTTGTCTACTCCTTTCTGCTAAACTATAAGTTGTCAGACAACTTCGTTAATTTCGTAGTTCAGGCAGAAAACCATGAGCACCCTCCTCATCAAAAACGCATATATCGCCACCATGGACGACCACCAGGCCGAGATTCCGGACGGTGGTCTTTTTATTCGCGACGGCTTTATCGAACAGATTGGGCCGACCGCCAGCCTGCCCCACGCAGCAGACGAAGTTCTCGACCTCGCCGGTCACATCGTTTTGCCGGGTCTGGTCAACACCCACCACCACTTCTACCAGACCCTGACCCGCGCCATCCCGGCGGCCCAGGATGCCAACCTGTTCAACTGGCTCAAGACCCTCTATCCCATCTGGTCCCGCCTGCGGCCCGATGACATCTTCACCTCGACCCAGACCGCCCTGGCCGAGCTGGCCTTGAGCGGCTGCACCACCGCCTCCGATCACCTGTATCTCTTCCCCAACGGCTCAAAGCTGGATGATGAAATCGAAGCCGCTCTGACGCTGGGAGTTCGTCTGCACGCCTCGCGCGGCTCCATGTCTTTGGGCGAATCCCAGGGCGGACTGCCCCCTGACTCGGTTACCGACAAAGAAGACCTGATCCTGGCGGATAGCCAGCGCTTAATTCAGCGTTACCATGACCCCAAGCCGGGTTCGATGACCCAGATCGTGCTCGCGCCTTGCTCGCCCTTCAGCGTCACCGGCGACCTGATGCGCGAATCCGCCAAACTGGCCCGCCAGTACGGAGTCCACCTCCATACCCACCTGGCTGAGACCGAAGACGAGGAACAGTTCTGCCTGCAAAAGTTCGGTTACCGGCCGGTCGGGTACATGCAGTCGGTCGATTGGGTCGGCGAAGATGTCTGGTTCGCGCACTCGGTCTACGTCAATGTTGAAGAGATCGGCGTTTTTGCCAGACACAACTGCGGCGTGGCGCACTGCCCGACCTCGAACATGCGCCTGGCCTCCGGCATTGCTCCGATTAAGGAATATCTTGCGGCTGGCGTCAACGTCGGCCTGGGCGTGGACGGCTCCGCCTCCAACGACGGCTCGCACCTGCTGGCCGAAGTCCGTCAGGCGATGCTGTTGGCGCGCGTCAAGGAAGGCCTCACCGGTTACTCGCGTTCTGACGACCCCAGCCGCAAGCTGATGACCGCCCGCGAAGCCCTGCGCCTCGGTACGCGCGGTGGGGCGGCGGTGCTCGGTCGCACGGACATCGGCAGCCTCGAAGTTGGCAAATGCGCTGACTTCTACGCCATCAATCTTAACAGCCTCGAACTGGCCGGTGGCGCTGTCCATGATCCGGTTTCGGCGGTTGTCTTTTGCCAGCCGCGCCGCGTCGATTACACCGCCGTCGGTGGAAAATTTGTCGTCAAGGCGGGCCAACTCGTCAGTGTGGATGAAATTGAACTCGCCGCGCGCCACAATAAGGCGGCCAAAAGGTTGGTATCGGGCTAAATCTGGAATGTTGATGGAAGAAATTTTGATCCAGTTCACATTTGGGTTGCCAGCCATCCTGCTTGCGTTGCTGCTCTCATTGGCCGGGCTGATTGCCAAAAAGCCACTTTTACTGGCGCTTGGCGGGTTGTTCTCCATTGGCCCGGCCTACTATCTGGGTGGCGGGCTGCATCTGCCGGTTTTGATCGTGCCGCCACTCCTATTTGGCGCGGCTTTCGCTGTCTATAAAAAGAAAACACGCTGGCTCTGGCTTGTGCTTATCCCGCTGGGACTGGCAGCCTTGTACATGACTTTCCTCTACATTTACATTCTTTTGCAAGGCGGCGGCGCGACCTAGACCTAAATGTACGTGTTGGTTTGGAAGAAGTCGATAAGTTGTGCATTATCCGGGCGGCCAAGTGCCTGGTTTCAAGAGAGTGCCGATTCCACATTGATTTAGCGAAAGGAGTACGCCATGTATGTCAAAGATTATCTCAATGTCCCTGCTGAAGCCGCGGGTTCAGACGGCCTAAGCGCCCGCTGGGTAATCAACGCCACACAGGGGGCAACGAATTTCGCCATGTGTATCTATGAATTGCAGCCCGGAAAAACCACTCCGTTCCATCAGCATGATCACGAACATGAGTTTTTTGTTTTTGAAGGCAAGGGTCAGGTGACCACCCCGGAAGGCGTGGTTGAAATAAGCCCAGGCTCGGCCATTTTTATCTCGTCTGGTGAGCAGCATCAATTTAGCAACCTCGGCGACTCGCTGTTGCGCATGGTTGGCGTGATGTCATTTGCGCCCATCCCGCCCAAGTGATTTCGATTTGAACAGCAGCGGTCAGCCAACCCTTGTTATCTTCTCCGGCCTGCCCGGAAGCGGGAAAAGCACGCTGGCCGAACGCCTCGCGCGTGAACTGCGCTGGCCGCTCTTGCGCATCGATGATGTAGCCGGGAATGTTCCCCCAGGTGCGGATTATCACTTTTGGGACGAGAAGATCCTTGTGCTGCTGAACATCGCCGAAGCGCAACTGGAATTGGGCGTCAGCGTGATCGTTGACTCGGTTTTTATGGGTGCGGACCGAGTCCAGGCCCAGGAGATTGCCCAAAAACACGCGGCAGTTTTCCGTCCGCTGTATTGTTATGTGTCTGATGAGTTGCTCTGGGAAAAACGCGTGACCGCGCGCTTCGAAGAGCTCCAGAACCCGAAGGTTGCCACCTGGGAGCGGATTCAGCATCAGCGCCAGTGGTTTGCCCCCTGGCAGGCGGGTACGGCCTTGTTTGTTAACGCGGCCAACCCGATCGAGCAGAATTACGTCAAAGTGCTCGGGTTTGTTACCAGCCGGGATGTTGCCCTCGAACCGTTGACCGTCAAAGCGCCGCTCGTCAAAGGGCAGTATCACAAGTAATGGCGCGTAGTCAACGAGTTGGGTGAGATTTTTCCTGATCAGGTATTGAAACCAAAAATCTGAAACTTGTACTGAGTATGTTGAAGTGTCGCAAATTTATGAAGTATCGGAGACCGAATGCTCTCTCAAACGCTTGTCAATGTAGCCATGGGACGCACCCCCGCCGATCTGGTCATTAAAAACGGGAAGTGGGTCTGCGTCCAGACCGGGGAAATTATCCCAAAGATCGATATTGCCATTGTCAGCGGGCATATTGCTTTTGTCGGGGAGGATGCAAGCCATACGGTTGGAAAAAACACTCAGGTAATCGAGGCTGATGGGCGTTATCTTGTGCCTGGCCTGCTCGATGGACACATGCACGTCGAGAGCGGCATGGTCACGGTCACGGAATTTGTCCGCGCGGTGGCTCCGCTTGGCACGACCGGCATGTTCATCGATCCGCATGAGATTGCCAACGTCTTTGGCTTGAAGGGCGTTAAATTAATGGTGGACGAGGCCGCGGGTCAGCCGATCCACGTCTGGGTGCAGATACCCTCCTGTGTCCCGTCTGCCCCCGGCATGGAAACGCCCGGCGCATCCATCGGTCCCGCTGATGTGGCCGAAGCCATGACCTGGCCGGGTATCATCGGCCTGGGCGAAATGATGAACTTCCCCGGCGTGGTTGCCTCAGACGAGAAGATGCATGCTGAAATGCACTCCACCCGCCACGCGGGCAAAACCATCGGCGGGCATTATCCGACCCCCGACCTGGGACGAGCTTTTCATGGCTATGTTGCCGGCGGCCCCGAAGATGACCACGAAGGCACGCGTCCTGAAGATGCCATCGCTCGCGCCCGCCAGGGGATGAAACCCATGCTGCGCTACGGTTCGGCCTGGCACGATGTCGCCAGCCAGGTCAGGGCCATCACAAAGCACGGCCTTGACCCGCGCCGCTTCCTGCTCTGCACCGATGACAGCCACGCTGCCACCCTGGCCTTTGAAGGCCACATGGACCGGGTCGTGCGCCATGCCATCAGCGAAGGCCTGCCGCCAATGACCGCCATCCAGATGGCTACCATCAACACCGCCGAGCACTTTGGCCTGAGCCGCGATATGGGCATGATCGCCCCTGGCCGTTATGCGGATGTGGTGCTGGTGCGCGACCTGAAGGATTTCCATGCCGAGCTGGTGGTGGCCAAGGGCAAGCTGATCGCCGAAAACCGCAAATGGAAAACCGAATTGCCCGCCTATCCGTACCCGGCCTGGGTCAAGAAAAGCGTCAAGCTGGCTCGCAAACTGACAGTGGACGATTTCAAATTGCCGGTAACGGGCAACAAAAAAGTAGCCACCTGCAATGTGATCGGGATTATCGAAAACCAGGCCCCAACCCGTCATTTGAAACTCGAACTGCCCGTTGTCAATGGTGAAGTCGTCGCATCTGCAGATGTGGCGAAACTTTCCCTAGTCGACCGCCACCATCGCACCGGCAAGGTCCAGGTTGCCCTGGTCAGTGGATTTGGCTTGAAGGCCAATTGCGCGATCGCCACCACCGTGGCGCACGACAGCCATCACATGATCGTGATCGGCACGAACGACGATTTTATGGCGCAGGCGGCCAATCATCTCGCCGAAACCGGCGGCGGACAGGTCGTGGTCAAAGATGGACAGATCATCGGCGAAGTGCAGCTTCCGATTGCCGGATTGATGTCAAATGAGCATGTCGAGGCTGTTGCCCGGCAAGCGGAATCGGTGCTGGCAGGCTTCGCGGCTTGCGGCTCCGAACTGAACAGCCCCAACATGCAAATGGCCCTGCTGGCCCTGGTTGTCATCCCTGAACTGCGCATTTCGGACAAGGGTTTGGTGGATGTGACAAAGTTTGAATTTATTCCCGTGATCGAGTAAATTATTCCTGCCGACCAAGGACTAGGAGCCCATATGCCTCATTTTCCCTTCCAACGTTTACAAGCTGACCTGGCTGAACTGATCGCCAAATCGCTGCCTGGCACGAGACTGCCCTCCGAGCCAGACCTGGTCGCGGATCTGGGCGTCAGCCGCGCCACCTTGCGCGAAGCCATGCGCACCTTCGAAACCCAGGGCCTCATCCGCCGCCGTCAGGGGGCTGGCACGTTTGTTGTTGGCCAGCCCCCTGTCATGGAGGGTGGATTGGAGATATTGGAGAGCATGCTGACCCTGGCTCGCCGCACCAATCTCGATGTCGGCCCTGGCCCAGCGACTGTTGAGCGCATTCAGGCTGACGACGATTGCGCCAACGCCCTGGAAGTCCCTGCCGGGACCCATTTGGTGCGTGTTTCACGCACCATGCGAGCCGATTCGCGCCCGGTTGCCTACCTGGTCGACACCTTGCCCGAGGATGTCCTGCATCCCGAAGAATTGACCAGCAAATTCAGCGGCTCGGTGCTCGATTACCTGCTCCAGCGCGGCGATCCGCTCAGTGTCAGCCGCACCGATATTACCGCTTCGAATGCCACCGCAGATGTCGCCAAGATGCTTGAAATCCAGCGCGGCGATGTGCTCTTGCAGTTCACCGCAAAACTCCTCACGGTCAGCGGCAAGGTGGTGGATTATTCGCACAGCTATTTTGTTCCCGGCTACTTTAAATTCCATATCGTTCGCAAAGTTGGCGGGGCCTAAAAACGCAGAATCCAGAATGAAGACACTTGCACCGCGCTGCGGATGCAGTGCAGGTGAGGCAGAATTTTGTTTTGCATTCATCATTCTGTATTTTTCATTCTTCACTTACTTTCAGGAGACTTATGACCAAGATACCCGAAATTCAATCTCTTGTCGCCCAGCACAAGGATGAGATCATCCAGTTCATGCGCGACATTTGCGCCATTCCGTCCATGGAAGGCCAACTCAAAGATGTCGGCGAACGCATTGCCGCTGAAATGAACAAACTCGGCTACGATGAAGTCCGCTTCGACAAGATGGGCAACATCATGGGCCGCATCGGCTCCGGCAAACGCGTCATCGTCTACGACTCGCACATCGACACCGTTGGCATCGGCGACCCCTCCGCCTGGGAATGGGATCCCTTCGTCGGCAAAGTCGAAGACGGCGTGCTCTATGCGCGCGGGGCTTGCGACGAAAAAGGCTCCACCCCCGGCATGGTCTACGGCCTGGCCTTTGCCCGCGACCTGGGCCTGCTGGATGGCTGGACGGCCTGGTACTTCGGCAACATGGAAGAGTGGTGTGACGGCATCGCCCCCAACACCTTCGTCGAAGTTGACCCGAAAGTGCGCCCGGATTTCGTCGTCATTGGCGAACCGACCAAGATGAACGTTTATCGCGGCCACAAAGGCCGCCTGGAGATGAAGGTCACCGCCAAAGGCAAATCGGCCCACGCCGCCAGCAACCACCTCGGCGACAATGCCGTCTACAAGCTGCTGCCGGTCATTGCCGGCATCCGCGACCTTGAGCCGAAACTTGGCGACCATCCCTTCCTGGGCCACGGCAAGATCACCGTCAGCGACATGCACGTCAAAACCCCCAGCATCAATGCCGTCCCCGACGAGGCGGTGATTTTTATCGACCGCCGCATGACCTTTGGCGAGACCAAGGAAGTGGTCAAGAAACAGGTCGAGGATCTGATCCCCGCCGAATACAAGGACTCGGTCAAGCTCGAAGAACTCTTCTACGATGAAGCCTCCTATACCGGTTTTGTCTTCCCGGTCGACAAATACTTCCCCGCCTGGGCCTACGAAGAGACCCACCCGCTGGTCGAAGCCGGACAAAAAGCGCGCGTCGCGATTGGCCTGAAAGATGCCCCCTCCGGCAAGTGGAATTTCTCGACCAACGGTGTCTACTGGGCGGGTAAGGCCGGTATCCCCTCGATCGGGTTTGGCCCTGGCGACGAAGAAACCGCCCACACCACCCGCGACTGCGTCCCGCTGGCCGATATGGTCAAAGCGACGGAGTTTTACGCCATCTTGCCGAGCCTGATTCCGTAAGGGCGGCCCGCCGGGTCGCCCCGACAAGCCTATGAAAACCATCGAAATCCGCCGTCATTCCTTGCGTAACCGCGCGCTGCCAGACCTTTCCGAAGAAGGTGTCGCTCTCGCGCGCTTGGTCGGCCAGGAAATGGGAAAATTTGATCGCGTGGTGACCAGCCCCCTGCCGCGCGCCGTCCAAACCGCCGAGGCGATGGGCTATCCCGTCGATGAAACCGCCGAGTTGATCGCGACCTACGGGGATAGTGTCGACCTGGAGTGCCCCTGGCCCGCCAGTTTTGACGAGTATGCAGCCGCCTCCCGTCAAAATGGCCCGACGACGCGCTACACTCAACGCCTCGCTGATTTCTACGCTCAATTGGTCGAATCCCTGCCCGAGGGCGGCGCGGCGCTGGTGGTCAATCATGGCGGTGTGGTCGAACTCAGTGCTGTAGCCTGTCTTCCCACTGCCGATTTTTCTACGCTTGGCGACTATATCGACTACTGTGAAGGCGTCCGGCTGACCTGGGAAGATGGAAAATTTATCAATTTGCAAGTATTACGTGTGTGATTCATCACACCTGATACTTGACACACCTTGACTGCGCTCAGCGCAGGCCTGAAATCTTATATATAAAGGAGTATTCGTAATGCAAACCAACTTTCGAGGCCGAGATTTCATCGGCGACCTTGACTTCACCAAAGAGGAAGTCGAAACCATATTAGAAGTAGCCTGGGACCTCAAGCGTAAGCGCGCCCTCGGCGAGCCCCACCCTTACCTGCGCGACAAGGTGCTGGCGATGTTGTTCTTCTTCTCGTCCACCCGCACCCGCGGATCGTTCGAAGCGGGCATGGCCCAGCTCGGTGGCCACGGTGCTTTCATCGACAGCAATACCACCCAGATCTCGCACGGCGATACCCCGGTGGAAATTGGCGAGATTTTTGGCCGCTATTTTGACGGCATTGCCATTCGCCACTGCGATTACGGCGATGGTAACGATTACCTGAACGCGGTTG
>JAKLPV010000137.1 GCA_022013685.1 Anaerolineae bacterium
AAAACACGTGTTGTGGCGTCCAAATAGGGTGTGTTTTCGAGAATTATAGAGACCATCTGGTAGCAGAAAACTTTGGCTCCGAAAGAGGTAAGTTATTTTTCAGCCGTTCCTTAGCGGATCTCAATCCGTAAGAATTCATTTCTCCATAAGGAGGACTCAAATGCGTTACGATGTTCAGTTGGCAAATTTTGAAGGGCAAAACATTCAGGTTGATGTCAGCTTCATCTCAGGGCCCAAACTGCTCGTCAATGGCGAACCTGCCCAAAAAGGGCAAAAACGCGGCGAATTCGCTCTGCAAAGCAATGATGGCAGACAATTGACCGCTGCCTGGAAACCACAGTTGTTGGGTTTTGATGTTCCACAATTGGTGGTCGATGGAAAAACTCTCAACCTGATCGAACCGCTTAAGTGGTATCAATGGGGCTGGGGCAGCTTGCCCCTTCTCCTGGTTTTCGCCGGCGGATTCATCGGGGCGATTTTCGGGATCATAGCATTCTCCTTGAATGCCAAAATCTTCCGCATGGACAACATCCCCGGCTTTCTGCAATACATACTGGTCGGCGCGATCTCATTCCTCGCAGTCATCGCCTATTTTGTAGCTGCGTTGCTGCTTCAAACGGCAATTAACGGCTAAAACTGCGCTTCCAGAAAGTAAAACGGCGCGCCTGAGTGGTACGTCTTTTTGTTATCTTTCAAGAAATTCGAGATCGGACACACCGCTGCGATTGACGATTGTCACAGCTTCGTCCTTTAGCAAGCTATCCAACTCAGGGGTTCGGGCAACGACGATCTGGCGCACCACCAGCCGGACCGGGTGGAAAATGGTCAGCATATAAGAACCGCCGCGCAAGAAGTCATTGAACGGCACCAGGCGGGCAGTTTCGATAATCTTCCAGCCCTCATCCAGCGCAGAGAGCAGCAAGAGGTGATCGGCGGGCTTTCCAGTCGGGCAGGCAGGTTCCTGCAATTTGTTCCAGACATGGTCGGTATCAAAAGTTGTTTGCATCAGCATGATTATGCTCCTTTGTCTTTTCTAAGCATCATCATAAGGTTTCTCGTTTATCAACCGTTTAAACACAGGTAAACATTTTGTAAAGGATTGCAAACAAAAAGCCCCGGCATGAACCAGACCGGGGCTTTGACTTGGTGGGGAATGCTATGGAACAATTTCCTCGAACACAAAATTATCGTAAGCCACACCCACAGAATGCCAATCCAGATACAGACCAACTTCAGCAGGTTCAGCCGGGATTTTATAAGTCACAAAGGAAACTATCCCGTTCAAATTCATGGTCAGGTCAGCCTGCCCGGCGCCGGCCGGAGACATGATAATCTCGATTCGATTGGTCAGTTTTCCAGGTTTAACATGCTGGTTGTTAACATTTTCCGTGGAAGCATTCAGCAGATTCCAAAAGCCTTTGGAATAATCAAGCCGCGCCAATATGGCGTATTGCAGCGGCGAAATACCAACGATCGTCTGATATTGTTTGCCCTCGCCGATCAATATCCCATAAAAACGATCAGTAAAACCTTCCGCAAAAGTCGCATCAACCGCCAGGCGAAAGTAGGTTTTTTTGCCACAAGAAACACAAATGGTATAGTGAGCCTGATCATATCCTTCACCTTTGGGGTCGTAAGGCCCCATCAACAAAGTACCGTCCTGCCAGCGACAACCCACACAACCTTTCCAGTTCTTATTGTCTGCCGAAAAATCATCGCTGAAGACCAGCGGCCCAGAGGACGTAGCAGTCGGGGTAATGGTGGGCGTTTCAGTGGGGGGCAGGGTTGGGGTGATCGTCTCTGTAGGGGGAACAGGGGTCTCTGTGGGTGGCAAAGGTGTGGGGGAAGCAGCAGCAGCCGTTTCGGCCACCATTGTTTCGGCAACTTCCTGGGCCGAAGGGCTGCCAACCTGGCAAGCCAAAACAGAAAATATAAGTACAAGCACGCTTAACAACAAGGCCTTTTGCTTCATCTTCTCTCCGATTCAAATAGTTTTCCAACTCCACCTGAAAACAATTTCAATCTTACAAGAATGAAAGGCCTTCGAATAGTGACATTTATCACTTTCAGTAGTTCTTTATGGCAAAAACCTATTTTTGTCTGAACAACCACCCAAACATCGCATAAACGATACCGGCCAGCAGCAGCGCAAATTTAATCGAGGCGCACCAGAATGCCAGTTGCGGCATGGGCGAAAGAGCGCCATTGAGCAGGATGTGAAACAGGGAAATGTTCTCAACTGCGTCGAATCCCGTTGCGAGGAAGGCTCCCCACCCCAGGGCTTTTCCCAGCGCGGACCAAACCCCGCCCCGCCGCCTGTTTGCCGCCAAAAGAACCGAGAGACTTAAGGCTGCGGCATAAACCGGCATGAAGAGAAAATCGAGGCCAAGCCCAAAAGCCACAGCCAGTTGGGCAGATCCATCCCAAGATTCAAGCATGGCGTTTGCCGCTTCGGGGCTTCCGGCCAGCTCATAGGAAACGACCCCCGATGGAGCGGCGGAGGTGCGCAGGGGCTGATCAAGCCAATTGAAAACGGCGAAAAAGGCGAAGGTGAGTCCGAAGAACAACCAGAAGAGCGGTAAACGTTTGGGCGCGGGGATAAAGTCGAGGGGCATCTTTTCTCCTGACGCGCTAATTTAATTCTCTGTGATAAACGCGGTGATTCTTATATTCAACACCCTGCAGGTTTTTCAAGTCTGCACGCATCTGGGTGGCGGTTTCGGCAACCTGGGTCATTTCGACATGCTGGAATTCAAATTCCATGAACGAGTTTGCCATTTCGTAGTAGAGCAGAGCATTGCCGCCGTGCCCCTGAAACTCAGGCAGAATGCCCATACCATTGCCTGAGACAGTTTTGGTGCGGCGCATTTCGAGCAGCAGGTCGGGCAGACCAAACGGGAACAGTTTTCCGCGGGCGCGCTGAAGGGCCGCTGAAAGATCGGGAAAAGCGAAAAGGAAACCGACCGGCTGTTCGTCGCGAACAATAATTTTGATCAGGCGGTGATCGGCAATGGTGACAATGTTATCGACAACAAATTTGATTTCGCGCTCAGTAAAAGGGAAATATTCCCAATTATTTACAAAGGCGGCGTTATAGGCCTGTCCAATGCGCCAGGACCACTCAATAAGCTCGCGCTTGCTTTTGAAACGTTTGACCTGCAATTTGCCGCGATCAAGCACCCGCCTGGCTATGCGTTCGACCCGTTCGGGGATATTGAAGTTCTCGGCGGGAACATAGCAGGAAACAAAATCGACTTCCTTTTCGAAGCCAAGAGTTTCAACCAGTCGTGGGTAGTAATCATAGTTATAGTTCATCATGGTCATCATCTGGCGATGCTGATAGCCCTCGACCAGAACGCCGTAACCATCGAGCGGTCCCATTCCCTTGGGGCCAACAATTCGAGTCAACCCGCGCGCCCGCGCCCAATCAAAAGCCGGCTCAAAAAGAGCATTGGCTACATCCTGATCGTCAATGCTTTCGAAGAAGTAAAACTGGGCCTCCTTTGTATTATGATACAGGTTGAATGCCTTATTTTCGAGCACGCCGATCCGGCCCACCACCTGTCCGTCGAGTTCGGCGATGAAGAAATCGGCATCAGAATGTTCGAAAAATGGGTGCTTTTTACGATCTAGAAAAAGGTTTGCATCGATAAAAAGCGGCGGGACCCAAAAGGGGCAATCTCGGTAGTGCTTGTACGGGAACTGGACAAATTTGCGCACCTGGGTTTTGTTGCTCGTGTCGACTTTTGTGATGCTTAGCATCGGGCCCTCCGCTGGATAATTTATTTTTCGGTTATATCACCGTTTTTGATGGGAATGTAAACAATTCTGCAAACCTGTGCAATAATTGACGTATATGTTTCTGGAGGCTACGATGAATGAAAAAACCCGTACTGAAGAATTTTCTGTTAATGGCGAAGAGTTGCTGGCGCGCATCAAAGCATTGATTCACGAAGGCAATGTTCGCCGTATCATCATCCGCGATAAGCAGGGCCAAACGTTTATGGAAATCCCATTGACGGTGGGGGTGGCGGGTGTGCTGTTCGCGCCAACCCTGGCGGCCATCGGGGCAATTGCGGCGCTGGTGGGCGAGGCCAACATCGTGGTCGAAAAGACCGAAGAGTAAAGGATCAAATCATGCAGACACGAGCCTTTGGCCGGACCGGCCACGACAGCACGATCGCCATTTTTGGCGCGGCGGCCTTCTGGGAAATTTCACAGGCAAATGCCGACAAGGTGATGGAGCAGGTCATCGAGGCGGGAGTCAATCACATCGATGTGGCCCCCTCTTACGGGCAGGCCGAGGAACGCATCGGTCCGTGGATGCCGCGCGAGCGAGAACGTTTCTTTTTGGGCTGTAAAACCATGGAACGCAGCAAAGACGGCGCATGGAATGAGATGCAGCGCTCGCTGAAACTCCTGCAGGTCAAATCGTTCGATTTATACCAGTTCCATGCCGTCAACACCTTCGAAGATCTCGATAAAATCACGATGAAGGGCGGCGCGCTGGAGGCAGTTCTTGAATCCCAAAAGGCCGGCCTGACCAAATTTATCGGCATCACAGGCCACGGGGTAGACGCTCCCGCGATCTACCTCGAAGCCTTGCGGCGCTTCGAGTTCGATTCGATCCTGTTCCCGCTCAATTTCGTCCAGATGGCCAACTCGGCCTACCGCAAGAACGCTGAAGAACTGATCGCGGTTTGCAGGGAAAGACAGGTTGGAACAATGGTGATCAAAACCACCACCAAAGGCCCGTGGCAAAACGAAAAACACACGGCTACAACCTGGTACGAACCATTTGAAAAGATGGACGAGATTCAGCGCGCCGTTGATTTTGCGCTTTCTTATGATGTAACCGGGCTGTGTACGGCTGGCGATACACGCATCCTGCCGCTGATACTGAAAGCCTGTCAGAGTTTCATGCCAATGGATGAAGCAACCCGCGAGACGATGATAGAATCGGGCAAGACCTTCGAACCCTTGTTTCCATAAACGTCGAAGGCCAGGAAAATCCATTTCCGGCCTTTTTTCTTGCAACCTGCCCGGCCAGGGCGCGTATATTGGCATAGTTTGTTGTACTTATTTTGCTTATCAGGAGAAATATATATGCACCGCACAACCCGAATTCTATTTTCAGCAATGCTATTGACGCTGCTGACCCTGAGTATTGCCCTACCAGTGCGCGCTTTTGAAGAGCGTACCGGAGACACTATCACAATTGCTGCCGATGAAATACTCGAAGATGATTTATATGTTGCTGCTGAAACGGTTATTGTCGATGGCACCATCAAAGGCGACCTGATCATAGGCGCCCAAACCATTATCATTAATGGCACGGTTGAAGGCGACCTGCTTGCCGGCGCGCGCGACATCACTATCAACGGTACCATACAGGATGATGCCCGCATCTTCGGCGCGGCCTTCCTGATCGGTGAAAAGGCTGTGATTGGAGACGACTTGATCGGCGCAGGTGGAAGCCTCGAAACCGAACCCGGCTCGAAAATCGGCGGCGACCTGCTGATGGGAAACGGTCAAAATCTTCTGGCCGGAGACTTGGCCGGGAACGCCAAACTCGGCACCGGGGCGATCGAGTTGCGCGGCAGCATCGGCGGCGACGCTGTATTTGCCCTGGGTAACATGAAAAACGAAGGTCAGCAAATGGGCCCGATGGTTTTTGGGCCAGAGCAAACAATTACCATCCCCAATCTGGCGGTAGGGCTTAAATTCGGCCCGGATGCCAAAATCGACGGTAAGTTGGAGTATGTTGCCGACCGCGACCTGGACGTCCCCACATCCATCGCCAGCGGCGGCATCACCCGCACTGAGCCAATCTACAGTGAAGACGAGCTGCGCGAAATTCGTCGCGCCAACCGCACCCCTGTAGAAAGTGCGCTCGATGCCAGCATAGATGTGGTTCGCACCATTGCCACCCTGATTATTGTAGGCTTGTTTCTGGGCTGGCTCTTCCCATCTTTGCTGGGTAAACTGAGCGCTACTATTCAGCAAAAACCCTTGCCGAGCCTGGGATGGGGAGTGGTAACTTACGCAACTTTCTTCTTCAGCCTGCTGGTCATCATCTTCGTCATGGTTTTGGGCGGAGTGATCTTCGGCCTGCTGACTTTGGGTGGGTTATCCGGTGCAGTTGTTGTGAGCGGATTGCTGGCGCTGTTCGGCGTAAGCGTAGGGTTTGTGTTGCTGACTGTTTTTGTCACAAAAATCGCTGTCAGTCTGCTGGGCGGCAAACTCATTCTGGAGAAAATCAACCCCAGGCTGGCTGAAAATAAATTCTGGCCGCTGGCGCTGGGCGTAACTTTGTACGCGATCCTGCAAGCCATCCCGGTGCTGGGAATCTTGACCGAAATCGTGGTTGTCCTACTCGGGCTGGGAGCGCTCTGGTTATTGATTGCAGAATGGCGGAAAAACCGCCAGATTATAGCAGCCGCCTAAAAACACCGAAACAGAAAAGACCGGGAGATTCAAATCTTCCGGTCTTTTTTTATGATAACTTCAGCTCTTTAGGAATTCCCGTGATAGGCCCCTGCATTTTTACAACAAATATCAGAGAACCATAACTTTATTTCGCTAAGGCAGGTTGCTTTTTGGTAAGGGCCGCCAGACCGGGTCGAAGTCAACGCCAGGGTCTGTGGTCAGCCGTTTGATGCCAGCACCAGTTACAGTGGCAATATAAATATCATGGAAGGCAGTTTCATTAAATTTTGACTCATAAACAATCCAAAATCCATCGGGCGAGAAGCTGACATCCACAATGGGCTCCGCAATATCCACACGGGTTGCAGTACGTGATAAGCGGTCTTCATACCGCAGGCGCATCAACCAGGCAGGGGAAGAGCCATCGAGATTGGTCTGGTTAAAAACAATCACCTCGCCATCACTAGACCATGCTGGCAGAAAGGTATTTGTCGTATTTTCTGCATTTGTCAGTTGCTCATGTTGGTTCTGACTCTGAACCGTAATCGGCTGCCCTCGAGAAACCCAGATCTGGGCCACACCAACACGGCGAAGTACATATGCCAGTTGCGTGCCAAACGGATTCCAGGCTGGCTGGCGGGCAAAAGAAGAGCCGCTTATTTTTCGCGAATCTGTCAAACGTTCGGTCTGGTTATTTTCAAGGTTGAGCGCATAAATATCAAAGTAATCATCCCGCAAGGAGGTAAATGCTATCCTGGAACCATCTGGCGACCAGGCTGGCTCGAAATCGCCTCCCAGGGTGGTTGGCAAGGGAATTTCACCCGTTCCATCGAGATTAATGACATACAGGCTTGACCCGGCATATGAATCTGTGCGTTCACGGCACGGGGAAACAAACACGATTTTCATGCCATCAGGAGACCAATCAGGCTGGCAAGCGCCATCCTGTTTGTTGGTGAGAGGGCGAACATTACTGCCATCAGCATTCATCAAATAAATTTGCGGAATCCCCGTGCGGTTGGACGCAAAAGCAATAATCCCGGTGCCGCCCATGGGCGTGGTTGTGAGCGTGGGAAGCAAGGTTTCGGTTGGTTCCAAGGTAGGAGTCATGGTAGGAACCGATGTGGGCGTGCTTGTCGGGTCTGGTTCCAAAAATTGAATCGGATCGGCAGTAGCGTTTTCGGCTGCACCCGGCATATAGGTCTGAACCACACTCGGCGGCAGGATCGCCACCATTGCGGAGGACAAATTCCCCCGGCCTACCATGAAAACAACCAGAACTGCCAGGAAGGCCAATCCCAGCCATGCGCCCGAAGAAGCAAATTTACGAAAGCGCCTGCGGACACGAGTGGTAATAGATGTAAGCGAATTATTAAAAGCCGAATTCGGCGCTGAGGTAGGCAAATCATGACCATTTTCGCCATTGCCCGAAAGTGGTGGCGGCGCAACGCTAATATTTAAGTCTAAATCAATCAGTCGCTGGGTTTTAGAACTGGCGTTGAGCAATGCCCGGCGAAAATCGTCCGCTTTTTGGAAGCGATCGTCAGGGTAGGCTTCCATCGCCTTTTCAATGGCCGCAGCCAGGCGGCGTGAAATATTCGGGTTATGTTTTCGAAGGGGAGTTAACTGGATATTGTCCATCACCCGCGCTAGACCATCTTCGGGGATAACCCCCGTCAGGGCGGCGTAAAGAGTGGCGCCAAGCGAGTAAATATCGGAACGCGGATCGGTGCGGGCCGTGCCATATTGTTCCGGCGGTGAATAGCCGGGGGTCATCGCGCGGGCGCCGGTGGTGGTTGTCTGGCTGCCTTGGATTAGTTTGGCAAGCCCAAAATCCACCAAATAAACGTGACCTTCAGGAGTGATCTTGACATTGCCCGGCTTAATGTCGCGGTGCAACACCGGAGGCTTGCGCGAATGCAGGTAGGACAATGCATCAGACATGGCCGCGCCCACAAGGATGGCATCTTCTTCGCTAATCGTACCCTGTCGCTCCATACGCTGGCGTAAATCTTCGCCTTCGATGTAATCCATCACCAGGTACTGCCCAACGTTTTCAATCACATAGTGATCTGTCACACGCGGCAAATTGGAATGACGCAGGCTGGCCAGGATAACCGCTTCGAGGCGGAACTGGCGCGAATACTCGTCCGTAGTAAACAGGTTCTCCTTAACGGCAACTTCCACGCCCAGATTCTCATCCATGGCGCGATAAACCGATCCCATGCCGCCCTGGCCGAGAATATCTACAATTCGGTAACGCCCGTTTAGCAACGTTCCTTGTTCAAGGGTCATTTATGCGTCACAATCCAATTCAAGGTTAATAACATTACTCGTGAGTTGTGTTTTGGAATAATGGCAGGTCAAGTGGTGGCATAGGCAAGTTGCTTGGCGAATAAAGAATCAAAT
>JAKLPV010000010.1 GCA_022013685.1 Anaerolineae bacterium
TAATTCGTGAGCGTATAATTTGTTTGGCTCACCAGCAAATATTGGCAATACGTTAAGCGGGTCACTCGTTCTGTTTTTGGTATCATCTGCTAACAATAACGGCTTTTTGCTTTTCCGTCAATTTTTCTGTCTTGCGTAAGTCCTATTATTATCAAAAAGTTGCCCCATTTTCACTTAAGTCGTATACTTGGCAAGCCCTACCAAAACTATACCCGTCCCGGTCACAAACTGCGCTTTTTATAGGAGCATGAACGCGCAATTTGTGACCACGGGCATTATATAAAGAAAGGAGGATAGGCAAGCATGCCACAAGAAGGCGAACGTTCTGGCTCTGCTGAAAGTCAGCCTCCCAGTTATTCTGGGAAAAATTACCACCGTCAGACGGACGCTGCCTTCACGCGTCTTCTCTGACTTATCTAACCAATAAGAAAGGAATCCGCCCATGCTGACCATCCTCAAGAATACTGAGCAGGGCTTGCAAGTCCTCGAAAATTTTGTCAACGGCTGCTGGATCAATGTCATTGACCCAACTCCCGAAGAAATCGCCCAACTGGAAGAGTGGGGAGTTTATCCGGAGTACGTCCAATACGCACTCGACCTGGACGAAATGGCGCGCAGTGAACGCGATGAAGATTATGTTTTCATCCTGTTGCGCATCCCCTACTATAACGGCGCCGCCGCCGATATCCCCTATACCAGCATCCCGCTTGGGATTTTAGTCTTTAATAATTTTGTTGTCACCATCTGCCGCTATGACAACGATATCAATCGCATTCTGTGCAACGGCAAATATCGCGGCCTGCGCACCGGCAAACGTTATCGCTTTGTGCTCTATGCCCTGCTCGAAACAGCCACGCGCTACCTGGCTCACCTGCGCGAGATCAACAAAACCGTTGAAATCGTTGAAGACCGGCTGCAAGCCTCGACCCAAAACAAAGAACTGCTCGAACTGCTCAAATACCAAAAAAGCCTGACCTATTTCGCCACCGCCTTGCGTTCCAATGAAGTCATGATGGAACGCCTGCAACGCATGCAAATGTTCAACCAGTATGAAGAAGACCAGGACTTGCTCGAAGATGTACTGACTGAAAACCAGCAGGCCATCCAAATGGCGAATATCTATTCCGAAATTTTGGCCGGGCTGATGGATGCCTTCGCCTCCATCATCTCGAACAACCTGAACGTGGTCATGAGGGCCTTGGCGGCGCTCACCATCATCTTAAACATGCCGGTCATTGTGGCATCTTTTTATGGCATGAACGTTGGTCTGCCTGGCGAAGGACATCCGCTGGCTTTTATCATCATTCTGGCAATTTCAATTGTCTTGAGTATCATCGCCATTGCTGTCTTCTACAAACGCAAATGGTTTTAGCATGAAACATTCCGCTCCTGAACTCATCCTTGATGCGCAGGCTGAACTGGGCGAAGGCCCGGCTTGGGACAACGCCCGCAATTGCCTGTGGTGGGTCGATATTATGGCCGGACGCTTGCACACTTATCACCCGGAGACTGGCGGGGACGATTTCATCGAGATTGGACAGCCGCTTGGCTGCGCGGTCCCCTGCCGCAGCGGAAAATTCATTTTGGGGATGAAGAACGGGCTGGCCCACCTCAACCTGGATACCGTTCAACTGGACTGGATCGCACAACCTGAGCTGCACCTGCCCGAAAATCGCTTCAACGATGGCAAATGCGGCCCCGACGGGCGTTTTCTCGCCGGGACGATGGACATGAAAGAAAAAGACCCCAGCGGCGCTTTGTACTCGTTCTCGCCCGATGGCAGTTTGCGGGTCCTGAAAACGGATGTGCGCATCTCGAACGGCCTGACCTGGAGCCCCGATTTCAAGACGTTCTACTACATTGACACCCGCACCCGCGAGATTGTCGCCTATGACTACGATCTGGTCAGCGGCGAGATCGGCAATCCGCGCGTGGTCATCCGCATCCCTGACGGGCTGGGTTGGCCGGACGGCATGACCTCCGACCTGGAGGGCCGCTTATGGGTGGCACTGTGGGGCGGCGCAGCGATCACGGTTTGGGACGCCGAAAAAGGCCAGTTGCTCGAAAAAATCAACTTCCCGGCCAAGAACATCACCTCGTGCGCGTTCGGCGGCTCGCAGCAGGATACGCTCTACGTCACCTCGGCCCGCATTGGGCTGGATGAAGCAGATTTAACGGCCTTCCCGGCTTCGGGTGGGCTGTTTCGTGTGCAGACAGATGTTCGAGGAATGCCAACGTTCCAGTTTGGCGATTAATTTCCAGACAGGAGAAAAGCCCCGATGCCCCAGAGAATTGTTCATATTGACATTGCCAAAGGGATTGGTATTTTGCTGGTGGTGCTGGCGCACAACGGCTTGCAAGCTTATGCGCCTTTTTTACACCAGTTCATTTATGCCTTTCACATGCCGCTCTTTTTCTTCCTTTCGGGCATGTTCTTCAAGCCGGAGATCGGCTTTCTTGAGCTGATTAAAAAGCGTTTCAACAGTTTACTGCTGCCTTATTTCTTCACTATCTTCCTGATTTATTTCTTCGAAATTTTCCTGGGCAAAATGGGCCTGCCGATTGCCTGGTCACGGATCGTCAAGTCGTTTTATGGCAACGGCTTTTTTCTCGATTGGGTGGCAATGTGGTTCCTGCCGGCCCTGTTCGTCATGAATCTGGTGGCTTTTGTGTTTTATCGCCTGTTTGGGCGTTTCAACCTGCCCTGGCCGCGCTGGATTGCCCTGGCCTTGATGCAGACCATCGGTGTTCTAACACTGGATACTTTTATGTCCTTCGATTTGAACCTGCTGGGGCGCAGCCTGACCCTGCAAGGGCTGCCTTTCAGCCTCGACCTGGCGCTGGTAGGCGGATTTTTCTTTGTCCTGGGACGCGAGATTTATCGTAACGTGCCGCAGGATTGGTTTGGCTCGTGGTGGGTGCTTGCGGCCTCGGCGGTCTTATTGCTGGGGCTTGCATGGTTTTTCCCCGCGACAATCGATTTGAATACCCGCCGCTGGGATGCCCCATTATTGAACACGGCCGAGGCATTGATCGGGATTGTGCTGGTGCTGGCAGTTTCATCGCAACTGGCGCGCGGCCCGGCCTGGCTGGTGACGTTTTTCTCGTACATGGGCCGCATTTCGGTCTTGATTCTGATCTTCCACAACCCGGTGCAGTCTTACCTGACCGGCAAGCTGGACTGGTTGATCGGCGGCAATCTCTACACGCCGCTGATGGTCTACCCGTTTGCTATTCTGGTGCCGGTGCTGATCTATGAGATTGGCGTGAAGCCCAATCCGCTGGTAACGAGGTTGTTTGGGATGAAGAGCGCAGCGTAGACATCAAAACAGGAATCAAAAAGGACGACAACATGGGTTGTCGTCCTTTTTGATTCCTGGCGATGGTTCAACGCTTTACTGGCAGCGGACTAGTTCTTTAATCCCTGCCATTCAGGAATCTCACGGGCGACGGTCTCGACCAGGAGAGCGCTCTGTGCGGGCAAAAGATCGAAATAGCTGCTGTTCTCGCGGGCTGTATCACGATTCTCGACCAGTAAAATGGTTGCATCGCGGCTAAGGGCGACAGTATGCCAGGCGCCGCGTTTGACATTGTAAAAAACACCATTTTTCATGACATGGGGGATCATTTCTTGAACCACATCGTCGCCTTTACCCATGAAGAGCACGGCACGGCCCTGGAGCAAGACAAAAACCTCGTCGGTTTCATTGTGGCGCTCGAAGTAAGAAATCCGATCAGGCTGAAGTTCGTCCAGATAGCGCAAAACGGCTACACGCCAACAATTAAAATCGATCAACGGCTTGTAACCTTCGCCCAGGTATTCGTGCATTTCAAGCAAATTTTCGTTCATAAGTGCGGCTCCCGTGTAATAAAGAAGTTTGTCATTTCGAGCAATAGCGAGAAATCCTAACTACGTCAGTGTGGGACAAGAAGTCCTGGTTAAGTTTTGCGCTTTTTCTCGCGCAAAGCCGCAAAGACCGCAAAGTTTTTCATGCTTTTGCGCCCTGGCGTCTTTTCCAAAAATTATCGAGACAATCTGCGTTAAGGTTTTGTTTTTATCCGGCAACCAGCTCAACCACAATTTCGACCTGTTCCGGCAGGCACTCCAGCGTGGAGCGTTTGATTTTAACGCCGCCGGAAATAGCCTCGGCAGGGATTTCCTGGCCGTTGACCAGCACCGGCCCGATTTTGTACTGCCCGTATTGCAAACCCTGTTGATTTTGGTACGTTACGGACAGCTTTTTACCCGCAAACAAGGTCCGAACTGTGGCCTTTCCATCCGCGCCAAACTGGCTGGCGAGTAGTTTGGGCGCAAGCAGCAGGTTGCCCAGGTCGCCGCGCACGCCGTAGACTTCGGTCAGCATCGTCAGCAGGTACCAACTGGCAGAGCCGGTCAGGTAGGGGTACATGCCGCGTCCGCGCGGGTTGAAATACTCAGGGATGCCGGGGTACATGCGGCTGGCGGCGAAATCCTGGCTTTGGGCGTAAATCCCCTCGAGAACACGCCAGCCGGCTTCAACCAGTCCGCGCTGGTAGAGGGCGTTGGCATACATGACCGCCATATGGCTGAACATCGCGCCGTTTTCCTTGTGGCCGTAAGCAAAGCCAAAGGCCCGGCCCAGGTTCAGGCGCAGTTCACCGAAATCGGTATTCAGTCGGTAGCCGCGCAGGGATGGGTCGTACAGGTGCCGGTCTGCCGCGGCAGAGATTTTCCGGGCCTGCTCGTCGCTGGCAATCCCGCACATCAGTGTGAAAACCTGCCCGGTCAGGGTCATGCGCGCCCCGGAAGCTGTAATCTGATCGACCGGCTGGCCGTCATCGTCATAATAGCCGTTGAACCAGCCCTGGCCCTGCCCGGCCTCGATCCATTCCTGTTTGCGGATGTGGGCCGAGAGCCAATCCGCTTTTTGGCGCAGGTTGGCGGCCAGTTCGGCCAGCGGCAGGCGGGTTTTGATTCCCGAAACGGTATGGCGCACCTGCCCGAAATACTCCTGCAGGCGCTGGCGCTTGTTCTCGATCGAGTCAAAATCGAGCGCCTCAAGCAGCGTCGAGAGCTCGGCTGCCAGTTCGATATCGGCGCAGCCCGTCCCGGCCAGGGCCAGACACAGGTCTGCCAGTGTATTCAGGTTGCCAGCGTACAGGGCACTGAACGCCACACTCTCGCCGCGCGTGCGGGCCATATCCAGGCCATCGTTCCAGTCTGCGCCTTCGAGCAAAATGGTGTTGTGCTCGCCAACGTTGTAAAACGCCGTCAGGTGCTGGATCAGCAAATGTTCCAGCAGCGAACCGCGATACGGGCGGCCATCCGCCGCACACAGCAGCGTACCCTGCTCAGGCGACCAATCGGCATCGGTTTGTTTACAGCGGTGGCTCATGTGATCTTTGAAATAAGCCTGTTCGCGCAAAAGAAAGCCGAGGTCGCCGGTCTGGTCGATGTAAAGGCGGGTCGTCAAGAGCGGCCAGGCGCCGTGATCCATCCAGACGCGCGGGATTCCGTTGCGGTCGGCGCGGAATTCGCCTGGCTGCGAGCCGATAATCGTCGCGTTCGAACCGTCGGCGCGCACGCCGCCAAAATAACCCAGCAGCATCTCGCTGACATCGCCGCGTTCCATCATCAGCAGGGCCAGCACATCCTGCCACAGATCGCGCCAGCCGCGCCCGCCGCGTCCGTAGTCGTGATAGGGCAAAAAGGAGTTGCCCATCATGCGGCGCAGGGTTGGTTGGAGCGTCACCCACTTCAGCCAGCCGTCCAGGCGCGTGTCGCCGGTCTCGAAAGCCAGCGTCGCGACTTTTGACTGCCAGAAGGCCTGCGTCTCGGCCTGGGCGCGCGCAAAACCATCCGCCGAGCCGTAGCGCTCGAGCAGGGCTGCGGGACTTTCTTCGCCCTGCAAGATGCCAAGCAGGAGGATATAGGATCTTTCTTCACCCGGGGCCAGTTCGACATCTGTAAAGCGGATGCCGCCCAGGGCCTCGTAGCCGTCGACCGTGCTCCCCGCAGCCTGGGTCGCCGTCAAACCGGCTGCAACCGCCTCGGGCCAGTCGAGCGAGCCGCCCTCGCCGATGAAATCTTCGAGCACCGGGAAAAAGCCGACAGGAGGTTGAGCGGCCAAGTCGAAACCCCCGCCCTCGTCCACACCCAGCACGGCATAAGCGAGCCTGTTGACGGTGTGTCCGCGCTCATCGAAGGAAAGCGTCGGGCGGACGATGACTCCGTTGCTGGTACAGGTTGTGCGCTGCAAGAGCGAGGTAACATGGCGATGGTCGCGCAGGTTGTCTGCCGAGCGCCCGTAGATCGGGATGGCGGCGGTCGGGGTCAGGGCTAGTGGAGCAGCGCCGGTGTTTTTCAGGGTGATCCGCATCAGTTCGACCTGGTCTTGGCTGGCCGGGACAAAACTGGTTATGTCAGCCTGCAAGCCGCTTTCGGGGTCTACGCGCCGGACGGTCTGCCAGAGCAAACCGGCAGTCAGGCTGACTGCATCTTTATCGGCGGCCAGACGGTGGGAGGTCTGTTCCGCGCTGTTGCCGGTTGCCGACCAGAGCCGGTTTCCATTAATCCGCAGCCAGAAATTGCGCGCCGAGCGGGTATTATGCAGGTCTTCAACAGAAACCGGCTGAAGCAGGTAACTGTTCTGGCCGGTTTTTGCGTCGCCGTGGGCGGTCGGGGTGATGGAAGACATCATCCCGGCTTCGTTGAGCAGGGGAAAGTAAAGGTAATTACTGTTCTCGGCTTTGGGCAGTTGGAATGTGCCGTTTTCGTCGATGAATTGCCAGCCGGGTATGGTCATATGTTCTCTCTAAATGATTTCTAGTCCTGAGCGGAGGCTGAGCGCAGTTTGCGAAGCCGCAGTCGAAGGACGGGTTGTGGTTGAATCGCCCTTCGACTGCGGCCCTTCGTTACACTTCGGGCCTCCGCTCAGGGCTTGATGTCTTTTATTTACGCAGGCCAGATCTTGCGTCCCTGCCCGGGGGTTACCAGTTTGTTGATGAAGTCCATTTCGGCGGCGCTGAGCGGCGATAAGAGACCCGCCGCGATGTTCTTTTCAGCCTGCGAAATATCCTTGATGCCAGGGATGACGGTCGTGACCGCCGGGTGATGGAGGGTGAACTGCAAGGCCAAGTGCGCCAAGCTGCGCTCTGGGGTGGCCAACTCGCGCAATTGCTCGACAATTTGCAGGTCGTTCAGGAAAATTTCGTATTCATCCGAATTTTCGTGCCAGCGGCGGCGGAAATCGCCTTCGGCAAAGCGGGTTTCGGCGGTGAATTTGCCCGCCAAAATGCCCATCGCCAGCGCGCCGCGCACGATCACGCCGATGTTGTTTTCCTGACAGTAGGGCAAAATCTCTTCTTCAGCAGTACGGTTGAGAATGCTGTAGTCAATTTGCAGGCTGGCGCAACCACCATCTGCGTTGAAGGCTTTCAGATACTCAAAATCGCTGGTGCTGACCCCGTAAGCCTTGACCTTGCCATCCTTTTGCAAACGCTGGAAACCTTCCAGGAAAATCTCCATGGTAGGGTCGCGGAAATTGATATGACTTTGGATGAGATCGATAAAATCGGTGTTCAAACGCTTGAGATTGCTTTCGACCCCGGCAATGAATTTTTCGAGGCTGGTATAGGCCGTTTTCTGGCCTTCACCGTCAAAATCGCGCCAGCCAATTTTGGTGGCAACGATGAACTTGTCGCGCCGGCCTTGCATGGCCTGGCCGAGCAGTTCTTCGCTATGGCCGGAACCATAAACATCAGCGGTATCGTAGAAGTTAACTCCGTGCTCGAGGGCATAGTCGATCGCATTCAAAACCTGGCTGTCATCGGTGGTTCCCCAGGCGTCTCCGCCAGCGGCCCACAGGCCAAAGCCGATTTCTGAGATTTGCAACTTGCTCTTGCCAAGAACGCGCAAGCGTAAATTTGTGGTCATGGTTTTCTCCTTTGGAATATTTTCAAACACCAGAATGCCAGGCTCTGAGCGCAACAATATCCTGAGCAGTTGGTCGACTGGCGAAGCCGTATCGAGACTGCTGAAGGATCGAAAAGCGTTTATGCCAGAACCGTCCTTCGACTACGCCGCCAGAGACAGGCGGCTCCGCTCAGGACTGGAGGATGACAGCGATTTCTTTTACTTTTCCATCGCGGATCATGCCCGCGTAAGGCTGGGGCACGCTCTCGCCGCTGATGGTAACAACCTTGCCATCATCCAAAGTCAATACATATTGAGTCACTGGCAACTGCCAGCTGGGCAGTTTTGCGGTATTGGTATAGCGAACCGAAGTCTTCCCCAGAAACTTGAATGTGACGCAACCCTCACTGTCAAACAGCCAGCCTGGCAGGATGGGGCGCAGGCTAAGGTTTAGTTCGCCGTCCTTGAAAATAAAGGGCTGCGGACCGGCCATCATCAAATGCCACATGCTCAGAAATTCGGCGGTCGAGCCGCTCAGACGGGCGACGAAGCCTGCGCCGTGCAGAGACTCGTCCGGGTGGACGCTGGAGACGATAAAGGATGAGTTTTCAAGCGGAGAACGTCCGTAGACCGCCGGGTCCATGAAGGGAACCATGTTTTTCCGCAGTTCGGCAAAGAATTGCTCGTATAAACCGGCGCGCAGCAGTTCGAGCAGGTATTTGTACGACATGTGCAGCCAGATCGAGCCGTTCTCGAGCCAACCCGGCGTAAAGGCGCGCGCCCGGCCAATATCGTGCGGTTGATCGTCCAGTGAGGCGTTGACGCGGTACATGCCAAGTTTGTCATCGTACAGGTCGCTGTCGTAGACATTTCTGTGCAATTTTAGCGCGCCTTCGCCGTTCAGGACCTTCATCTGGCGCACAGGGCCTTCGAGAAAAAGCGGCAAGGGCTCGGGTTGGAAAGTTTTAATCCGAATGAAGGGGTGACCCTCGGGGTCGGTCGTTTCCAGAATGTCATATTCGACTGGTTGGCAGGCGATATAAGTCGGTGGAAAATCCTCGTTGAGCGCCAGCGCGCGCTGGATGCCGTCTTGCAGGCTGGATTTCATCTTTTGCAGGGTCTCGATTTGCAAGTCTGCTGCCAGGCGGATTGTTTCGCCGCTGAAACCGAGGCGGGTCGCGGTGCGATAGGCTTCGCGGGCATCTGAAAGCGCCTGCCAACGGGACAGATCATCCGTTGTAGAGGCCGATTGCGCGTGGATGGAATCCATCAGAGCCTGGGCCTCGAGCGGCAGTTCTGTTTCACGCGGGAATTCTGTCAGACTCTCCAGTAGAAAGTTGACCAGGCGCAGCAGTTCAAAGGTTTCAGGCATGGATGAACCGAACATGCCGGGCAGGCCGTTCAGGGCGTCATACCAGCCGGGGCGGCCCGCTTCCATTTCGATGCCCATCCCGAACGGGTCGCGCGTGGCGTACTTGAGCGCGGCCAACAGAGTCAGCTTGCCGAACAGCCCCAGGCGGAAGATTTCACCCTTTCCGTTTTGTGAACGCGCCCAATTTTCATCCGTGCTGCGGGCGGCGATCTGGGCGGTTTTTTCGGGTTCTTTGCGCAAGGCGTTCAACTGGCGCGGCTTTCCGCCTGAGAGTACATAGCGTTCACTGCGCAGTTGGACAACTTCAGGGCTGTCGTAGAACGGCAGCGGTTGAGAGTCGAAGAGCAGTTCGGCTTTTTTATCGGGGTAGATTGCCAGGTAAGAATCGACCAGGTCGAGCAGGTAGGTCCAGTGGTCAACCCAGTATCCCTCGCCAAACTCAGCGCGGATGTTCTGTTCGGATTGGGCCAGCACGTTTTCGAGAAATGCTTCGGGCGGTTGGCGCAACCCGCATTGCAGGGCGGTGGTCAGTAATTTTCCGGGGGTAAAGGGCGCAGACAGGGTTTTTTCGAGGGCTGCCATTGAGTCGCCTTCAGGCGGCTTCGTAGGAGTAGCCGAGGGGTTCAGTCCTTCAAGCGCAGATTCGGCCAAAATAGCGGCGCGTTTCTCGGCAGGCAGGCTAAAGGTGGTTCCCTGCACAACCAGCGGGTTATAGCCATCAGACTGGATCAGGCTGGCAAACATGCGGATGTTGAAGTCGGCGACACGCGGCTCGAAGAAGATGTCAGAGCGGCGATTCTGATTGACATCGCGGTAGTTGCCGTTGCCCTGTGAGTAAAGTTCTGCGGCCAGCACGAAATAGTTGTAGTCGCGTTCCATGTCTCCGTGTTTGCGCGAGTAGACGTGATAAACGTGCTTTTCGCCCAGGATCAGCGGCCAGCCGCCGCGCATGACGTTATCAAGAAAAGTCTGGCGGCAGTAGGCATCAAAAACCGGGGCGGAGGTCTGGGTGGCGATTGGTTCGGTCAGTTCAAGCGTCAGGGCGCGGGCTTCGTTCAGCCGGGCATCGATGAAACCGGCGGAGGCCAGTTGTTTGGCATGTTCTTTGATGACCGGATAGGATGAGACTGTGCCGTACAGACTGGTGATTGCCTGGCTTTGTTCGGGGTCAAGGGTCAGCTGCGCGCCGAAGAAGGCGCACGGGGTGCGTCCCTCCCAGATTTGACGCTGCCCCAAAACGGGATCCAGCCCACGGGCGGCAAAGTTTTGCGGGTGGGTAAAAGCTGTATCGTGACCAAAAACAAGCGTCGGGTCGGCAAGCGCCGGGTACAAATCTCCGGCAGCAGAAAAGGCCAGGGCAAAATTCCCGGCTTGAATGGCAGAAACTTCCGCACTATCCCCCGCACTGGCGCGTAATTTATAAAAGGGGATGCGTGTTTTAACATGTTCAACCTGCATCCAGGCTTCGAGGGTGCGTCCCATTTCTTTCAAGATTTGATTCCCGGCTCCGTAGGGGACGAGGGCGGGCAGGCCGTCGAGCACTTCGAGTTCGAGCGGCATTGTGCCCAGGTTGCGGAAGGTGACGCGGCGGGCCAGGGCGGCAAAAGGCTGGTTGGGCAGGATGAAATACAAAACGCTGGTTTCCAGCCCCAGGCCGGAGTGCGTTTCGCGGATCTCGACTTCGTTCATGCCGGTAAACATCTCACGCCGGACTTCGCTTGCGTGCCAACTGGCAAACGGTTCATAATGTTTGGTTTGTTTGCCGCGCTTCAGGTTGATGAAGGTGCGAAAGCCGAGCGCGGAGGTCTGCTGGTAGGCTTTGTTGGCGGGTTGGAATTCCATGATCGGGTGGTCTTTGCTTTCGACCCCAAACCCGGCAATAGCCTGGCCGCGATTAACATAAAAGGCCCAGAGCGGAATGCCCAGCGTCCCGGCGATGCCGGGCAAAAAAGACGAGAAGGGACGCGCCTGCTGGAAATCAGGCAGGATGAAGCGCCCCAAAGGATCAAAATGGGCAGTTTTTTCAAATTCTATTTGATTCATTCTTTCATCCCCGGCCATTCAGACAACCAGTAATCTTCTGAAATAGCATTGCGATAGGCCTCGAGCGCGGCCTCTGATGAGTTGATACGCCAATCGGTTTCTTTGGAGATATGAAACCAAATAATGGCGCGGATTTGCGGATAATCGTTGCGGATTTTCTGGAAGGTATCGGTGATCCAGGCGGCTTTGTCGCCGCCTTCTTCGGTCGAGGAGAATTCGCCAATGATGATCGGTTTTTCGGGGTTGATGGCCTGCAACTCGGCATAACTGCTGGCAAAAATCTCGTCGAAGGAGGTCCATCTGGCGTTGAAACCCTGCCCAAAGGCAGATGTGCCCCAATTATAGCCGTCGAAGCACATCCAATCGACGTATTCATCACCGGGATAGTAGGCGGCGGCCTTATTCCAGGCGCCGAGGGCGTTTTCCATGGTCGAGAAAGGCGCATTCGGACACCAAACCCAGAGCACGTTATCGACCCCGTTCTGGCTGAAACGGTCGTGGATGTGGCGATAAGCATCCACAAAACGCTCCGGGCCGTCGGCAACGCTCGGGTCGCCGTACCCGTCAAGCGTGCCGCCGCCGTTTAATATACCAGACCAGGGGTACCAATCGCCGTTCATTTCGTGTCCAAAACGCAGCAGAACCGGTTTGCCAAAAGCATTCATTCCCCTGGCCCAACTATCGAGATAATCATCGTATTTTCCATCGATGATGGCTTCGAGCACACGGCCTTCATAATCGCTGACCGTCTTGGTTGCGCCGGGCATAAATTCCCAGGTGATAAGCGTTGTGCGGCCAGCGTAACTGTTGCCGGCCAGCAAGCCGTTGTTGAATCCTTTGTTCCAGTTCAGGTAGACTCCCGAAATGGCAACGCCTTTGCCGATTTTATCGAACAGATCAACACTGGAGGCCTTCGTGCCGTGAAACGTGCCCAAATATACGCCAGGGATGGTTTCGTATTCAGGCAGGTCGGGTGTGGCGGTAGGCGGCTGGGGTGTGGCCGGTTCCGAAGTTGGCAGCACAGGTATAGGCGCAGGCTGGCAGGCTGAGATTAATCCCAAAGCCAGAATACTGGCGATAACAACAAAGGGTTTAACAAGTTTCATCTATTTTTCCAGTTTGGCGCAGTTGCGGATGTTGGCAGATTTGTCGTAACTGGAGTTTTGTCCGCTCATGCTGGTAACACAGAAAGTAACTTCGCCCATTTTCTCAACCGGATCAGAAAGCAAGCGGACCAGGCCCTGGGCATCGCTCTTGGCGCTGGTTTCGCCGCGGATGACGATCCCGACCCAGCCGCCGGTGATGGTCACACCCTCGGCAGGGTTGCCCTCGGCATCGTGGACGGTGATCACGGCTGCGGCGCGCCACTCAGCGCCAGTTTCATCCGCTTCGAGGCGGATATCGCCAATGTGGACGGGGCCGCCACCGATACTGCCGGTAGCCTGGTCAGGGTGCTGGTAAACGCGGATATAGTCCACGGCCAGAAATTGCGGAAAAACGGTGGTGTCATCCGGGTAGCCGGGCCAGTTTCCGCCAACAGCCAGGTTGAGAATGATAAAAAAGGGGTGGTCATAGACCCAGTCACCGGGCACGGATTCAGGCGTGATCTTGAAAAATTGTTCACCATCCACATGCCAGCGGATTTCGTTTTCTTCCCATTCTATGGCAAAGACGTGGAACTCGTCGTTAAGCGTCCCTGCTGGCAGGCTGGTGAAATGCCCGACCCCGCCCGCGCCGGAATATCCCGGCCCGTGGACAGTTCCGTAAACTTTGTTGGCGTCACGTCCGATGTATTCCATGATGTCAATTTCGCCGGAAGCGGGCCAGGGTATTTCCTGAATGTTTGCGCCAAGCATCCAGAAGGCCGGCCAGATGCCATTGCCGTAGGGCAGCTTCATGCGCGCTTCGATCCGTCCATAGGTCCAGGCGTGCAAGCCCTGGGTCTTGAGGCGGGCGGAGGTGTAATCGCGGCGGACGAATTCTTCTTCGCGGGCTTCGATGACCAGCATACCGTCTTCAATGCGCGCATTTTCCGGGCGGTCGGTGTAAGCCTGCGATTCGTTGTTACCCCAGCCATGTCCGCCGACATCGAACGCCCATTTTGTGCGGTCGATGTCCGAAGCTTCGAACTCATCCTGCCAGACCAGCGTCCAGCCGGGCAGATCCCATTCCGGGGCGGCGGTCGGCGTGGGGGGCACGGAGGTTGCCGTCGGCGGGGGCGGCGTTTGCGGCGCGCAGGCAAAGAAGAATATAGTGGCACTCAGGATGACAAGGATCAAACGGGCAATTTTCATTTTATTCACTTTTTATCATCTGTCATTTCGAGCACGGTGGTCGAGTAGCGCGGAGCGCGTATCGAGACCATATCGGCAGCGAATGCGGTGGTCTCGACACCTGCACGGCACCAAACGCAGAGCGGTGCAAGTGTACAGCGGAACATCGCCGCCTATCGACCACCATAATATCGCTTAAGGACAAACTGGCAGGCTGACCGGCTCGCTCGAAGTCACATCCAGCCCATATCCATACGGGAAGAGCGGCGCGTCACAGCCATCTGCGGGCAGGTTGGCAAAATCAAATGGCAATTGTTCTACCGAACGCGGCCAGGAGAAAGGCGTCTTGCCGCTAAAAGGCCGGTCGCCAAAGAGCACATCCGTCACGCCCAGGCCTTCGGTGCCGGGCAGCCAGGCGGCGACAAAAGCGTCTGCGTAGGGCAGGGCTTCAGTGATCACGAGCGGGCGCCCAGAGAGCAAAATCACGACCACCTTCTGGCTTTGCTCACGCACACGCTGGATGAGTTCGATATCGTTTTTGCTCAGGGACGGGTTGGAATCATCCCCACGGCCTTCGGCGTAGGGCTTTTCGCCCACGACAACGATCGCCAGATCGGCTTTTTGTTCGCTTTCAAAATTGCCAAAACGGTTGAAGCGCACTTCGCCAGTGGCGGTGGCTTCAATGGCGTCCAGGATGGTCGTGCCAGGGGTGATACTGCCCAACTTGCCCTGCCATTCGATCGTCCAACCGCCGCACTGTACACCAATATCGTTGGCAAAAGCTCCAGCCACATAAACCAAGCCGGCATCCTTTGCCAGCGGCAAAACAGCATTCTCATTTTGGAGTAAAACCAGAGATTTTGCCACAGCTTCACGCGCCAGTTCGCGGTGCGCATCCGAGCCGACCGTTTCGAGATAGGCCGGGTCAGCAAAAGGTTTCTCGAACAGGCCCATCTTGAACTTAACCGTCAGGATGCGCAGCACGGCATCGTCGATGCGTTCCATCGAAATATCGCCCTTTTCGACCGCCTGCTGCATGACTGTCAGATAACGCGGGTATCCTTGCGGCACCATGTTCATATCCACCCCGGCATTGATCGAAGTCACAACCGCGGTGTAATAATCGCCGTCCACCTGGTCGATACCGGCCCAGTCTGAGACCACAAAACCTTCAAAACCCAGTTCTCCCTTGAGCACATTGGTAATCAGGTACTTGTGTCCGTGCATTTTGACGCCGTTCCAACTGCTATACGAGACCATCACACTCTGCGCCCCGGCTTCAACAGCAGCCTTATAAGGCGGCAGGAAGAGTTCGCGCAGGCGGGCTTCATCCATCTGGGTGTCGCCTTGGTCGAGTTTGTAATTATCGGTTTTGGATGTGCCCCAAATCGTACCGCCGTCGCCAATGTAGTGTTTCGGCGTTGCCAGGACGAAAATCGAATCGTCACCCCCCGCAGCCTGTAACCCGTTTTGATAAGCGACTCCCAGCCGGGTGACGAGTTCCGTATTCTCACCATAAGCTTCGTAGGTGCGCCCCCAGCGGATATCCTGCACGACAGCCAGCACCGGTGCAAAATCCCACGGGATGCCGGTCGCCAGCATTTCCTCGGCGGTGGCGCGGCCAATTTTTTCAACCAGTTCGGGGTCGTTCGTTGCGCCCAGGCCGATATTGTGCGGGAAGATGGTCGCGCCTTTCAGGTTGTTATGCCCATGGACAGCATCCACCCCGTAAATCAGCGGGATTGCCAATGGCGTTTCAAGCGCCGCAGCCTGGAATCCGTCGACCATTTTGACCCAACCCTCGGGGCTGTTATCGCCCTGCGGTGATCCGCCGCCGCCGCTCAAGATCGAACCGATATAGAAACGCTCCACATCTTCTGGCTGGAGACTACCCTTCTCAACCTGGGTCATCTGGCCGATTTTTTCATCCAGACTCATGCGAGATAACAGGTCGAGTGCGCGTTCTGCAGCAGGTAATGAAGGATCAAGGTAGGCGGGTGTTGTTTCTACCTCGGCTGTTGATTCTTCAACAACTGGAACTTCAACCACAGGGGTGGATGTTGCATCTCCAGCGACCGGTTGGCAGGCGGAAATGAACAGAAACAGGACAAGGGTAAGCAAAAATAGTTTATTTTTCATGGTTGTTTTGTGGTTTGAAAGAAAAAGACTCCCCATGCCCGAAGCAAAAATGAAACAGCATCGGCTGGGCACGGGGAGTCTATTCCAAAAGGATTATTTTTCGACGCCGGTAACCACCACGCCTTGCATGAAAACACGCTGGGCCAGGAAGAAGACAATCACCGGGATAATCGCCGAGAGCAACGAAGCGGCCTGAATCAGGTTGGTGGATTGCGAATACAGGTTATTGAAGGCTGTCAGGCCAACCGTGATCGGGAACTTCTCAGGGTTGCCCGCCAGGTAGATCAACGGCCCGAAGAAGTCGTTCCAGGCATAGAAGAAGTGGAACAAACCCACCGCGGTCAGGGCCGGGACGGATTGCGGCAGAATGATGGCGAAGAAAATCCGGAACGGTCCCGCCCCGTCGATCATCGCCGCTTCATCCAACTCTCGCGGAATGGTCATGAAGAACTGGCGCAGCAGGAAAACGTTCGTGCCCCACGAGAAGAAAGCTGGCACGATCAACGGCAGCCAGGTACCCACCCAGCCCAACTTCAGGAAGACAAAGTAGGTTGGGATGAGCGTCACCGCGCCAGGCAGGATCACGGTCGAAAGCATCAGCATGAACAGGATGTTCTTACCCGGGATGCGAAAGCGCGCAAAGCCATAGGCCACCAGCGAGGCCGACATGACCGCGCCAAAAGTGGTGATCAGCGCATACAGCCCGGTGTTGCGCAATAGCCGCGGGAAGTTGATTGTATTCCAGGCATCTGAAAAGTTTTTCCACTGCGGGTCGGCCACCCAGGTGCGTTCCAACTGCCGCCAGGCGCCTTCCCATTCGATCAGACCAGCTTCCGCATTGTCCGGGTCGACGAAGGAGCTCTTCTCGCGGCCCTTCACCACCAAGGCCAGGTCGCGCACTTCGCCATCAGGCAGCGGGACGCTGTAAATCTCGTAGTCCTTGCCCTCGTAGTTGAACTTGCCTTCGGTGGCAGGCCACCAGGGTGCGCCCGTTTTTGAAAACTGTGAATCGGTCTTGAGCGCGGTCACGATCCCGTACACCATCGGCACCATAAAAAGGAACAGCACAAACAGCGCCAGCCCGGTGATCGCAGCTGCATTGAAAAAGTTACGAACTTTTCGGGTCATGACCCTTGGATTCTTTTCGGCAGCCATTATCTTTCCTCCGAAGCGTAATAAACCCAGTATTTCGCTGTGCCAAACAGCACAATCGTCAGAACCAGCGCAAAAATGAACATCAGCCAGGCCAGCGTTGCGCCATAGCCCATGTTAAAGAACGAGAATGATTGCTTGTAGAAATAGATCATGTAGAAGCGGGTCATCCCTTCAGGGAAGCCTGTTCCACGGTTGAGCACGAAAGGCGCCAGGAAGTATTGCAACGAGCCAATCGTTCCCAGCACCAACTGGTAGAAGATGACCGGTGTGATCAGCGGGATGGTGATGCTGAACAGGCGCTGCAACCAGTTCGCGCCGTCGATCTCGGCCGCTTCATACAGCTCGGTCGGAACACCCTGCAAGCCGGCAAGGAAGATGATCATGGCATTCCCAACCCCCCACAGGCCAAACATGGTGTAGGCAAAATAGACCAGCTTCGGATCAGCCAGCCAGCGCAGGCCCTGTGTGCCAACTGCCTTGATGCCGGTCGCGTTCTCGATCAGCACATTGATCCAGCCGGTCTGCTCGTTGAGCACACCCGACCAGATCAGCACCACCGCCACCACCGGGATCATGGTCGGCATGTAGAACAGGGTTCGGAACAGATTCTTGCCCAGCACGTTCTTCGAGTTCAGAAGAATGGCCAGGAACAGCGAAAAACCTAACCCAATCGGCAGGGAGATGGCCGCAAACTGCAAAGTGCGCACGAATGATAGCTTCACTTCTGCGTCCACGAACAAGGCGCGCCGCCAGTTCTCGAAACCGATAAAACTGGCCTGGTCAGGTACCGCCGGGTTGAAGTTGTACAGCGAAAATACGAACGAGGCGATCATCGGCAGCAGATAAAAAAGCAGGAAACCAATGATCCAGGGTGTCAAGAAAATCAGACCCCAGCGGGCTTCTTTTTTCTGGATGTTGGTCATGCGAGCTTTGGGCGTCTTTTCACGGGGGATGGCAGTTATCAGCGACATCATCTATCTCCGTCAGGGGGAGCCAGCCTGGCCGGTGAAGGCCAGGCTGGGCAATAAACCGGATTTCTTCTTACTTGGCTGCGTCGAAGATTGTTTGCAGGTCAGCAGTCAGGCTTACAATTTCGGCGTCCAGATCCAAACCAGCGGTGTTGGCCCACTTGTTCCAGTACTCGTTGTACTTGTCAGTGGTTTCCTGGAAGCTGGGCATGTAGCTCTCGTGGTTGGGATTGTCAGCATAAGCCATGCTGGCTACAACCACATCCCAGTTGAGATCTTTGCCGGGGAAGTTGGTTTCGCTGTACTTTTCGAAGTAGTCGCCCTGCAGGGACAGACGAGCGGGCATACCACCGTAGATGTTGAGCAGCTTGGGAGCAACTTCGGGGCTGAGCATGTAGGTCAGAACTTCGAAAGCAGCATCGGGGTTCTTGGCACCCTTGAGGATGCCAAAGGTGTCGGCGTGCATCTTGGAGGTCACAACGCCGTTGTACGACGGGGTGGCGGCCATGTTCCAGTTGAAGGTCGAGTCACCAAACGCCCAGGGAGCCACGTACCACATGTGCATGTGAATCATGCCCATATTGCCGGACGAGAACGAACCACCGGGGCCTTGCAGGAAGTCGGCACCACCGTAAGGGCCATTCGGGATGAAGTAATCTTCCCACATACCCTGGTAGTTCCATTTGAAAGCGGCTTTCCAGTTCTCAGGAATCTGGGCTTTGCCATCATCAGCCACCAGGGAGCCGGCGCCGAAGAAAGTGCCGATACCGCGCGGGTCAGTCCACAGGTTCTGGAAACCAAATTGGACAATCTGTTCGGGGTCAAATTCTTCGCTGGTGGCGTCTTTGCCATTGGCATCGACGGTCAGTTTCATGGCGACTTCGCGCAGGGTGTCCATGTTCCATTCTTTTTCGACACCGTTCTCATCAACATAGGGCTGGCCGTATTCAGCGGGCGGGTAAGGCAGGCCGGCTTCGTCGAACAGATCCGCGTTGTACATAATGAAGGACGGGAAGATGGCGAACGGAACACCGAGCTGGCCTTCTTCTTTGACTTGATAGAACTCAACCAGAGCCGGGTCGAAATCGCTCAGATCATAGTTGTTCTTGTCGAGCATGGGCTGCAGGTCGAGCCAGGCGCCCTTGAAGCTGTCGCGGCCGCGGATACCAACGGGACCAACGATGTCGGGAGCGTTGCCAGCAGCGATCTGGGTGGCAAGGGTGTCGTAGGCGGCGTCATTATCGACGATCTCGAGCACCAGTTCGATTGCATCCTGCGAGGCGTTGAATTCATCCACAACCGCCTGCTGGGGAGCAAAGGTGCCTTCATCGGAACCGGCGCCGAGGCCAACAAACCAGCGAACCTGGGTTTTGCCTTCTGCAACAGGAGCTTCTTCGACAGGAGCTTCTTCAACAGGAGCTTCGGCAACTGGCGCTTCTTCAGCGGGGACTTCTGCCACGGGGGTGGCAGTGCCGCAAGCAGCAAGCAGCATGCTCAAGGCTACGAGCAAAGACAGAATAACAGTGAGTTTACGCATGACTTTTCTTTCTCCTTAGGGTATATAGTGAGGGTACCGGCCAATTCGCCGGAAACGACCTTGCTAAAAAACTGTATGTTTAGCGAGAGTTACCACCTCCTTTTCACGACATGCTCAAAGTGCCGCATGATTCGCGAATCACCAGTTCGATTGGCAGAATGATATGTCGTTTGTGTTCGCCGGGGTTTTGGATAATATCGATCAGGGTATTGACGGCCAGCGCGCCCATTTGGCCGGTTGGCTGGCGGATGGTGGTCAGGGGAGGGTTCATCCTGGATGCATGCGGCATGTCGTCGAACCCGACGATGGCCACATCCTGGGGCACGCGCAGCCCGGCATCGCGCAGGGCGCGCATGGCTCCTTCGGCCATCGTATCGCTGGCCACGAAAATTGCAGTTGGGCGGTGCAGCAGCAGCCGCCGCATGGCGGCATAGCCTCCCGATTCAGAAAAATCACTCTCGGCCACCAGCTCGGGCTGGAAAGCGACACCGCGTTCCACAAGAGCCCTGCGATAGCCTTCAAAGCGGTCGTAACCGGCAATCATGTCTTGCGGACCGGTGATGGTGGCGATGCGCTTGTGTCCCAGGCGCATCAGGTGCAGGGTGGCTTCGTACCCGCCGCGCACGTTCTCCGCGTCGATGTAATTCACATCCAGCTTGGGGTGGCGGCCAAACAGCACGAATGGCTTGCGGCTGCCGTACAGCGCCTGGATGATCGGGTCTTCCATCAACATCGATGAGACAATGACCCCGTCCAGCAAGCCGCTGTGCAATATCTGGCGCATCATGCGCCGTTCAAATTCCGGTTCGGCCAGCCAGAGCATGGTTGAATAATCTTTGGCATTGCAGGCCAACGAAACACTTTGGATCAAGTAGGGGAAATAGGGATCGGTAAAGATGGCCGAGACTCCAGCCGGGATGATCAGGCCGATCACATTGGTACGGCCGGCGGCCAGGCTGCGGGCGGCAATATTGGGCTGAAAGTTGTTCTCCTGAATGACTTCCAACACCCGCGTGCGGGTCTGTTTCCTGACATTGATATCACCATTGATTACCCGCGAAACGGTTGCGCGGGAAACTCCGGCGTGCTTGGCGATGTCTTCAAGTGTCAGTGGCATGGCATCCTTATGAGAGCGCTCTCATTTTTCTCGTTTTTATATGCCGCTATTTGCGGCATATAGGAAACTGTCTGGTTCGCTCTTGTTCTTTTTGGGAGCGCTCTCATAACAAATTATAATGATTTTTTTCAAAGAGTCAACAGTTTTTAGTATGACATTTGTCACTTTCGCTGTGGGCGGCCAAATCCGCACTTCTCTGGCTGAATTTGTTCCGGTTTTGCTTATTGACAAAGTAGAATAAATGTTCTATATTTAGAACACGCGTTCGGTTATTTTGCATGGCGCATAAAAGGAGCGATTGCCATGAACAAACTTTCTATCAATTTAATGTCTACTTTTCGTGGAATGGGCAAAAGCCGCGGGGCGCTTTTTGGCGGCGTTTTGATGCTGGCCCTGCTGGCCTTTGAAATTTTCAACTACTCGACCACAGATTTTGCCCTGACCGATGTGCTCGGCAACAATCTCAAATTTCTGGGCTTGCGCTGGGCGACCATTCTCTCGATTGCCTTTTGTGCAATCGATTTTGCCGGGATCGCGCGCCTGTTCACCCCCGAACAGGGCCGCGACGAACCAGTCGAAGTCTGGTATCTATTTGGGGCCTGGGTACTGGCTGCCGCGATGAACGCTGCTCTCACCTGGTGGGGCATCTCTGTGGCAATCAACAACCATGTGGCTCAGGGGGCGGCCATCGTTGGGCGCGATACAATGGTTAACGTTGTGCCGGTCTTTGTTGCAGTGATGGTCTGGCTGATTCGTATTCTGATCATTGGCACTTTTTCGATGGCCGGCGAGCGTCTCTTCTCAATGGATCTGGCAAAACTACATCGCCAGCCAACTGCCCGTTATGAAACGCCGCGCCCGGCCCTCAACACCAACTCTCCACGCCCTATGCCGCGCCCGGAACCATCCGCCCCGTTGCGCACTCGCAATGAGCCAAGCTATCACCCAGTTGGCATGGCCGCAAAATCGCGCGAAGATGAAAAAGTGACCTGGCGCTGACCCAAGCGTTGCAAGCAAAACGGCCCTCCCGAATTGATCCGGGAGGGCCGTTTTGCTGTGGTGTTTTTTTTAACCAACACCTTCGAATTCTTGTTTTTGCTGTTCAGCCTTGCCTTGCACAAACTTGAAAATATCATGCACAAAATTTGAACCTCGGCTTGCGATGACACCGGTCAGCACAGAGCCGAGGAAGGGAACTGAAACTACGAAACCAAGCTCTGCGAACAGGTCAACGTTGGTCGTCAGACAGACGAGGATGCCAACAATGATCGAAACGACTTTGTCCAATTTCCAGCCGGTTTCTTTGTCGTAAATTGGCTTGATGGTCTGAATAAGCGCTTCGACCAGGAAGGCAACCAGGGCAAGGTGAGTAAAATCCAGCGAGGTTTCCATAATTTCTCTCCTTATATTGATTTCAGATAAGACTATTGTACAAGAATTTTGCTGTTATGCGCAACCAATTTGCAAAATCAATCGGTCAGGGTGCTTTGCCCGTGGGTCAACACATACAAACTGCGTGGCGTATTGCCAGAGCGGTCAAAAATGAAATCGGTCACCAGGTAACCTTGCCCGAAGCAAGCTGTGAACACCTCGCGGCTGAAAAGGCGCCAGGCGCGCGCCAGCGTGAAATCCTGTCGCTTGAGTGCAAAGAAATCGGAGGGGATTTCGACCAGGGCCAGCGCAGCCTGAGGGGTGGCAAAATGCTCGGGAGGCAGGATTGGAGAGTCGGGTAAAGCGCTCACCTGGTACAAGGTATGGATGTCGGCAGCGGTATAATGGTCGAGACTCAGGCCAGGGCGCGGACGGCGCCCCAATCTCCTGCTAACGCGGCGGGTGTTGACCCACCAATCTACCTGGAAGCGGTCTGAATCCAGCCCAATATTCAGGCCATCGCGCATTTCCCCGTACAGGTTGGGCAGGTAGGTATTGCAGACTGCGCCAAGCCGGGCAATGTTCAGGTGAGCGTTGCGGCTGAGCAGGGGATCATAGGTCCAGGTTGCCAGCGAGAGGCCCTGCTGGCGCAACATTTGCCATTGGGCGCACTTGAGGGCGAAGCCAATACCAGCGTTTTGGTAATCAGGGTGTACGCCCAGTTCATGTGAGCAGTGCTTGGGCTGCAGGCCATCTGGCAAGGGATACAGGCCGGGAAAACCGACCAAAAGCCCGACCAACTGCTCGCTTTCGTATGCGCCCAACACCAAGCCGCCATTGTGGGCGAATGTGAGCAGGATGTGACCGGGTAATATCTCTGCATCAGAGCCGGGCCAAACCAGGCGTTGCAGATCTTCAACCTGGGCCATTTCTGCGGGAGTTTCAAGGACGCGAATAACAGGCATGGGCGGATTCAGGGACGATGATAAAGGGTACGCAGGGCGTCGCGCCGCCAGTCGATGGCTTTCAGGTGATCAAGACGGTAGTTAAACCGGGCGGGGACGAAGCCGAAAA
>JAKLPV010000138.1 GCA_022013685.1 Anaerolineae bacterium
GAGTTACTTGTCATCCAAGCTCACAAAATGCTCCAAAATGGCGAAAGCGCTAAGTCCGTATTTGATTCTTTATTCGCCAAGCAACTTGCCTATGCCACCACTTGACCTGCCATTATTCCAAAACACAACTCACGAGTAATTTATATCACCACATTGCCATCCAACGCCAAATCAGGGGCGCGCAGGATACTCTCGGCAGTTGCCCGAATTTCGGAATAGAGCGCAAAGCCCCAAACGGGAGAACCTTTCAGGTAATACAACTGCATGGTTTTTACGTCAACCAAGACAGGGAACTCGAACTCACCAAAATGGCTCTTCTTGTATTTGCGCATGAATTTCTGGATATGCTCAGGCGCATCTTCCGCCAGGATGACCGGATAGCAAAATAATACCCTGGGGCCAAATATCCAGGAAACCCAGCTTCTCTTGCGCGAGATTGTCCTGAATATCTTCCGGCTGGCAGCCTGTATCTTTTCAACGCTCAAGGGCTGGCCCAGCAACTCGAAAACAAAAGCATATTCCCTTTCGCTATTGAAGCCAATATTCTTGTAGGCCACATGCTCGGGGGAATACTCAAAGGCTTCAAATCCGCTGCGCTGCATGTGGTACTCGATAAATTGCAGGTAGCGCTGCACAGAATGACTGGTGGTAGGGACCCGAGTTGGTGGGGTCACGCCATCCTTTTTGACCGCCCTGGCATTTCTCAACTGGTCCGCGCGGCTGCTGACCAACACCAAAATTAATCCGCTGACGATAAATATCCCTGCCGCAAAATAGATTGACCCCAAACGATCCCCGATGAAAACGATCAGATGAAGTACTTCGCGGTTGGAATCCAAAAGATTGGCACCCAATAGAAAAGCGATCAGGCTGATCAATCCGCCCGCAATCAGCAAGATTCCGCAGCCGCTGGCATAATAGGTTACTCGTTCCGGGATTTTTTCCATGAGGCCATCCGGCAGTTTTACGGCTTATAAACCACAAAATTATCGAACAGCACCTCCACGCCGCCCTGTTCGAAGGAACCGGCCAGCAGGCCGACATCGCCGCGCGAAAAGTCTGGGTCGACCGCCGAGCCGACCAGCAAGTCGTTGACGTAGAAGATCAGCAGTTCGGCGATGCAATCGGCGCGCAAGCGGTTGACCTGTCCGTCAGCGTGGATGGCTTCGTGGCGCGCCATCTGATCCATGCCCAGCAAGGAAGCCTGTCCGTCTTTGGTCTTGCCGATACCATAGTAACCGTCACTGGAAACGATAAAAAAGTAAAAGTTGCGCTCGTCGACGAGACGGCAGACCAGGCCCATGCGTCCGGGCGGGGTATTTGGCAGGGGAGCGGCATCCACTTCGATTTGCACAAAAGAGTAAGCGCGCCCTGGGTGCGCCCAAAAATCGACGCCGGGCGAGTCGATGCGAAAGCGATAAGCGCCGTCCGTGTAACCGGCCTGGCCGAGATAAACCTGGGCCTCGCCCCAGCCGCTGTTGGCGCGGCTAAAATCATCTTCGTAGAACACCCCGCCTGGCGGGGTGGTAATCTCAGACAGCGATGGGCCGGAGCAGGCAGAGAGTAAAAATAGAAGAAAAAGGGGAAGGAACGATGTCGTTTTCACGGGTGGAATTGTACCAAACGAGATGAGATTAGAGTCCAGCGTCAGGAGAAATTGGCGCACAGAACAGGCCCTTCGGCGGCGCGGGCGCTCATCGAGATCAGGGCAAATAGCGTTCCATTACACTGCGGATGGTTTCGGCCAGCGGACCTTGAGGGTCGAGGGCTAGCGCAGCTTGCAGGTTTTCACGGGCGAGAAGGGTATCGCCGCCACGCAGGTGGAGCAGACCAAGGTGGAAGCGCGGGGCCGCTTCGAAGGGAGCCAACTCCACCGCGCGAGTCAGCAGGGCGCGGGCGCTTTGGTCTTCGCCGAGGGCCATCAAAACCTGACCGAGCACATCGGCGCTGTTCCAATCTTCGGGGGCCAGGCTGCGAGCTTTGAGCGCAGCAGGCAGGCCGTCCTGGCGCAGGCAGCCTTCCGTTTGCAGGCAGAAGAGGGCGAGGGCGCGCCAGGTCAGATCGTTTGCAGGCGCAACGACGGTAGCTTGCAGGTAATAGGCATGGGCAGTAGGGACATCGCCGCGCAAGAAAGCCAGCTCGCCCAGGTTCATCAGCCAGATGGGATTCTGCGGTTCGAGCCGGGCCGCGCGCTGGAAGGATTGACCCGCGCGGACAAAATCGCGCTGTCGCTGCCAGTACAGGCCGAGATAAGCATGGTTGCTGGCCGACTGCGGGTCGAGTTGCAGGGCGCGTTCGAGAGCCGCAAGGGCCTCCGGCTCGCCGGTCTGCTGGCGGGATTCTGCGAGCAAAGCCCAGGCCGGAGCATATTCAGGATCAAATTCGACGGCGCGTTCCAGGGCAGCGTGGGCCAGAATCCACTCGTCAATGGCAGCCAACGCCTGGGCTGAGACGGTCAACTGGTAGGCGGGAGAATCTGCGAGCGAGGCGCGGTCGAGGGCCTGGATCAGGCCGGTAAATGGGTAATCAGGCTGAGGGTCGAAGGCCTGAATCCGCTCGAAAAACGGGAAGGCTTCGAGCGGCGAGCGGGCCATTTCAAGCAGTCCCAGCCGCCAGTGAAATTCCGCCAGGTCTGGGGCAAGTTCGATTCCGGCCCGAGCCACTTCGGCTTCGCGGACAAAATCGGCTTGCTGGTGATAGAGACGCGCCATGCGCAGCAGCATTTCGGGGTCTTGCAGGCCGCTTGCGCGCAAGGATTCCCATTCGCGCAGGGCCAGGTCGGGCTGGGCGGTTTGGAGGTAGGCCTCGGCCAGGGCTTGCTGCCCGGCCAGGGTCAGGCCGTTCTGCTGACGGGCTTGCAGGAAGAAATCGATCGCCCCGTTAAAGTCGCCTTTTTCAGCCGCCTGGAACGCGCTTTTCTCAAGCAGCTCGCCCCGCCAGGGCTGCCAGCGATAGGCAAGTTGAAATTGGCCGGTCGATTCCAGGCTGACAAGATGTGCTTGGAAAAGAACTGCGAATAATAGTAAAATGAGAGGCATCAAAACGGCAAGAGACGGTTTATTTTTCATGCGATTTTCATTATATCCTTCTCATTCAGGTTTGCAGCAAAGAAGCCGTGCTATAATTCCGAGGGATGAATATGCCGTTTTTTGATCAAATTTTCACTTTACTTGCCAATGCGCCGGGGAACCTTGTTTATCACCTGGTGCTGGCTTTTTCGATTACCGGGGCGCTGCAAAGCGCAATTAGTCAGTTGCGTGCTACGGGTTACCCGCAAGTGCGCCGCATGGTGATGGGGTTGAGCCTGCTGCTGTTTGGGCAGGTTATCCTGTTCATCGCCAGCGGACTGGCCTGGCAGGGGGTTCTTAACGCTGGACAAATCTTACCCAGCCTGGATCGAGCCATTATTTTATTCAGTGTGCTGTGGATCATCTGGATGTGGGCCTTCCCTGAACCGGCCCGCGCCTGGGACGCCACGACAACTGTCTTGAGCCTGTTGACGCTGATCGCGCTGGCTTTTGGGATTGTGTCACGGGCGGGCCTGCCGTCTGAGGCCAACTTCAACGTTTCGCCGCAAAGCCTGGCCTGGAATATCGCCATCCTGGCGGTCCTGGCCTTGGGCGCGTTATTGCTGCTTATGCGTCGTCCGTTGGGTTTCGGCAGCGGCCTGGCGGTGATCACCCTGATCGGCGCCGGCTTTTTGCTGGATAGTTTTTGGACAGGCAGCGGGGATTATTCGGGTATTGTGCGCCTGTTTATCATGGCCGCTTACCCCCTGCTGCTGACACTGCCCAACCGCTTCCCGACACCCACAAGCGGGGCAGCCAACCAAACGGTGTCTGTCTTCCAGAAGAACGTGGCAGAATCTGCCGGGACAGACCGGCCAAGCCAGTCCCTGCGCGAACGCCGCCGCTACAGCACCGATCCCAAAACACTCAGTTCCCTGCTGGCACTGGCTGCCGAAGTGGATGCCAGCAAAATCAACCAGCATATTGCCCGCGCTGTGGCGCAGGCGATGCTGGCAGACCTGTGTTTCCTGATCTTTGTCGGCGACGATAAGAATACGCTTTTTATTGCCAGCGGTTACGATTTGATCCGCGAGGAAAACCTCGACGGTGGATTAATGAACAAGGATACTGTGCCCATGCTGGCGAACGCTGTCCTGCGTGGACGTCCGTTGCGCCTGCCTGCCAGCACAACATCCTCTGACCTGAAGGGACTGGGCGACATGCTCGGGTTGAGCAACCCTGGTAATTTGTTAAACGTCCCGATCACGAACGACCAGGGCACCCTGGGCAGTGTGCTGTTGCTTTCGCCCTATTCGAACCGCTTATGGAACGCCGACGACCAGACTTTCCTGAGCAATATTGCCATGTCTTTTGTGCCGATCATCGAACGCGGACGCCGAATTGCCGAGATCGAGCACCAGCGTGAAATGGCGCGCCAGAGCGCCGAAGAGACCCTTTCGCAATTGGCGCGCATCCAGGCCAGCAACGCCGAAATAACCCAGGAAATGGAAGCCATCAAAGGCAAGATGCAGGATGGCGGCGACTTGGAAAGGAATTACCAGGATGCGCTTACAACCCTGGAAGCCGTCCGCATTGAAAACGAAAAACTCAAATCGCGGGTCGAATCGGCCAAGTCTGATGGCAGCAGCAGCGGCAACGCGTATTATGAGAGCGAACTCAAACTGACCCTGGGCGAAGTTGCCCGCCTGCAAAATCAACTGGCTGAAGCAAATATCAAACTACTTGAAATCGAAAAACAGCCCAGCGGCAAGCTCTCCACGGATCAGGCAGAAGTGATTGCCTCGATTGCCCAGGAATTACGCCAGCCCATGTCTTCGATCATCGGTTATACCGATTTGATGTTGGGCGAATCGGTCGGCATTTTGGGCGCCTTGCAACGCAAATTCGTCGAGCGCGTCAAGGCATCCACCGAGCGGATCGGCAGCCTGATCGACGACCTGATTCAGATCACGACCCTGGAAACCGGGCTGATGTCGCTCAAACCTGAAACGGTTGATCTAAACCTGATCATCGACAACGCCATGGCCTACACATCCAGCCAACTGCGCGAAAAAAATATCAGCCTGCGGATCGACCTGCCCGAAGCGCTGCAACCCATCCGAGCTGACCGCGAAGCGATTCAGCAAATCCTGATCCACTTGCTGCAAAATGCCGGAGCGGCTTCAGCGGTGGAGGGCAGCGTCACCTTGCGCGTCAGGACCGAGCGCGAAAATGACCAGGATTACGTTCTGTTGCAGATTGCAGATACCGGCGGCGGCATCCCTGCCGAAGACATGGAGCGGGTCTTCTCGCGCCTTTACCGGGCTGATAATGTGCTCATTCAGGGCGTAGGCGATACCGGTGTCGGACTGTCGATTGCAAAGACCCTGACCGAAGCCCAGGGCGGCCGCATTTGGGTGGATACGGAAATGGGCACAGGTTCGACCTTCAGCGTTTTATTGCCCATCCGGCAGCCTGAAGTAGAAGTGCAGGGATAAGATGGGGGCCTGGCGCCAACTGGGAGGCGGCTTCTTGCTCGGCGTTTTATCCGTCGGCCTGGTGCTGGGCGGATTTGCGCTGGCAATGGCTGAAGACGGAATGATCCCGGCCCTGGCCCCGCAACCCAGCCCGACTGCTGCCCAGCAAAGCGCGTATCCGACCCTTGAGTTGCTCCCCCCACTGGATGGTTCGACCCTGGCGGTCGAATCGCCAACTCCCAGCCAGACCAACACCCTGCCGCCTCCGCCAACAACCTGCCTGCCGCCGGCCGGTTGGGTTCCCATCTCCATCCAACCCTACGATACGCTTGCTTCGATTGCCCAGACCTATCGCGTCGATCCCTTCGAACTGCAACAAGCCAATTGTCTGGTAAGCAATGAACTGATTGCCGGTTCATTCTTGTATGTGCCGCCCCTGCCAACCGTCACAAGGATCGCATGCGGCGCACCCGCCGGTTGGATTATCTACATCGTTCAACCTGGCGATACACTCTTCCGTATCAGCCTTCTTTACCGGGTCAGTGTGTCTCAACTGCAACAGGCAAATTGTCTGGGGGGGTCAAGCGCCATTTATACAGGACAACAACTGAGGGTACCCAACGTGCCGACCAGCACGGCAACCTTTACCCCTCTGACACCCGTTACCGCAACGCCCACGGTCAGCGCCACTCTGGCTCCCAGCCTGACGATCGAGGTGACGGCCAGCGCCACGCCTACGGCTACGGCCACAGAAACAGTGACCCCGGTATTCACCGAAACAGCAAGCCCCGGTGTCAGCTCTGCCACACCGACAGCCACCCAAACAATCTCCTTAACTCCATAAAGTAGTGATGACATTGTCGTCGCTACATTTTTTATCGATGCGCACAACGCTCTTTTTTGTTGTCTTTATCAGCCTGTTTTTCACCGCCTGCGGGACGCCTGCGCCACAGGCTTATTCAGCTTATTATTTCGTCACCGCCCCTGCGAATGCCACCGCCACACCAACCCCCTTCCAACCCGAAATAAACCACCTGACCAGCGAACAAGCCAGCCAGCCAACGATCAGAGCAACAGCAACCCTGCCCGCGCTGATCCCCACCATCACACCCATAGCAACCAACACTGAAATGGCGCCCCAGCCCACCCTGGCCGTCATCGAAACGCCCGCCCTTCCCATCAACGCACCCGAATCGCTGGTTTACCTGCTGCTAGGCTCTGACCTGCGCCCCGGCTCATCGTATCGCACCGATACGATCATGGTCGCGGCCATCCGCCCCAGGGACGGGCAGGTCTCGTTGATCTCGTTCCCGCGCGACCTGTGGGTCAACATCCCCACCGTCGGCTTGCAGCGCATCAACACCGCCTACCAGTACGGCGAAATTTACCAGTACCCCGGCGGCGGCCCGGGGCTGCTCAAAGACACCATCCTGACCAATTTTGGCCTGGAAATTCAGCAAACCGCCATGGTCGATTTTGACGGATTCCGGCGCGTCGTCAACACCTTGGGCGGGATCGACGTGCCCATTGCCTGTCACTACACCGATTGGCGGCTGATCGCGCCGGACCTGAATCCGGAATACGAGGACAACTGGTCGCTTTACACCGCCGGGCCGGGTCTCATCCACATGGATGGCGACCTGGCGCTGTGGTACGCCCGCTCACGAATGAAATCGAACGATTTCGACCGCGGCCGCCGCCAGCAGGAAGTCTTGCGCGCGCTTTTCAAGCAGACCATGAGCACCAACACCCTGGCCAGCCTGCCACAGCTTTATACTGAATTGAGTTCATCGATCAAAACAGAAATCGGCTTGAGCGATGTTATCTCGCTCGCACCGCTGGCCTTTCGGATGAACAATGCCGACATCCGCAGCTATTATGTGGCCGGCGACCTGGTCACATCCTGGATCACTCCCGGCGGGGCTTATGTGCTCCTGCCCAACACCGAAGCCATCCAGGCCATGCTGAGCGAAGCGATTTCTCCTTCAGTCGTGCAGGAAGAACACCAGGTTTTCTCGATCGAAGTGCAAAACGGCTCCTATTACGACGGCTGGGAAACCCTGGCCGCCGAACGGCTGAACTATGCCGGCTACCAGACATCCATCGCCGATGCCGACCACCGCCAACATGCCGCAACCCTGCTTTATGACCTGAGCGACGACCAGGACCCGGTTCGCGCCGCCAGCCTGCTGGCTGTGCTGGGGCTGAGCGAGCAGGTGCTGGTCTCAGTCCCGGATAGTGAAAACCCCATCGACTACATCTTGATCGTCGGTAATGATTACCAGCCCTGCTTCATACCGGCAGAATTGACTCCCTGACCTGATAATTAGCACGGAAAAGTGGCACAATGAAAAATAGGGCGAGATATGATCTCGCCCTACAGAATTTAACCTTGGTTGGATGTCAACTAAAATCCGCCGGATTGGGCGCCCATAACCATATACAACAAAGCGGGCAACACCACGCACAGGCAGCAAAACAAAACAAAGGCCACACTGCAACCGATCGCCCAGTTACGCCAGGCCGGGGGTTCTTGGGGCCCATCGAAGGAGGCCGCCGCTGGCGAGGCAGCCGCCACCGCAGGGGCCTCGGGGCGGGCGAAAGCCGGCGGTTCATCGTCGGCAGGCGGCTTGGGAGCATCCTGGAACTTCAGGTCGCTTTCGATGGCCTCGACCGCATTTTTGGCTTCCTTCAAGCTGGTGCTGAAATATTCGCGGTGAACCTGGACGGCCCCAACCTTGTTACCGGCGCGCAGGAAGCGTTTGATCTCGTCCATCGCCGCGGCACTGCTCTCGAAGCGCGGCTGCGGCGGCAAATCGGCAGCGGATGCCAGCAGGGTTGGCGCACTGCGCGGGTCGGCGTTGAGGGCCGCGCCGCAATACGGGCAGGCCGTGGCGGGCATATCGACGGGCGCATTACAGGAGGGGCAATTGATTGGTTCAGACATGAATAACTCCTATGGGTTGACTTGATATTTTTCGACCATCTTCTGGTTGGTGGTCACATAGAGCTTACCCTGGTCATCGAAAGCCAGGTTATAAGCGGCATATTTCACCTTAATTACGTCAATGTAGCGTCCATCGTTTCCAAAAACCTGAATTCCGCTGATATCGCTGACAAAAACCCGTCCCTGGCCATCCACTTCGATCGCCATCGGGGCGCGGAATTGACCGCTTTCATCGCCATCACTGCCAAAACGGTTGATAAACTTGCCATCTGAATTGAAAATAAAGACAGCCGTGTTAAACCGGCCCAACAGGTAAACATTGCCGATGCCATCCACCGCAATTTTAGCACTCAATTCCGAATCACCTGAAACAGTGGAAACGGCAGCTTCCACAGCGCCGGTCACCTGTCCGTCAGCAGACAGCCAAACAATGTCCTCGCCATTGGCAATCGTTACCAACGAGCCGTCCGGGGCGATGTCAATATCTTCAAAACGATACTCATCATTTTCAATGACCTCCAGCGGAGAGCCAGTGCTGTCAAATTTCAAGATTTTGCCAAAGACCGGGACAAAAACCGTTCCATCGCGGCCAACCGCCAGATCACCAAAATAGGGGTCGGTAAGTTCCTCAGGGATGATCCACTGGGTGATAAATTTTCCCTGCGCGTCGAAAACCTGCACGCGGCCATCATCATAATTTGCGGCATAAATCTGCCCATTGACGGGGTTGACCCCGATCGCGCGCACATCCCCAAACAGTCCGGGGCCGGTCCCCTCGCCGCCAAAAGCCAGCTCTTGCGAAGCAAAACCGGAAACCAGTGACGGGTCAAGGCCAGGGATCAACGTCAGTTCAAGGCCGGGAATGTTGACCGGGATCATCTCCTCAAAGCTGTTGGCGGCCGCCAGTGCCCCGGCCAGGGCAATTCCCACCGGGACAAGGACGCCGGCCAGGATGCCCAGCACCAGGATCGTCACCAGGCAGCCCACCCAACGCCCGACCTGCTGGGATGACTTGGCATCCAGCGTCTGGACGTGGATACCTGGCCCGGTCGCCATCCTGACCTGCGACATGACATCCGCGGCGGTCATGCCCATCCCAGCCAGGGTGATGGGCTGCCCGATCGAAAGTTTTTCAACCGCCTGGCGGGCCGAAACATCATCGCTGCCGGTAATTTCGCGGTAAATCGCGACTGCTCTTTCGGTTTGGCCGGCTTCGGCCAGGTCTTTGACTTCCTTGATGCGCCGGGCCTGGTTGATCAGGCTGCCCATGTCGCCAGCTCCGCTCAGGGTGAAATTGCTGGGCTTGGAAGAAAAAGATGGCCTGGAACGCAAATTCTCAGGGACAATCACCGAACTGCTGCAATACGGGCAGCGGATGATCGGGTCGCTGCCCTGATAATCCAAAGGCGCGCCACAACTTGGACAATTAAACGTTTGGGACATTTCTCTCTCCTCGATTTACCAATATAACCATTTTAGACTGTTTTTGGCGAAATTCAACCCGCAAAATTTTCACAGACCGATCACAAACTCAGCTCGCCGCGCAGGACAACCACCGCTCCACCGCCAACTTTAACCGTTTCGATGGCCTCGCGCGGGCCGACAACTTCGACAAAGCCGATGCCGGGGCGCTGCATCCAATGTCCCTGCTCGGCCAGGAAGCTGGGCGAGGCCAGCAGGCCGTAATGCCACAGGTAAGCCGCCATGCCGCCCGTGGCGGAGCCAGTGAACGGGTCTTCGGCAATATCCGGCAGCAGGGCAAAGTGCCGGGCAAAGGTTTGTCCGCGCTCGATGCCTTGCAGGCAAAACGGGTGAACGCTGAAAAAATCCCCGCTTTGGCGCAGCTTGGAAAATTTCTGCATATCGACCTGCGCCCTTCGCAGGGCATCCTGGCCATTGAGCGGAATAAACAACTGGGGCGTGCCCGTGCTGACGGTCTGGATACAGGCTCCGGGGAGCAGGTCCGCGGGAGAAAGGCCAAAAGCAGGCAGCGCTTCTTCGGGAGAATAAATCCGCAAAAATTGGGGCTTGCGCTGGCTCATCACCACCCGTTCAACTTTGCCACTTTTGGCGAAAATTTCCACGTCGATGGGGCCGTCGCGCAGCTCGAGCGGGATTTTGAGATAGGAATCAACCTTAAGCCGCCCAGTTTCGACCAACGCAAAAACGGTGGCGATGGTTGGGTGACCCGCCAGGGGAATTTCTTCAGCCGGCGTAAAATAACGCGCGCGAAAATGTCCATCCGGTTTTTGCCAGACAAAGGCGGTTTCGCTCAGGTTCATCTCACGGGCAATCGCCAGCATGGTTTCGGCAGACAGATCTGAACAATCGAACAGGATGGCGCACGGATTTCCGCCCAGGGGGCGGTCGGTGAAGGCGTCCACTTGCATGAAAGGATAGGTGGGCATGAGCTTACTCCAAACGAAATGATGGTTGGCTTTGAATCAACTCAGTAAAAGCAATGATAACCCTGGGGTCAAATTGTTTTCCTGATTCGTTTTGCAGGTAGGCCAGCGTTTTTTGGGGCGACCAGGCCTGCCGATAAGGACGCGTGGAGGTCAGGGCATCCCAGGCATCGACCACTGCAAAAACGCGCGCATAAAGCGGGATATTCTCACCTGAAAGTCGGTTGGGATAACCGCTGCCATCCCAACGCTCATGATGAAAATAAGGAACATCCAATGCCGGGCCAAGAAAGGGGACTTTGGCCAGGTAAGTTCGCGCATACTCGGGATGTTTGCGCATGATCTGCCACTCTGCTTCGGTGAGCGGGCCGGGCTTATGCAGGATGGAATCGGGGATGGCCATTTTCCCGATGTCGTGCAGTAATACGCCGCGACGTAAATGGATCATATCCCTTTCCGAAAATTTCATCTTACGCGCCAGCAACATGGTCAATTCGCACACACGGGCAGAATGTCCCTGGGTCTCCGAGTCGCGCATTTCCAGGGCGGTTGCCCAACCCTGAATGGTTTCATCGTATGCGACAACCAGTTCGCTGATGGTTTGATTAAGCATAGAAGAAATATAGTATGAACCACCCGCCAGTACGGGCAAAACCAGGCTGGCAAACTGATCAAAAAAAATATCCCCCGTATAAGTCAGGTAAACCACGAAATAGAAAGCCAGGGTCAGGGCCATAAACAAAAACGATGCCAGGGGATGGATCAAAAAACTGGACAACGCTATTGGCAGGGTAACCAGAACCAGGGAAGATGTTAAATTACTGGGTGAATACGATTGGTAGATAACCGCCAGAACCAAAAACAAAATTCCCCAGGCTGAAAAATTCACCCATCCGCGGCTGTTCGCCCACAGAAAAAAAGACAGGATGGCAAGCGCAACCAGGTCGGCGATAATATTTTGCAGATGCCATGGGTTTTCCGGGTCAACATACCGCTCTATCAGGTTGATGATCAATAAAAAGAAAGTGATCCAAATGCAGATCTGCAGGAAAACATCCAATAGTTTTTGGCGGTATTCCAGGAAAACATACTTCTGATAATTTATGACATATTTGGCAGGGCTGTTTATATTCATGGCAACGCATGGACTGGAATGTGAAACCCTTCTCGTTTCATTATAGCTTTATCACCACCCGTATTTCAATAAACAAAAGCGCCGTTACACATTTTGTGTAACGGCGCAAGGGAGAATGCGGAATGCTATTCGTTGCGCAAGGCCGGGAAGAGCAAAACCTCGCGGATGGAGCGCTTGTTGGTCAAGAGCATGGCCAGTCGGTCGACGCCCATACCGAAACCGCCGTTGGGGGGCATGCCATAGCGCATGGCGCGCAGGTAATCCTCGTCCATCGGATGTTTTTCTTCTTCCTCGTCGGTGTAGTCGCGGCCCATCTCGATGAAACGCTGTTCCTGATCGAGTGGGTCGTTCAGCTCGGTGAAGGCGTTGCACAGCTCGAAACCGGCGGCGTAGCCCTCGAAGCGCTCCACCGTCAGCGGGTCGCCGGGTTTGGATTTGGCCAGGGGCGAAATATCGCGCGGGTAGTCGTAGAGGAAAGTCGGCTGGATCAAGGTCGGTTCGAGGAACTCACCGACCAGGAAATCGATCAGTTTGCCGCGCGCAGCGTGCGGGTCGGGGGTTTTGCCCGGGTGTTTGCTCACGATCGCCTGGAACAGCGATTCAGCCGTCGGGTAGTCGGCAATGTCGATGCCGCTCGTTTCGATGATTCCCTGTCGCATCTGGACTCGCTTCCAGGGGGCGGAAAAGTCCAGTTCATAACGCGTATTTTCATCTTTGTCGAAAACGAATTTGCGGCTGCCAAAGACCGTATCGCAAACATGGGCGATCATTTGCTCGGTCAGTTCCATCACCTGCAAATAATCGGCGTAGGCCCAGTAGAATTCGAGCTGGGTAAATTCGGGATTGTGCTTGAAGGAGACGCCCTCGTTGCGGAAATCGCGGCCGATCTCGTAAACGCGCTCGAAGTTGCCAACCAGCAGGCGTTTGAGATACAGTTCGAAGGAAATGCGAAGGTACATATCCTGCTCAAGTTCGTTGTGGTGGGTGGTGAATGGACGCGCCGCCGCGCCGCCATAGAGCGGCTGCAGGATGGGGGTTTCGACCTCGAGGAAATCGTGGCCGTCCAGGAAATTGCGGATGGATTTGATGACCGCCGCCCGTTTGCGGAAGGTTTCGCGCACATCGGGGTTGACCGCCAAATCGGCGTAGCGCTGGCGGGCGCGCAGTTCGGGGTCTTCAAGCGCGGCGTGCCGCAGGACGCTGCCGTCCTCGAGGGTTTCGTCTTTATCAGCAGGCAGGGGAGAAACAGCCTTGGCCAGCATCTGAAAATCATGCACCTGCAAGGTCGCTTCGCCGGTGCGGGTGCGCATCATGAGGCCCGAAGCCTGGATAAAATCTCCCAGGTCGAACATCTTGTTGAAGAAATCCACTTTTTCCTGGCCAAGTTCATTGACACGCAGGAAAAGCTGGATCTTGCCGCTCCCATCTTCGATGTGGGTAAAGACCAGCTTGCCCATCGGGCGGGTGGCGCGGATGCGCCCGGTCAGGGTAGCCTTGACCTCGGCGGCGGGCTGGCCCTCAGGCGCAGCGGATTCGGCTGCGGTCAGCGCGGCGATGGCCTGCTGGCTGGTGTGACTGCGCTCGGCGCGGGTCGGATACGGCTCGATGCCCTCGGCGCGCAATTCTTCGATCTTTTGAACACGGATTTTTTCAAGATGAGTGTATTCGGTCATAACTGTTCCTCTGGTAACAAAAAGCCCCGCGCCGAAAGGCCCTGCATTCGCAGAGCCCGCGCAGGGCTTGGGTTGACTGCCCTGGTCTTCTAGGTGGTCTTAAGTAATTTGACTTTAAATGATCCGCCCGGCGCCTCGACAACCACAACATCATTCGGACGGCGGTGGAGCAGGGCTTTGCCAAGCGGCGACTCGTTGGAAATTTTGCCGGCGCGCGGGTCGGCCTCGGCTGCCCCAACGATGACATATTCTTCGGGTTCATCTTCATCAATTTGAACGAGAACAGTATCGCCAACATCCACCGATGAGGGGTCATGCTGGCCTTCGATCAGATGAGCGGTGGCAAGCAAAATATCAAGTTCTTGAATACGGCCTTCAACAAAAGCCTGTTCGTTCTTGGCCGCTTCATATTCAGCATTTTCAATCAGTTCCCCGCCCTCCATGGCTTCATGCAAGCGTTCGGCAACTTCCTGGCGCTTGGCGGTGCGCAGGTAATCGAGCTCATCCTGGAGTTTTTGGAAACCTTCTTTAGTTAAGTAAGTGACAGCCATAAACGTTCCCTGTCTATAAGATATGTTGCATCCTCAAAAAGGGATGCAACGTGAAAGTTACACGAAATATATTGAGATGTGCGCTAAATATATCACGATTTTTGTGCGAAATCAAGCACTTTAGGCCGTTTGCTCACGTTCCCACAGGCGCAAGGCATCAAATTTCTGGGCGTATTCACGGATTTTCTGGCGCATATCGGCTTCATCATCAAACAAAATGCTGATCTGCGATTTGTGCGCCGCGATACTTTCCTGCCAGGCTTGCAACCCCTCAGCTGAAACATAGAAGTTTTTCGCCACCAGACCCTGCGCCTTTTCGGGCAGGTACTCAGGTTCCCTGAAAAAATAGGGAATATCGGCATAATACCAGAGCGGCCTGCCCAGGCGCTCAAGCGCGGCGCGCACAACCAAATGGTCAACATGCCCGCCAAGCGTCAGCGGGCAAACCAGCACGTCGTACTGATTGATCCTGGCAGAGAGCAGGTTAACAATCTCGTCGATCACGGCCTGGTCACGCGGGTTTTGACCATCAAAAATTCCCTGCGGGTAGAGCAGCGACCCGGTCTGGCTGCGACGGTAGATGCAATCGGGCACGGGAAAATGCACCGCCAGCGCCCCCACCCTGCGGCAGGCATTCTGGTCTTCGATACGGCGCAAGGCCACCGTCTCGCGGGCATTGCCCGTCTGCCAGGATTCGTGCATGGCCTGGGCAAACGGTGAAAGCTGCCCGGATGGCGCATCACCGGCGCAAATCGTCCAAATCTCGACCGGAATGCCAGTGTGGGTCTGTTCCCAAATCAGGCCGCCGCACGAGAGAACTGCATCGTCAAAGTGGGGGGAAATATAAATCCAGCGCATAATATGAGGCTGAGTATATGAAAATTTCTCGTTGGTATCCATAGCAGTTCCGTGACAGGATGATTTAGTATTCAGGGCCAGCATCCGACAATACCTGGCGGGCCAGGGCTTGCAACTGGCCGGTCTCAGCATCGTCGAGGTGAAGGCTTTTCCAATAGATATCGAGCAGTTCAAGCGAGGTCAGGGCTGCGATCGACTGGTCGGCGAGCAGGCGCACACGCGAATCGATTTGCGGACGTTTGACCAGGTGAAATTCGAGGGCGGATCTGGCATGCTCGCGCAACGCGGATTCGTCGAGCAGTTTTTCCAGATCACGTGGATATTCGATCACCAGGCGCACGATCGCGCCGGACATTTTATCTGCTTCCGGCAAAGCGGCGATCAGCCGCTCTGTCAGTTTTTCCCCCGACTGCACGCGGACAAATTTATCCACAAAGGGCCGCACCCCTGCCAGTTTTCGCCAGTGGACGGTTGTCTTGCCCTTTTCGATCTCGGCAATGACGAAGAATTTATCGTCGGCAACTTCGCCAAAATCGACCCGCTCGATCGAGCCAGGATAAATGACCGGCGGATGGCTGTAAGGGGTCTTGTCCTTGCGGTATGGGCCGGGGCCGTTTAAATTCTGCGGCTTGTGGATGTGCCCCAGGGCGACATAATCCAGTTTCGGATTTTTGACCATCGAACCCGAAAGCACCAGGTCATTGCCAAGCATGACCATGCGTTCGCCGCCATAGACCGCTCCCTGCACCGAGGCGTGAGCGGTCAGGATCAGCGGCAGGGATGGGTCAGCTTTTTCGAGATATTCTTCAAAAAGTTGGGTCAGGCGCGTTTCGAGTTGGGTGTAAATTTCGGCGCTGTCGTCGGCATCAGAATCCAGGGCCGCCATCAAGCCGGAGCGCGAGACCCAGGGCAGACCGATCACCTGCACCGGCAGTCCGCCCAAATCCTGCGGGCCGAGCAACTGCGGCTTTGAGATGACGCGCACCTGCGGCACATTCAACGTCTCGAACTCCTGAATGGCGTGAGCGCGGCCGATTGCCGGGGAAAGATCGTGGTTGCCGACCAGCAAAATGGTCGGGATGCCCGCCTGCGAGAGACGCATGATGCGTTTTCCCCACTCACGCTGGAAGGTGGGCGCGGGACTGCGGTCTTTGTAGGCATCCCCCGCAAAGATGACCAGGTCCACCTTTTCTGCAATGGCCGCATCGACAATCGCATCGAGCGATTTGAGAAAATCGAGCACGCGCACCGGTAAACCACTCTGCGGATCATGGCGGCCATAATTGGCCATATCAATATGGGCGTCGGCAAAATGGAGCAGGCGGATCATGGCTGCACACCCCACTGCTGCAAAATTGCGCGGCCATCGTCGAAACGATAATTCAGGCGCACACTCTCGCGCATGTCAGCGATGCCGGCCTGGGTCTCGCCGCTGGCGTAGTAGGCCATGCCGCGCCAGAACAGACTCTCTTCAAGGGTTGGCAGGTCGATCGTTTGAAAGGTGGTATTGGCCAGGTTGATAACATCGCTGTAACGGCCGGAATAGTAGTAGGCTTTGTAAGGCGAGGTCTGATACCACATCATGCGGTAGGGACGCTGTTTGTCATCCTTGCCGAGGGTGGCGTAAATGGTAAAAGCTTCATCGAAAGCCGTTGCCGCTTCACTGTAGTCGAACAGGGAGACCAGGCTGGTACCTTTATTAAACCAGGCAAAGAACAGGTGAATGCCTTCCAGGGTGGGGATTTCCTCGTCTGCCACTTGCAGGGCGTGCTGGTTAGCCCAATCGCCATCCAGCCAGGGGCCCAGGGTGGTAAAGAGTTCGTTTTCACGATCGGGATGGTAAACCACCATGAAAAGATAGTTAAACGCCCGCCAGCCAATCTCAAAGTCTTCATACTTGCTGATCAGGTTTTTGCCCGGTTTCAGGTAAGCATCCTGGACAATAAAGCCGCTCTGGCTTTCGTCATAGCCGGTCACGAACAGGTAATGTCCCAGCCACGAGATTTTACCGTTGGCGTCGCGCTCGAAATAACCCTTTTCGATGACGACCGGGAAGCCCGCCGCAACAAGTGACTTGATCAGGTCCATACTACCGCCATAACGGATCAGGGCGCGATAATCGGTCTGGTTGTTGACAAAATCGGCCATTTCTGAAGGCATCACATTTTTGTCGGTTTTGCCCTGCTGGATGAAATCGAGCGCGGGGTCTTGAACGCCGGGCTTGATGAAATAGGCAACCTGGTCGCGCGGGTCGCGTGTATCGCCGGGCAGGCCACTCCAGCCCCAAAACTTGAGCGACATAACCAGGTTGGCCGGGCCGCAGTAATTCCAGCGGTTGTGCTGGTCTACATATTTGACGCCGGGCAGGGAAACGAACTCGGGCAGCGGGGTGGGAGTCACCGTCGGCGGCAGGGTCGGGCCAGCAGTGGCGCTCGGCTCAGGGGTGGATGTCGCCAAAGGCGTAAGTGTCACCGCTTTAGCGGTAGGCAGAATACGTTCAGTTGAACCCGGCTGGAAAACGGCTTCGTCTGGCGGGCGGAAGAAATAGATCACATCACGGCGCATTTCATCCAGCGCAGAACTAACGCGGCCTTTCACAAAAGGAAGTTGATACAGACTAAAACCAACCAGTAAGAGGGCCAACACCCCAAAAAGGATTTGGAATTTTCGTTGTCTAAGCATGGCAGGGATTATACCCGTCCCGGTCACAAGTTGCACTTTTTATAAGCACATGAACGCGCAACAACGTGCTGCGCATTTCATGACCACGGGCATATATAACAAACCTGCCTGCCGCAGTGCAGGCGATTTTTGCAGCAGGCGAGCAGCAGGAAAAACCTGCAAAATCATCCACTTCGATGGACTGGATATTTTTTTTAGGTATTGCAGTACAATGAAACTAGAGAGTTCATAAATGAAGACTGAAAATTCAGAAACCGACAGGCTATATTTGAAAATCTTTGAAACCATCAGCGATGGGGTGCTGATCACCGATCTGGAAACCGGCAGCATATTGGACGCCAACCCTGCCGCCGCACAAATGCACGGATATACGCGCGATGCCTTCAACGGGCTACGCCTGCAAAGCTTGCTATCTGCCAAAAGCCTGCCATTTTTCGCCGACTATGCCAGTGTGATTAAACAAGGCGGCCTGTTCGAGATGCAAGCACAGCATGTGCGCCGGGATGATTCGCAGATATTTGTCGAGTGGCGTGCAGTGGCGTTCAATTACCAGGGCAGCCCTTGTGCGCTGGCGATCATCCGTGACATAAGCAAACGAGTCGAGGCTGAACACCAGCTTCAGCAACGTGTGGTTGTACGCACGCGCGAACAAGCCGCTTTACTCGAAATTTCCCAAAACCTGGCGTCCACCCTGGAAATGCAGCCAGGCCTGATCTTGGAGCATTTGGAAGGACTTATCAAATATAGCCATGCCAGCCTTTTCGTGCTGGAAGATTCGACCCTGGTCGCCATGGCGGTACGCGGGGTGCCGCAATTGGAAAAATCTGTACCTTTCCGTATCCCATTGATCGACAAGCAAGTGCTTAAGGCGCTGTTTAATGGGCATAACCCGATCCGTATTGCAGATTTATGGAGTAACGAACCTACTGCCAAGTTTATGCGCACTCTGTTGGAAAACGAACCTTCCACTATACTCATGGAAAAAGTACAGTCCTGGATGTGGATACCGCTGGCGGTCAAAAACCGTGTTCTCGGCGGGATCGGCATCGCCCATACTGCGCGCAATTACTTCAGCCCACATCAAGCCAACCTGGCGATGACGATTGCCAATCAAGTGGCGGTGACACTGGTCAACGCAGGGTTATACGAACATGCCCAGGCATTAGCCGCGCTGCAGGAACGCCAGCGTCTGGCGCAAAACCTGCACGACGCTGTCAACCAGTCGCTTTTTTCCGCCGGGCTGATCGCCGAAGTCCTGCCGCGCCTGTGGGAGCGGGATCAAAAAGAGGCGCGCCGCTCTCTCGAAGATTTGCGCCGCCTGACGCGCGGCGCTCAGGCAGAAATGCGCGCGTTACTGGCTGAACTGCGCCCCTCGACCCTGATCGATTCAGACCTGGGCGACCTGCTGCGCCTGTTATGCAACGCCTTTACCGGGCGAACAAACATTCCGACAAAGATAACAGTAAGCGGTGAAGGCAGCCTGCCGCCTGAAACACAGGTGGCGCTGTATCGTATCTGCCAGGAAGTACTGAACAATATCACCAAACATGCCGGGGCCAGCCAGGTGGAGATCGACGTTCTTCACGCGCCTGAAGAATTGAAATTGCATATTCGCGACAACGGTTGCGGGTTTAACCCTTCCGAATTGGCACTGTCCGGCGGCCATTACGGGTTGAGAATGATGCGTGAACGCGCCGAAACCGTCGGGGCCGCCCTGGCGGTCATTAGCCAGCCGGGTAATGGCACCGAAGTAGCCATTCACTGGGCAAAGAAGGGTGTCCTATGACAGAAACGCAGTCCCAACCTATTCGTGTGATGCTGGTTGATGATCACACCATGGTACGCCGCGGACTGGCAACCTTTTTGCTGGTCTTCGATGACATGGAACTGGTGGGCGAAGCCGAAAACGGTTTGCAAGCCATCCAAATTGCCACCGAACTCGTACCGGATGTGATCCTGATGGATATGGTCATGCCGGGGATGGACGGAGCTACCGCGACCCGCGCCATCCGCCAGAAATTTCCGCAGGTGCAGGTTATTGTGCTGACCAGTTTCAAAGAAGGTGAATTGATCAAAAATGCGCTGGACGCCGGGGCAATCGGTTACCTGCTCAAAGATGTCTCGGCAGACGACCTCGCCAGGGCTATCCGGGCTGCACACTCGGGCCGCGCCACGCTCTCTTCTGAAGCCGCCCAGGTATTGATCGAAACAGCCAACCAGACGCCAGCCCCAGGATTTGACCTGACCGAACGCGAACGTGAAGTGTTGCGCCTGATGATCGAAGGCTTGAACAATACCCAAATCGCCGGCAAACTGACCGTCAGTCCATCTACCATCAAATCGCATGTCAGTAACATTCTGTCCAAATTGGGGGTTGCCAGCCGCACAGAAGCGGTCACTCTGGCGTTGCGTAACCACATCATCCCTTAACCCGAAGAGACGGAGACAAACACGTTCAGGTTGATAGTTTCTCTGGTTGGAATTTTAAGTATGGCGCGATAAGGCGCAAATTGTGAACGTTTATTCAAAGAATTAGGAAAATTAAATCATGAACAGAGATCTTTTCGAAAGCAAGTGGAAACAAATCCGAAGCCAGACAACAGCCTGGTGGAGTCTGATGAATAGCGACGACCTGAGCAAGGTCGATAAGGCTGAAATTAAACTCGATAAATACGTCACCATGCTGCGGGTAAAGTATGGTTACACTCGCGATCAGGCAAAAAAGGAAATCGGCAAGCGCATCACTGAGCATGAATCTGAGCAAAAAAGCGCTTAGAACCGGGGAAACAGGTTGGTTCAATCCTGCCTGAAGACAAATGACATCAAAGGCATCTCCCCCAAGTAACGGAGACAAAGCCTCCCCAGTCGGCGGATGTGACCGGGGAGGCTTTGTTGTATCATGAATCTATGACCCGCATATATTTAGCCGATGCCAAACCCGAGGAGCGACGCGCCCTGCGCCTGCTGCTCCTTGATTTGAATATGGATGTGGTTGGAGAAGCCGCTGACTGGGCAACCACGTTGGCCGATGCTCCGGCAACCACCCCGGACATGCTGCTGGTGGACTGGAATTTACTCCCCAGCGCTCCCGCCGAAGCCATGGGTGAACTACGAAGAGCCTGCTCAACTGCGCTGGTCATTGTCCTGATCAGCCAACTGGATGCCCGTGAGCAAGCTGCATTCTCGGTCGGCGCCGATGCATTTATCAGCAAACATGAAACCCCTGAGATGGTAGCTGCACACTTGCGAACTTTCGCTGAGCGTGTGTGTACAGGCTGCGGCCTGGTCTAAAAAAAACCAGGATCAATAGCCGCTCAATTAGCAAAAAAACATCCCCTATATGGGGATGTTTTTTTGCTGGGGGTACTGGATTCGAACCAATATTAACTGATCCAGAGTCAGTCGTCCTGCCATTAGACGAACCCCCAATGCAACAGCGGACGGTATTCTAACATGCCAGACCAAAACTGGCAAGAACGGAATTTTACGCGTTAGCGCAGCCCGGCTTCGGCCACGATACGCGGCACGATCTCTTCCCAACCGACAGCCATCAGGTGCAGGCCGTTGACGCCCTGTTTGCCTTTTATTCTCTCGATCAATTCCAGCGCGATTTGCACGCCTTCCTCGGCGGCATTCCCGGCAGCTTCGGCCTGCTCCATGCGCCTGAGCAGGGGTTGTGGAATGACCACACCCGGTACTTCATCGTGCATGAAGCGCGCCATCTTGAACGATTTGAGCGGGGTAATGCCAACCAGGATGTAAACCTTGTCGAGGATGCCGCGTTTGCCCAGCTCATTTAACCATTCGTCCAACTGTTCGGTGTCGAAGACCAGGTTGGTCTGGAAGAACTGTGCCCCGGCGTTGACTTTTTTCTGCTCGCGCAAGGCCTGGAATTTGGGTTCCGAAGCGAAGGGTGCGGCGGCGGCTCCCAAAAAGAACTGCGGACGGGTCTTCAGTTCGCGTCCGTCAAGGTAGCGGCCTTCGTCGCGCATGCAGCGCAAGATCCACAGCATTTGGACAGCGTCCAGGTCGAAGACATCCATCCGTCCGCGGGGTTTGCCCGAAAGGCGCATACTGTCTCCTGACAGGCACAGGATGTTGCGTATGCCCAGGGCCGAAGCGCCGAGCACTTCCCCTTGCAGGCCGACCCGCGTCCGGTCGCGGGCGGCGATTTGCATGACCGGCTCGACCCCGTGCTGAACCGCCAGCGCAGAGCAGACCCACAACGACATGCGCGGGGTGGCGCTTGGGCTGGTGGTGAAGTTGACCGCTGCCACGCTTTCGCGCACCAGCTCGATATTTTTGCACATTTTGTCGGTTTTGACCGTCATCGGCGGGGCGACTTCGGCCGTGACGACAAATTCTCCAGCTTTCAAGCGCCGTTCCAGTTCGGAGACGGGCTGCTCGTAAGCGGGGGCGTGGTACTGGTCATCGCCCTGCCACCAATCGGGCTGGCGCACGGGCTTGAAGACGCTCTCCCAGGTTTCCTGGCGGGTTTCGGCCTGCGCCAATCCGCTGACGACTTTCTTCAGGCCGACTTCTTTGGCCTGGTTGATTACATCGCCCCAGGTTTCCGTGCCGGCTTTCTCCCAGTCGAGCGGCGGCAGGACTTCGAGCAGGCGTTCTTCACGGCCCATCTTAAAGGAACGCTCGTAGATTTTGTACCAGATGCACGGGCGGGTTTCGTCCACATAGCAGCCTTTGGCGGTCGAACCGCCGCAGGGCCCATTGCGCAAGCCCTTGGGGCATTCCATCGGGCAGATGAAGGCCGTCTCTTGCAGCATGCAGTTGCCGCACATGCGGCAACCGAACAGCGGGCCTTTGACGGCCAACTCGGCGGTAGCGAGCACCTGGTGGGCGAACGATTCGTGTTTGAAGGGCGAAAAGGCAGGCTGCCAGCGGCGTCCGGGAGTGAAGATGGGCATAAGTTTGATTCCTTACAAAAGATTATAATGAAGGCCTTGTTTCACTGATAGGCACAAAGGTCACATACTTAACGGAATAAAAGCATGAGAAAAACAAAAACCTTCTTCTTACTGGTAGTTTTTGCTTTGATCACGATCACAAGCGCACCGGTTGAAGCGCGCGCTTCGGTAACGACAGGCAACCCACAGGCAGTGACGGATGCGTATTCGCTGATCGCCGAGGTTAATGCCCTGCGCGCGGCCAACGGCCAGCCCCCGTACACCGCCGACCCCATCCTGATGGGCATTGCCCAACAACACGCCGAATTTATGGCGGCCAATGGCGTTTCGCACACCGGTTATGGCGGCACGAGCCCCTACCAGCGCGCCCTGAATGCGGGTTATCCGCTGGCAGGCGACCTGAGCCTGGGCGGGTTTATCTCCGAAAACATTACCGCCGGAAACAACAAAAGCGTTCAAGATGCCGTGCGCCAGTGGCAGGGAGATGCGCCCCACCTGAATACAATGCTCTCACCCAACCTGACCGAGATCGGCGCGGGTGTGGCAATTGTCAACGGCTATGTTTATTACGTCATCGACGCCGCCCGGCCCACCCCCAGCAGACAGCCGCAGGGGATCAATACCCTGGCCCCCGGCCAGAGCGCGCCGACCCTGGTGGTTTACGCCCCGCCGCTGGCCTCGACCGCCATCCCAAACACCCCCCTGCCCGACGGCACCATTTATCACATCGTTCAGCCAGGCGAGACGCTCTGGCTGATCGCGATCACCTACAACATGAAGGTGGCGGACATTCGCCAACTGAACGGAATGAGCGAGACTGAGGCAATTTATCCGAACGAGAAACTGCTGCTCGTTAAGGGAACGGGGGTCATCCCCACCCTTGCGCCTGCCACACCAACTGCGACGATTTTTTTCACACCTTCGCCTTCTGCCACCCTTCAACCGCTTTTGCCGACTCTGACGCTGCTCCCAACCCCGACGGCGACTCCTGAAGTTCTGCTGACCATCAGGCGCGAAGATGGACCGCTCGTGCTGGGGGCCATCCTGCTCGCGGCCCTGGTGCTGGCCCTGATACTGGCTCGCGGCGGACGAGGATGAGACCCGTTTAGTGATTTCCATCCGCTAAAAAAGTGATGATTGCCCGTATCTATTTGGCTTGAACTTTCCTATAATGTGTCCATTGGTGCAAATAGAGGAGAAGGAACATGAAGGCATTCATCTTAATCAACATTCGTACCGGCGAAATCGCCGACGTTATCCGTCATCTTGACAAGATTCCACAAGTCAGGGATGTTAATATGACCTTTGGCCCTTATGACGCCGTTGCAATTGTCCAGGCAGAAAGCCTTGACCATCTCGGCAAAATTCTTGCCAATGAGATCCAACCCATACCGGGTGTCGAAGAGACCCTCACCTGCCTGGCAGTCGAGTTGTAATCTATTTAACATAACGCAAGGCCGGAAAGGCTTTTCCGGCCTTGTTGGTTTTAACCGCATCTGTACGGGAAGTGACCTGTGCAAACATCCATATTGTTTGAGTTTCATTAAATCCACCTTTAGAGTCCAAATTAGAAAATGCCTGTCGGGTATAATCCACCCAGGAGGAACCCAGTCATGAGCATACAAACAGGAAGCCCTGCCCCAAAATTTAGCCTGCCTGATGAGACCGGCGCAATTCGCAGTCTGTCAGATTTCGCAGGACAAACCATCATCCTTTATTTCTACCCGAAGGACGATACACCCGGCTGCACCACCGAAGCCTGTAACTTCCGCGATGATTACTCGGCCTTTGAACAAGCCGGGGTAACGATTTTAGGCGTCAGCCCCGATTCTCCCAAGTCACATGCCAAATTCAAGGAAAAGTTCAACCTGCCTTTCTCCCTTCTGGCCGATGAGCAGCACGAAGTTTGTGAGCAGTTCGGCGTTTGGGGGCCAAAGAAATTCATGGGCCGCGAATATATGGGCGTAGCGCGTACCACCTTCGTCATCGGAGCGGACGGCATGGTCAAAAAGATCTTCGAGAACGTCAAGCCCGCCGATCATAGCGCCGAAGTGCTCGCCGCTGTTCGAGAATAGCGATATGGATTACGAACTGCTGAGGGCGCGTTACGCCACCTTTGCCGCGTTGTCGTTGGTATTCAGCATCTATTTGATTGCTGCAATCCCCTGGCATGCGGCTTTTTCGGTGGCCGTCGCCCTGGTTACATCCGCTTTGCTGACGGCAGTTTTGGAGTTCTGGCTCAGGTTATCCCTGCGCCGGGCTGCCCTGCGCCAGGAAGCGGCTGACCCGCAGCAGATTCAGTCCATCTTTGCATTTCAAAAAAACATCCTGGCTGCACTTTCAGAACGCGAAGTGCTTGAATCGAGCCTCGAAATTGGAGCCGGTTTACTCGGCGCAAGCAGCGCATCCTTCCTGCCTTACGATGAGTACGGCCAATCGCTGCCAACCGTTATGTTTGGCAAAGTGCCGGTCAGCGCGCTGGAAAATTGGTCGAACCGCCTGGCTTCACCCTCAACCCGTCAGATTTGCAAAGGCTGCAAAGCCATGCACGGCGGGCTCGGATGTGTTCTAATCCCTGAAGAAATCAGCCCCCCAACTGAAGTGCGCTGTTTCCCCATCCACAGCGCGGGTCGAGCAATCGGCGTGGTCAACTATTTTTTCGAACAACCCGGCCTGTTTTCTGATGCAAAGACGCCACTGCTGGCCTCCCTGCTCGATTTTTCCGGGCAAGCCATCGAGACCCTGCGCCTGCGCGACCAGGAAATGGCCGCCCTGCGTTACCTGCAGACCGCCACCGGGCCGAAATCAGACCTTTCGGTGCTTTTCAATAACCTGCTGGGAAACGTACAAAAGGCCCTCGATACAGATTTCGCCCTGCTCTACATCCCCGGCGGGATACGGGACGGGATCGCGGCCACCCCGCTGCTGCTTTCGCAAACCCGCCAAAACTCAAACGCCCCGGCTGAGACTCCCAACCTGGGTTTTCTCGAAGGACTATGGAAGAGTATCCAGGCTTCGGGGCAGAGCATCTCGCTCGAAAACGTAAACCTGGGCGCAGCCCAAGACCGGCGCGAAATGTGGAAGGTGTTGTTGGCCGTCCCGCTCGGTTTGCCGGATTCAAATCCGGCGGGGATGCTGGTGCTTGGCTCCAACACAATCCAGACCTTTGCCGAACGCCAGCGCGCCCTGCTTGAAACGATCGCCGCCCAACTGGCCCTGCTTTTACAGAATGCGCGCCTGATGGTACAGTTGGAATACCAGGCTGTGCTCGATGAGCGCACCCGCCTGGCGCGTGAAATCCACGATGGCCTGGCGCAAACCCTGGCTTTCTTGAAAATCCAATCAGCCCAGATGCAAAATTACCTCTCTCGCGGCGAAACCGAGCGCCTGACCAGCACCCTGCAATCCAGTTACCGCACCCTGTCTGATGCCTACCTGGATGCGCGCCAGGCGATTGACAACCTGCGCCGCGCGCCCTCCTCCAGCCTGCGCGAGTGGCTTGGAGAAGTGCTGGCAGACTTTCGTGAGTCCGCCGGAAATATCGAAGCCGAACTGACAACCTTCGAGGTGTCCGGAGATTTCCCGCCGACGATCCAGGCCCAGTTGATCCGCATTGTGCAGGAAGCGCTCAGCAATGTGCGCAAGCATGCCCAGGCCAGCCAGGTTGTCATCTGCGCCCGCGAACATGATGGTTACATCCTGCTCGAAGTGCGCGATAATGGGATCGGTTTCACGCCGGATTCACTGGAAGCTTCTGCCCGGTATGGCCTGCGCGGGATGCGTGAACGTTCTGAAATGATCGGCGCAGATTTCCAAATTTCGAGCCAGCCCAATCAGGGCACGCTCATTTCACTACGGCTTCCCGCCCGATTAAAGGAGGAAGTGTGAGCACTGGACAACGTATTCGCGTGATGGTGGTCGATGACCACTCCCTCTTCCGGCGCGGCCTGATTGGCCTGCTGGAAGAAATGCCCGAATTTTTAGTGGTCGGAGAAGCCTCCAACGGCCAGGAAGCAGTGGAAAAGATTCAGGAGGCCCTTCCCGATGTGCTGCTGCTGGACATAAACATGCCGGTGATGGATGGCATTCAGGGGTTGGATGCCATCCGTAAATTGCGGCCAGAACAAAAAATATTGATGCTGACCATTTCGCAAAATGACGATGACCTGATCGATGCCATCGTGGCCGGGGCGAACGGCTACTTGCTGAAAAATACCGAGCCTGAAGTGCTGCGCAACACCATCCAGCAGATTTTTGCGGGCAATGCAGTTCTTGCGCCGGAGATTACCAACAAGGTTTTGCAGGCGGTACGCCGCTCAAAGACCGAACGCAGCCGCGGCCTGCTCAGCGAACGAGAGATCGATGTCTTGAAATGCCTGGCGCGCGGGCAGACAACCTCACAAATTGCGGGCACGCTCTTTATTTCAGAAAATACCGTCAAGACCCACATTCGCCATATTCTCGAAAAAATGGAAGTCAATAATCGCGCCGAGGCAGTGGCGCGCGCGGCGCAAATGGAATTGATCTAGTACAGATGCTGCTTCTATCCGGGCGGGTGATTGCAAAATCACCCGCTTTTTATTTTGAAATCCCCCATTCTTATAGACAGTGTTGATGACAATCTGGATAACTTTTGGTAAATTTGGAGTACGATTTATCTTTCCTTAATCTCTGTGAAATCATGCCAGAATCCAAACCTTCCTTGCGCCGTGTCTTGATTGTGTCTGCGAATCCCCTCTTTCGTGAAGGGCTTCGCAAAATTTACGCTGAGCGTTGGGAGGCCAAAGCCTTCATTGCCGGGACAGCCACCACCATGAGCGAGGCCCTGGCGGCGCTGCACACCAACCAGCCAGACCTGATCATCGTTGATTACGACGACAAGACCATCAACCGGGCCAAGTTTCTCGAACATTTTGTCTCCAATGAAATTCCGATGCAGGTGATGCTGGTTTCACTCGGACAATCGGGTGAAGTACTGATTTATGACCGAAAGCGCCTGACCCCATCCCAGGCTGAGACCTGGGACCCCTGGCCCGGCGAATCTTAGATTTATTATTCTTCAACGCAAGGAGATTAATTTTATGCGGAATGTGCGGCATTTTGTAACCGTGACGGCTTTGGTCTTGCTGGTTACGTATCTTACCTATATTGGTCTGACATCGCTCGGGCTGATGCCGGTTGCGGCCAGCGCACAGGCTGGGCCTATTGACTGGCTGTTCGATCTCCATGTAATTATGATGTCGTTCCTGTTTTCACTCATCACGGTTATCATGGTCTACTCACTGGTTGTTTTTCGGCGCAAACCGGGCGAAACCGGCGATGGCGCTCACATCGAGGGAAACACCAAACTGGAAATTTTCTGGACCATTGTGCCTCTTGTAGTGGTGATCTGGTTCGGTATCATCGGCGCTGACAACCTGCGCCAGGTACGGGCCGTTGACCCAAATGCGCTTGAAGTGCGTGTGATCGGCTTCCAGTGGTCCTGGCGTTTTGAGTACCCGGAGGGGTTTTCATCCAACACACTTTACCTGCCGGCCAACAAGCAGGTTTTACTCAAAATGGAAAGCATCGATGTTTTGCATTCCTTCTGGGTGCCTGAGTTCCGCATCAAGCAAGACCTGGTGCCGGGGCGTGTGACCGAACTGCGCATCACCCCAACACTGGAAGGCGAATACCAGGTCTTGTGCGCAGAAATTTGCGGCACATCTCACGCTTACATGGTATCGCCGGTGGTGGTCGTTTCACAGGTCGCTTATGAAACATGGGTGACAGGCCAACTCGCAGCTTACGAAGCCGAACTGCTGGCTTCTGCCGGTCAGCCGGATGCCACTCGCGGCGAAAAACTATACACGGAACTGGGCTGCAAGGCCTGCCACTCGTTGGATGGCGCCGCCGGCGTCGGGCCGAGTTGGAAAGGTTTGTTCGGGCAAGAAAATCATCCGCTGGCCGATGGTTCTGTGGTCGCCCTGGTGGATGAAGAGTACCTGCAAGAATCAATTATTGCGCCAAACAATAAAATCGCCCTGGGATTCAACGCCAATGCCATGCCCAGCTTCAGTTATCTGCGTGATGCGCAGGTGGCCGACCTGGTCGAGTTCATTAAAACCCTCAAGTAATTGCGGAGGAATATCCTTTTATGAAAAAACTCTTTTCACTGGGGCTGATGCGCGGCCTGGTCGCGCAGTTCATCGGCACACTGGCTGGTGGACTGTTCGTCACCGCCATCCGCGCCCTGATGGGCCTGCACGCTTTCGACAAATTCTTTTTCTCTGAACCGGCCTGGGTCTTTGGCGGGTTGGTTGGCGCAATCTCCTTCCTGGGCGGGGTCGGCGCGGTTACAGATTGGTTCAAATGGGCCAAAGGTGAAACCACCCACGAACACCACGATGAAGACCGCCGCTGGGAACGCTATTTTGGCGTCTCGCTCGACCACAAAGTCATCGGTATCCAGTATGTGGTTACCGCCCTGATATTGCTCTCGGTCGGCGGTTCGTTCGCGCTCATTTTCCGTACCGAGCTGGCTCAATCGGGCCTGCAATTCCTGACCGAAGAATTCAGGATTTTCGATCAGAACGGCTTGCAATTCTACAACACCCTGATGGGCCTGCATGGGATGATCATGATCGTTTCCATCCTGCTCGGTATCGCCGGGATGATCAACTACCTTGTCCCGATGCTGATCGGCGCATCAGACATGGCATTCCCGCGTCTGAATGCCTTCTCGTTCTGGGTTTCTGTTCCCGCGGCCGTTTTGCTGCTTTTGAGCATGGTCCTGGGCGGATTCGATACCGGCTGGACGGGCTATCCGCCCCTGGCCCTGCGCGCTCCGGTTGGCATCCAGATGTTCTACCTGGGAGTCTGGGTGGCGGGCTGGTCGTCCATTCTGGGTGCGATAAACCTGGTCGTGACAGTTGTGCGCCTGCGCGCCAAAGGAATGGTCGCTTTCCGTATGCCTATCTTCGTCTGGGCAGCCGTGGCGACTTCGATCATCACCCTGACTGCGACTCAGATGATCGGCCTGGCTTTCCAACTGGTTGTTTTCGAACGCTTGCTCGGAATGCCCTTCTTTGATACCACCAATGGCGGCAATCCGGTCCTGTTTCAACACCTGTTCTGGTTCTACTCGCACCCGGTTGTTTATGTGTTCGTGCTGCCCGGCCTGGGGATATTCTCGGAACTGCTGCCGGTCTTTGCCCGAAAGCCGCTCTTTGGCTACAAATGGGTGGCGCTTTCTTCGCTGGCGATTGCGCTGGTGGGTTTCCTGGTTTGGGCGCATCACATGTTTGCTTCTGGCATGAACGAGTACCTGCGCGTACCTTTCATGTTTAGCACCCTGTTGGTGGCCGTGCCGACCGGCGTCAAGTTCTTTTCCTGGGCGGCGACGCTCTGGCAAGGCAAGATCGAGTTCCCCACCCCGATGCTGTTCGTCCTGGGCGGGATCGTGGTCTTCCTGTTGGGCGGTGTGACCGGCCCGCCGAACGCCACTGTTTCGACCGACCTGCATTTGCACGACACTTACTTCATTGTCGGCCACTTCCACGACACCATGTTTGGCGGATACATCTTCCCCTTCTTCGCCTCGCTCTACTACTGGTATCCGAAAGCCTTTGGTAAACGCCTGGATGAGCGCCTCGGCAAACTGCACTTCTGGTTGATGACACCCTCGTTCTTTATTTTGACCCTGGGCATGATGCGCATCGGCCTGCTTGGCATGCGCCGCCGTATCGCGGACTATGACGCCATGCTCGGTTTTGACGTCTGGCACATGATCTTGACGGTCTCGGCTTACCTGATCGCTGCCGGCATCCTGGTTTTCTTCTGGAATGTTTACATCACCGCCAAAAACGGCAAACCGGCGACCGGCAATATCTGGAACTCGCGCTCGCCTGAATGGCAGGCTCCTTCACCCCTGCCGGTTCACAATTACGACAAACCCTTCGAAGTGGTGGGTGAACCCTACGACTATGGTCTGGAAGGCTCAGCCTACGTCAGGACCATCGAAGAAACCGAGGCCGTTTCCCATGCATAACACTGAAACTTCTCACACCCATACCCACGTTCCCAACCTGTTGCAGGGTGTCAATGTCTTCATTGCCCTGGCAGTCCTGACGGCGATCGAGTTCTTCATCGCCATCACCAACGCCTCACTCCTGCTGATCAGCATCGTAGCAATCCTCAAAGCCGGATTGGTCTTGTACTACTACATGCATGCTTATCTCCTGCGCGATGTGGACAAACACCTCGACCCGCACACCTACGAGCATAAACTGACATCCAACCGCTTCGGCCTGTGGCTGTTCATCCTGTCGGACGCCTTCCTGTTCGCCGGGTTGCTGACCGCCCGTTTCAACCTGATGGGTCTGACCCGTCTGCACCTCGACCAGAACCTTGGTTTGATCGTGACCGTTGTCCTGCTGGTCTCGTCCTTCTTTATGAATCGCGCCGAAAGCCAGATGAAACTCGGCAACAAGAAGGGTTTCCTGCTCAACACTGCCATCACGACCCTGCTTGGGCTCGGATTTGTGCTCGGCGTGGTCGCCATCGAGTGGCCTTCTGCCGCTCATGAAGGGATTACCGCTTCGGCCAACGCCGGCAGCGTCCTCTTCTACATGATGACCGGCATGCACGCCTTCCATGTCGTCACCGGCCTGATCTTTCTGCTGATCATCCTGCGCAACGGAATGAAGGGACTTTACACTCCTGAAAAGCACTGGGCAGTCGAAGCTGCCACGGTTTACTGGCACTTCATTGACCTGGTCTGGATCTTCTTCTACCCGGCCCTGTACCTGATCGGCAAACTGGCCTAAAAACAAAGACCTGACAGTTTTTATCAAGCACCTTGAAAACCTGTCAGGTTTTATAAAGCCGGGCGTGTCTCGACTGGGGCGCGCCCGGCTTTTTTGAGCAAAAACGATGAGCTTTCGACAATTTTTCTTGCGGCTGGCGATTTTCCTGGCAATTGGGCTTGTGCTCGGGATTCTGATCAATGAAGTTTCTTTCGGCTTCATGAAGAGCGAAGCCGGCCGCTCGGCCCAGCGTATCGAACTGGTCATCCCCGCCGGGACGGCGGCCAAGATCGCGCGCGGCGAAGCTGAAGAAGCCATTCCGCTCAATATGGTTTTCGTCAATGGTGATACCCTGGTGGTCAAGAACGAAGACTCCGAGACCCACACCCTTGGTCCGCTGCTGATCCCTGCCGGGACATCGGCCAGCCTGAACCTCGACCAGACCGAAAACCTGGCCCTGTCGTGCTCGTTCCAGCCCGGCCAATACATCGGGCTGGATGTGCGTGAAGCAGTCACATTTGACACCCGCCTGCTGGGGATTTTCCTGTCTGGCGTGCCGCTCGGAATTCTGTTCATGCTCTACAGCTTCATCATCTGGCCGATCAAGAACAAATCGCAGGTCGAGTAGGCCGCTTTTGCCGTATCGAGACCAAGACCGATTGCTGCTGACAAGGGTGGTTTCGACACGCTCAACCACCGCATTAAATCTGGATACTGAAATGTTTTCAAAACTTCTCACCCCCAAATGGATCCTGACCACCCTGCTCGTCCTGGCGGCGCTGGCAGTGCTGGCCCGTTTGGGCATCTGGCAACTGGACCGGCTCGAACTGCGCCGCGCCTTCAACGCCCACTACAGCGAAGTCATGGACATGCCGCCGCTTGAGATCAGCGCCGCGCCCGCTGAAGACCTGTCCGCCATGGAATTTCGGGCCGCGACGGTCACCGGCGTTTACGAGTACGAACACCAGATCGCCCTGCGCAACCGCTATTACGGCAACGTTTACGGCTATCACCTGCTGACCCCGCTGATCTTCTCGGATGGCAGCGCGATTCTGGTCGAGCGCGGCTGGATTCCTGCCAGCGGAAACGAAACTCCCGTCGATTGGCGCAAATACGACCAGCCCGGTCAGATCACCCTCAGCGGAATCCTGCGTCTCGGACAGGAACCCGAAATGGGCGGCGTGCCCGATCCCGAACTGGCCGAAGGGCAGACCCGCCTCGAGTTCTGGAACAACGTCAACCTGGCCCGCATCCAATCCCAAATCCCGACCCCGCTCCTGCCGGTCTTTTTTCAGCCCGATTACGATCCGGCCGATAGCCAGCCCCCGATCATCCCGGCCCGGCCTGAGATCGAAATCAGCGAAGGCCCGCACTTTGGCTACGCCATGCAGTGGTTTACTTTTGCTGTCATGCTCGCTTTGGGCTACCCGTTCTTCCTGCGCAAACAACTCTCGGAGAAAAAATGAAATTCTCGCTCAACACATCCCTGGCCTGGCTTTCGCTGCTGGCTTTCATCTCAGTCACCCTGCTCACCTTTGGCGGCGCGCTGGTCGACGGCGCCTCCTGCGCCAGTTGGCCGGTTTGCCTGCCCACAGGCCTGGGTGACGTGGCCCAACTCATCCACCGCGCCTCGGCCGGCCTGACCGCTATGATTATGCTTGCGCTGCTCGTGCAGAGCTGGCGGGTTTATCGGGACCACCGCTGGCTGCTGCCGCTGGCGACCGTAACCGTGACCTTGTTCTTCGCCCAGGTTTTTGTCGGTGCGATCCAGGCCACCCGCGGCCTGCCCGCCGATATCCGGCTGCTGCACACGCTGACGGCTTTCGCCACCTGGCTCTCGCTGGGGGCCCTGACCGCTGCCGCCGGGTTTCTGACCCCGGCCGCCGTTGCCTTCCCGCCCCTGGACGTGCGCCAGCGCCTGAAGGATTTCCTGATTCTGACCAAGCCGATCATCGTTTTGCTGCTGCTGGTGACGACTTTTGCCGGGATGGTCATGGGCGGCAAAGCCTGGCCGAGCCTGGCGCTGGCCTTCTGGACCCTGCTTGGCGGCGCGCTGGCCGCTGGCGGCTCTGGCGCGATCAACCAGTACATCGACCGCGACCTGGACAAGAACATGCAGCGCACCGCCAAACGCCCGATGGCGGCTGGCCGCATGACCCCGGCCGAGGGACTGTCTTTCGGCCTGGCTGCCTCGATCGCCAGTTTTTATCTGCTGGCCGGCCAGGTCAACATGCTGGCGGCCCTGCTCTCGCTGACGGGTATTTTCTACTATGTGGTGCTGTATAGTATTTTGCTCAAGAAGGCCACCGTCCAGAACATCGTCATCGGCGGCGGGGCGGGAGCCATCCCGCCGATGGTCGGCTGGGCGGCGATGACCGGACGGCTCGACATCCCGGCCCTGTTCCTGTTCGCGATCATCTTTATGTGGACTCCGCCCCATTTTTGGGCGCTGGCCCTGGTGCGGCGCAACGAGTACGCCCGCGCCGGTGTGCCGATGATGCCAGTCGTGCGCGGCGAAGCCGAGACCCGCAAACAGGTCTGGTGGTACACCCTGGCCCTGGTCGGTGTAACCTTGCTGATGCCGCTCTTCGGCATGGCGGGCAGCGTGTACCTGGTCTCGGCCCTGGTCTTCGGCGCGGGCCTGATCTACTTCGCCTGGCGCGTCCTGACCACTGACAGCAACAAAATCGCCTGGCGCATGTACCGCTACTCGAGCATGTACCTGATGTTCATCTTCCTGGCGTTGATGGTGGACGCGCTGGTGTAGGATTTTTCCTATTTGTGCAAAGTAACTATTCAATGGCCAGTTGTCATTTCGAACCGCGTAGCGGTGAGAAATCTTCACGATTGTGCGCAAGATTTCTCAGTCGCCGCTACGCGGCTTCTTCGAAATGACAAATTGAAAACATACGGCTGAATAGTTTCTGTGCAAACAAAAATAGGGATGCCTTTTGAGCTTTCAAAAGGCATCCCTATCTGTTTTAAGCGCGTGGTTTACGATAACTGCATAAACGCTTCCGGTTTTTCCTCGGCGATTTGTAGCCAGAACCACTGCCGCTAGAAATACAAGTGCTTCACCGTCAGACCATTGTTGATCAGCTCTTTTAGCGCATTAATCCCGATTTTTAGATGAATATCCAGATATTCCTGGGTAACTTTTTTATCGCTCCTGGCTGTTTTGATACCCTCTGGAATCATTGGCTGGTCTGAAACCAGGAGCAGCGCCCCGGTCGGGATTTCGTTATAAAAACCAACACTAAAAAGGGTGGCTGTTTCCATATCGACTGCCATCGCCCGGATGCGCCGCAAATATTCCTTAAATTGCTCATCATGTTCCCAAACACGCCGGTTGGTTGTGTAAACCGTGCCTGTCCAGTAATCTCGTTCATGATTGCGGATGGTGGTTGAAATGGCTTTTTGCAGGTTGAAAGCCGGCAAAGCCGGAACTTCTGGAGGAAAGTAGTCGTTGGAGGTGCCCTCGCCGCGAATGGCAGCGATCGGCAAAATCAGGTCGCCAATATCGTTTTTCTTTTTCAGCCCGCCGCATTTTCCCAAAAAAAGAACAGCATTCGGCTCGATCGCCCCCAATAAGTCCATAACAGTCGCGGCATTGGCGCTGCCCATCCCAAAATTGATCAAAGTGATATCTTCAGCAGTGACGTTGGGCATCGGCTTATTTTGCCCGCGAATGGGCACGCCAAACCACTGGGAAAACATATTCAGGTATTCTTCGAAGTTAACCAGAAGAATGTATTTCCCAAAATCTTTGAGAGGGGTGTCTGTGTAACGCGGCAGCCAATCGGTAACAATTTCTTTTTTCGTTTTCATAACATCTCTACTCTTTCAGGCAGGATCTCCAGCGTCTGTGCCTGGGCTATTTTACAAAGCCGCCTTCATGCGATCTGCGCCTTGACGGGTTTCATGACTCTGCACTGGGGATAATTTGAGCAACCGTAAAACTGCTTGCCTTTGTGTTCGCCTTGCGCTACGGCTCGCAACACCATCGGAATATCACACTTGGGGCAAACGGGAACAGAATTGGTCGGTTTTTCAACGGTGGGCTGTGACTGCGGGGCCGGGTTTTCAAAATTGGCCTTGAGAATCGGCGCAATTTGTGCCGCTATCTCCCTTGAATTATATTCCCGCTGAACCGGCACGCGCAGCAACGGCAAACCGGCAGCCTTGCAAACATTTTCCACAAACTCATCACGCTCCTGTCTGTTGCTTCGCCGATGGCTAGAGTCGTCCAACTCAATTCCCAATGCCGGTTTCATCGAGGTTGTGTGGCATACAAGAAAATCGAGATGTTTTTGCGCGATCCTGTTGAAAAAGGCGATATTCTCATTGGGGCGAGCCACAAAGAAAACATCCGCCAGCCTGACCTTCGACTGTATTGTCCAGCGCCCGCCAAGGAGGGACGAAAGAACTTTGTAAAAGGAGAACTCTGCCGGGGACAGAAAATCATCCCGCAGGCGATAAGGCAGCGCTTGCGTTTCTTCCTTTTGAAAGAATTTCAGAAATGGGAAAAAGATGCTCAAACAGCCTGATTTTTTGTCTGAAACTGCCATGGTTCGATTTTGCCTCGTTGAAAATATTAAAAAGAGCATTGTTATTATAAATGTTTCAGTGCTGACAGCTACTTACCGCCTTTATTAATTTCTCCGTAGTGTTCCAACACCCATAAACAAGCCAACTTTGTAGCGCCAAGCTCGTGATAAAACCTGTTGTTCAACTCCCCTGATTTTACTGACGATAAATGTTGTGTGCTCATGCCTATACTCGCTGCGAATGCCTTTTGGGAAATCCCCTTTTCCTTGAGTTGGGCAAGAAGTGATTCAAGAGTCACGCTTTGAAGAAACTCATTTACATCTGTCATTCCTTTGACATCACTTAAGTTCTTTGTTGTTTTTTCGACAAAACTATCAGGATTATTAAGGAAGGTTGCCGCCAAAGCTGCGCAATGGTGGCAATAACCGCCTTTACCAATGTAACAGCTGCAAGCCGATTTCGTTGTTAATTCTGTGGCATGAATTGATACCGTGTAAGTACCGTGATTTCCAACAACCTGTGCGACAACCTTCGAGCCAATCCGAACACGATTGAAGAACTTTCCAACATAAATCTTTGCTTTCTCGCCGGGCTTTGAAGGCCATTCTTTTCGAATCGCTTTATTTAGTGCGTCGATCTCTGAGTTGGGCATAAGTCTCCAATGACAAAGAAAATCAGAGTATTAGGGCATCATCCACGAGTTTTATGAAATCTCTAATGTCTGGATCAGACATCTTCATTTGCGTAACGGGTGGCTCGCCCGGCGGGGCTGCGATGAGACATATCAGGTCTGTTGAGCAGAACCGTCTTTTTCCGAAACTTTTTCCGGACAACTTTTCCCGGTGCCATCCATCGACGCGTCCGCCGCTTTTTTCGTTACAACCTTATAAACTTCCCCTTTTTCGTCATAGGTCGTCCACTCGCCAACCGGCTCGCCCAGGTGAAAATAGCCCGATCGTTTAAGGGTGCCATCGATGCGGTACCACTCCCAGTACCCTTCTGTTTTGCCGTCCACTATTTTCCCTTTTGACCACCTAGTCTTTCCATTGGCGTGGTATTTGATCGTCTCGCCATCGATCATTTCTGATTTTTTATCCGGAACAGGTTTTTTTGCCATCATTTTTCGAGCCAGCCTTTTCTAGAACTTTTCCCAATGGATGACCTGTTCGAGCGGCTTTTTCTCGCGCTGCGGCCATTCGGCTGGCACGCCGACCGGGATCAACGCCATCAGGCGTTTTTCGGGCGGGACACCCAGCAGGGCCTTGAACTGCTCCTCACGCGGCAGGGCATCGCCTTCGACCCAGCACGAGCCGTAGCCCAGCGCGGTGCTGGCCAGCAACATATTCTGGATGGCGGCAGCGCCGTCTTCGACCCACCAGCGGGTGACCGGGTCGAGCACCAGCGCGATCACCGCCCCGGCCTGGACGATCCAGGGCGCGGCAGGGACGAACTCGACGATGGTTTCGCGCTTGGTCACGACAATGAAATCCCAGAGCTGGCGGTTGCTCCCGCTGGCGGCCCATCGCCCGGCATCGACGATGGTTTCCAGATCCGCTTTCGGGATGGCCTGGCCGGTAAATTTACGCACACTGCGGCGTTTGCGGATGGCTTCGAGTGCATCCATTGTGAAAACTCCTTCTTCGGGAATCGATTTTGAGCGGGTGGACGGAAACTGCTTCGACAGGCTCAGCGCTCGTGATGCTCGCTCATCGTTTGCAGAAAGCGCATCCCGGCCAGGATCTGCTCTATCCGCTGGCGGGTCAGCGCCCCGATATATTCACCCAACTGAGCTTTGTCCACGGTCGAGACTTGTGAAACAACCACGACGCTTTGCCGGGGTAAATTTGCTTCGCCTGCTTCAAGCAACACATTGCCGGGTGCCTTGGCCCGCTTTGCATTGGTCGTCAGGGCGCAGACCACCACCGTCTCAATGCGGCTGCGGTTAATCACATCCTCTTGAATGACCACATGCGGATGGGTTACCCCAGGCTCCGATCCACCTGGTTCTTTCAACGCCACCCAGTAAACGTCACCCTGATTGACAACCATTATATTCTCCGTCCATTTGCGTTGCTGCTACGACTTGGCTGACAAAACTACCAGACGCCGAATCCGCCGTTGGGGCCGCTGCGGCGGAACGCCCGCACTTTCGGGGAAGGCGGTGTTAGCCGCTTTTTGCCTTAAGGTGTTGCTTTGAGTTTAGAACGAGCCATAATCGTATAAGGACTATCTGGATAATTTTCCCATAGTTGCAAATAAACATCCACAGCGGCTTGTTTTTCGCCCATTAACTCATTGGTAAGTCCCAGTAGATAGTAAAGTTGGTCACATTTGTAAGTTTTGCAGCCATATTCTTTAGAATTTTCCAACTCAAGAAGAATTTTATTTTCTTGGGCAAAATCTGTACCCATCAAAACTTTACTGGCTACATCATCTATCATTTGTCTCCAAAAGGCTTGAGCATTATAAAGTTTTTGATTTGGGTCGCCAGAGTCCCACGGTTTTTTTGCAGGAAAAATGTAAGGCTGACCAGAAATGCCCAATTTCTCTAATGAATACAAGGCTTGTTCATTTTGATTGCCCAATTTAAAAGTATATTTTCCAGCGATAGTTGAAAAGGTCGAAATATCTGGCTTATTAACGTAAGTTTTGTGCAAATAGAGCAGCAGTTGCTTTAATCGTCAAAAAAACGCATTTTTTGAAAACGGCAAAGGCAACTGAACTGCCCAGTGCTTCTTCAC
>JAKLPV010000139.1 GCA_022013685.1 Anaerolineae bacterium
CCAGCATCGTAAATGGTGACCCGGATTGAAACTTGGTTTCTTCCATCCTGCACGCCACTGTATCCAAAAAGTCATGGATTGCTTTTCCCGCATCCGGCTCAGCCTGCATCTTTTCTTGGATGCGTGCCGAAATGATCTTCCCGGCTAGCAAGATCACTTCGCTGGCAATTTGCTCTTTGCCTTCAGGGAAATAGTAATACAACGACCCTTTCGGTGCGCCACTTTTTTTGAGGATTTCATTCAGCCCGGTAGCGTGATAGCCCTGTTTTTCCATAAGAGTGCGGGCGGTTTCAAGAAATTTTTCGCGACTCGTCAACATGTGATATTTGTCATCTTTCCAACAAAAGAGGATAAGAGTAATATGTCAAGTGGCCTACATATTCACTAATTCTAACCCGATGAAGAGAAATCAACAATGCAAAACCCATCACAAAAAGGTGCTTCGAATGCCTGAGAAAATCCAAAAGCCCGTGGTTACACTTTCCATCCTGATTGCCGTCCTGGCCGCTATCGCTTCGGCGGGTGGCCTGCTGCTGGACGGACTGTACCGTGACAACGCCTTCGTCACCACCACCTGGCTGGGTAACGATGCCATCACGCTTTTCCTGGTTGTCCCTATTCTGATCGCATCGCTGATCTTCTCCCAGCGTGGCTCGGTACGGGCTCAACTCATCTGGATGGGCGCGCTCGACTACATGCTCTATAACTACGCCTTCTATTTATTTGGTGCAGCCTTCAACTGGTTCTTCCTGCTTTACGCCGCCTTGTTGGCGCTCTCCATCCTGGCCTTGCTCTTTGGACTGATTCAGCTGGATGTCGCGGCGGTGGGCCGATCAGCCCGCCCCCAGATGCCCGTCAAATGGATTGGCGGTTACTTCCTGTTTGTCGCTTTAGGGCTTGGATTTGTGTACGTGATTCAGTCCATCAGTTTTATCGCCACAGGAACGCTTCCCGCTATTGTGACAATCAGCGCGCATCCCACCAACGTTGTCTTCGCCCTGGACCTGACCCTGCTCATCCCCTGGCTGATCCTTGGCGCATTCTGGCTCTTCAAACGCCAGCCCTGGGGATATGTGCTCGCCGGGATTATCAACGTCAAAGGGCCGCTCTACACCCTGGTGTTGGCGGTCAATTCCATCCTGGTTGTGAATGCTGGCATCTCCCAGACCAGCGAACTACCACTCTGGGGCACCCTGACCGCCCTCGGATTGGTTGCCAGCGGTCTGTTCTATTGGAATATGAACGCAAAAGGTGAGTAATATGACAACAGAACGCAACTGGAAACCGCTCTACAAAACCGGTGGAATTGCGCTTGCAGCAATGGCAGGCATTATCATCATCCAGATGTTCGTTTTCATGACCGCACCGCCGCCTTACGAAGGCTCTGCCCTGGATTGGTTCGAGTTATTTCGGGCCAACCACCTGATCGGTCTGGTCAACTTTGAAGTCCTGATGGTCGTTTATGTGATTCTTTCTCTCCTGCCCACGCTGGCCCTGTCCGTTTTGCACCGCGAGGCAAGCCCATCGTTTGTAGCCATCTACCTGGCGCTCAGCCTGGTTGGAGTAATTTCCTTCATCATTGCCCGGCCTGCCTTTGAGATGTTGTCCATCAGCAATGGCTACGCCGCAGCAGCAACAGACATGCAACGGGCCGCTTTCCTGGCCGCCGGAGAAACCTTGCTGGCCACTTTTCATGGCATGGCGTTTCAGGTCAGTTATGTGCTTGGTTCCCTGTCTGGTCTCATCATTTCGCTGGTCATGCTCAAGACAAATATCTTTAGCAAGACAACAGCCTATCTCCGTGTTGCATCCAGCATCTGCGACTTCGGTTTGTATATCCCGGTGGTCGGGCTGTATATCTCGCTTTTTTCGGTTTTTTTTCTACTGGCCTGGAACATCCTGGTTGCCCGCAGGTTATTTCAACTGGCCCGCTAAGGAGTAACCATGTCAGGTCTCGGTCATCTTGCAGCTGGATTTGCGGCCAAACCCGCCGCCCCCCAAATTCCCCTTTGGGTCTACCTGGTCGCCTCAGAAACCAACGATCTGTTGTATTTTGTATTTACCGCCGTGGGACTTGAAAAACCGGTCGCCACCACGATGAATTTCACCGAAGGGATCAGGTATCTGGAACCTGTTTTGAATCCCTGGTCGCACGGGCTTTTCATGTCTGCGGTTTGGGCAGGGTTGGCAGGAGCGCTGGCCTGGTTGATTTATCGGGATCGCCGGGTGGGGCTCATCCTTGGTTTGGTGGTTTTCAGCCACTGGATCTTTGATTTTCTGATGCATTCCAACTTGCCCTTGTTTTTTGCAGGTTCTCCCCAGGTGGGGCTGGGACTGGAAAATACCGGGCTGGGGTTCCTGGCGATCACCATCTTTGACCTGGTTGTGTTGGCCGCCGGAATTACCATTTATTTCCGCGCCAGAAACCGAAATGCGCTTCAGCATAGCTAAAACTGTTCTTTTCTCAGAAAGCGAAACCAAAATGCCCAAAACAACCCAAACTGCGAGCCTTTCAGAAACCCAATGGAAAAGCGTTTATATTCTCGGCGGTATCACAGCCATCCTGTCCTTGTTGGCGGTGGTGGCAGACATTGTCATTGGTTCTTCATCAGGCAGCAACCTGGCTGAATTGCCGCAAACCGCCATTGAGCGTTTCGCCCAGTTCCAGCTGAACCCCTGGCTTGGCCTGTACAATCTCGATTTGTTGAACACGGTCAACCAACTGATATCGATCCCGGTTTTTTTCGCGCTGTACGCCGCGCACCGCAAAACCAACCCCCCTTACAGCCTGCTGGGGCTGATCATCTTCCTGATCGGGACAACCATCTTTGCTGCCAACAATGTCGCCCTGCCAATGCTTGAATTGAGCCACAAATACGCGGCCGCCTCCGATGCACAAAAGAGCTTGTTGGCTGCCGCCGGAGAAGCCTTGCTGGTTCGGGGCGAACACGGCAGCCTGGGAGTATTTTTCAGCTTTTCCCTGCCTACCCTGGCTGCGCTGATGTTCTCTCTGGTGATGCTTCAAGGAAAGATTTTTAGCAAGGCCAATGCCTGGGTTGGGATCATTGGCAATGTGCTGATGCTGGCCTATGTAGTTTTGGTTACCTTCGCGCCGGCTGTTAAAGAGATGGCAATGGCCTTTGCCATGCCTGGCGGTTTGCTGCTGCTTGCCTGGATGGTTATGCTTACCATTCGTTTGTTTCAGATGGGAACCACCCAAGATAGCCAATAATTATTCCCCAGAAGGTGAACTCTGTAAAACCATGCCCATTGCATTGATATCGAAGGCCTGAAAATAGGGTCGCATAAAGGAACCCATCACGAGCGAGAAGCGGCTATAATTTCACTATGAATGAAAAGCCCTTTCAGCTCGTGGTTCGTTTTTCAGATTCGATGTTCGGCGTAGGGGATGTGGTCGCGCTGCACAATGCGATCGTGACGGAACACGGTGCAGTCTGGTTTGGGAAGTTGGGGCAAACGCTTTCGCAGGGGCGGGTGGATTTGCTGAACCAGCAGATCGCAAAGAAAACGCCGACGTTTTTGTATCTGGTAAAGGGCAATCGGCGTAAGTCGACAGCCTATCGGGCAGATTTGCTGGCGGTAACGCGCGAAAAGCCCGGGGAGGCAGCGCTGATCCCATCCTATTACGCCGAGACGCTGGTACGCAGTTCATCGGGGTATTTTCTTGTTCACGAAAGCAGTGCTATTTTAGGTAGGGGAAATTAAATTCCAGGGAGATTTTATCTTGTTCGAGCAAACCTTCAAAAACATTGACGACCCCCTCTGTCCTTCGGACACCTCCCCCAAATACCCTAACGGGCACACGTGCGACGATAGTGCTGTCGAATTTGGGGGAGAACCCAAAAAGGAAAATTATGTTTGAACAGACATTTAAGAATATTGATGACAAGCTCTGGAAGGACGCCGGCTGTTCGAGCGAGTTGGATTATGTCGAGCAGACTTCGTGGATTCTGTTCCTGAAATACCTGGATGATCTGGAAAAAGACCGGGCGGATACGGCAGAATTGACGGGCAAGGCATACACCCCGATCATCGCGCCAGAATTTCGCTGGGAGATCTGGGCGGCGCCGAAGAATGGTGATGGCAAACTCGATTATCACAAAGCCATGACCGGCGATGACTTGATCGATTTTGTGAATATTCAGTTATTCCCGTATCTTAAAAGGTTCAAGAGTGACAGCCCGGACACCATCGAGTACAAAATCGGCGAGATTTTCAGCGAGTTGAAGAACCGCCTGCAAAGCGGGTACAACCTGCGGGAAGTGATCAACCTGATCGATGAACTGCGCTTCCGGTCATCGACCGAAAAGCATGAGATGAGCGCGCTGTACGAGGACAAGATCAAGAACATGGGCAACGCCGGGCGCAATGGCGGGGAGTATTACACGCCGCGCCCGCTGATCAAGACCATCGTCAAGGTGGTGGCCCCTAAAGTTGGCGAGACGATTTACGATGGGGCGGTCGGTTCGGCGGGGTTTTTGTGCGAGGCGTTTGAGTACCTGAAAGCGCAACCAGGGATCGGCACGCGTGAAGTCGAAATCCTGCAAAAGAAAACCTTCTATGGCAAGGAAAAGAAATCGCTGGCCTATATCATCGGGATTATGAACATGATCCTACATGGCATCGAAGCGCCGAACATCCTGCACGCCAACACGCTGGCCGAGAATATCGCTGACATCCAGGAGAAAGACCGCTATCACGTGGTGCTGGCGAACCCGCCCTTCGGCGGCAAGGAACGCGCCGAGGTGCAGCAGAACTTCCCGATCAAAACCGGCGAGACGGCCTTCCTGTTTTTGCAGCACTTCATCAAGATTTTGAAGGCCGGTGGACGCGCGGGCGTGGTGATCAAGAATACCTTCCTGTCGAATACTGATAACGCCTCGGTCAGTTTGCGCAAGCAGCTGCTCGAAACCTGCAACCTGCACACGGTGCTGGATTTGCCGGGCGGGACGTTCACCGGCGCGGGCGTCAAGACGGTGGTGCTGTTCTTTGAGAAGGGTGCGCCGACCAAAAAGGTCTGGTACTACCAGTTGAGTTTGGAGCGCAACCTGGGCAAGACCAACCCGTTGAACGAAACCGACCTGACGGATTTTTTGACCCTGCAAAAAAACCGGGCCGATTCGGAAAACTCGTGGACGGTGGATGTTGCGGATGTGTTTGCTGCGGGCGATTCGAGAATCGCCCCGACATACGACCTTTCGGTGAAGAACCCACACCGCAAAGAAGAAAACACTCTGCGCGACCCGCAAACGATTCTGGACGAGATGCGGGCGCTGGACGAGGCGAGCGCCGAGATTTTGGAAACCATCAAGGGGCTGTTATGAAGCCGGGGTGGGAAACAAAAAAGTTTGGCGATGTATGTGGCTTTGTTCGTGGCCCATTTGGTGGAAGCCTTAAAAAGCAGATATTTGTAAAAGATGGTTATGCCGTTTATGAGCAACAACATGCAATATATGATCAATTTGACGATATTCGATACTTCGTCAATGAAAATAAATTCAATGAGATGAAACGGTTTGAAGTAAACTCGGGCAACCTTATTATGAGTTGCTCAGGCACAATGGGGAAAGTTGCAATTGTTCCAAAAGGGATAAAAAAAGGAATTATTAATCAGGCGCTATTGCTCCTTAAACCGAGCAAACACATTCTAAATACCTTTATTAAACTTTGGATGGAAAGTGAAGGCTTTCAAGATAGTTTAAAAGCATATTCACAAGGTGCGGCAATTCAAAATGTTGCATCGGTAAAGATTTTAAAAGAAATTGATGTTCCTGTTCCACCCATTCCCGAACAAGAGCGGATCGTGTCCGTGCTGGACGAGGCCTTTGCATCGATTGCGCAGGCCAAGTCCAACGCCAAGCAGAAGCTGGTCAATGCGCGGGAGTTGTTTGAGGCATATCTAGAAAGTCTCTTTGCCAATCCACATAAGGGATGGGAAAAAAAAATATTGGCAGAGATAATCGATTCAAATGTTATAGGGCTTGTAAAAAACTCAAGCGAGCAAGGTGCTTACAAAGAATATAAGTACGTAAAAATGAACAATATTACGCCAAAAAATAATTTTGATTTCTCAAAATACACATGTGTAGACGCTACAAAAGATGAAGTTGAAAAATACAGCCTTGCAAATAGTGATTTTTTATTCAATACTAGAAATAGTAAAGAGTTGGTTGGGAAAACTTGCGTTTATTCAAACACAGAAGATGGCCCAGTGTTGTTTAATAACAATATTATGAGAATTAGATTTGCCAAAACAATTAATTCTTGTTTTTTAAATTACCAGTTCACAACCAAGTTATTACAAGAAAAACTTAACTTGATGAAAAGCGGAACTACAAATGTGTCAGCAATTTATTACAAAAATCTACAATACCTACCTTTGCTAATTCCCCCGCTCGCCGAACAATGCACCATCGTCGGCAGGCTGGAGGCGCTCTCGGCTGAGACAGGGCGGCTGGAGGCGGTTTATCGGCAGAAGGTGGCGGGGCTGGATGAGTTGAAGAAATCTGTTTTGGCGAAGGCGTTTGAAGGAAGTTTGTGAACAGCTATTGACCAGATGTATACAAAGTACTCTGGTTTGTGAACATTCAGTGATATATCAGAAAAATGCAAAAAAACTGACATATCACCAGCCACATATCAGTTGGTCTTATGAAGTGTCTGGTAATATGATAAGGAAAATGCCATGAACGAAGCCGAGACCCGAGCCGAACTGATTGACCCACAACTGCGCGCCAGCGGCTGGGGCGTGGTCGAAGGTTCCAAAATCTTGCGAGAGCGGCACATCACTGCTGGCAAAGTCCAGGCCGGAGGGCGCGGCAAACCGCTCATCGCCGATTACATCCTGGTTTATCAAAACCGCCAGGTGGCCGTCATCGAAGCCAAAAGCGACCAGCGCCCGGTCGGCGAAGGGGTTGGCCAGGCCAAAAACTACGCCCAAAAACTCGATCTCAACTTCGCCTATGCCGCCAACGGCAAGGAAATCTACGAAATCAACATGCAGGGCGGCGAAGGCACGCTCGTCCAATTCCCGACCCCTGCCGAACTGTGGCAAAAAGCCTTTGCCGGCGCGCCACGCAACGACTGGAACACCGCCTTCGACCGCATCCCCTACGAAGATGTTGGCGGCAGCAAAGCCTCGCGCTACTACCAGGAAATCGCCGTCAACAACGTTATGGCCGCGATTGCCGAAAACAAAAACCGCATCCTGCTCACGCTCGCCACAGGCACCGGCAAAACCTTCATCGCCTTCCAGATCGTGTGGAAGTTGTTTCAAAGCCGCTGGAATTTAATGCGGGATGCCGCCCGCCGCCCCCGCATCCTGTTTCTCGCTGACCGGAACATTCTCGCCGACCAGGCATTTAACGCCTTCAACGCCTTCCCCGAAGACGCCCTCGTCCGCATCAAGCCGGATGCCATCCGCAAGCGTGGGCGCGTTCCCACCAACGGCAGCATTTTCTTTACCATTTTCCAGACCTTCATGAGCGGGCCGGGCGACACACCCTACTTCGGCGAATACCCCAAAGATTACTTCGACTTGATCATCATCGACGAATGTCATCGCGGCGGGGCCAACGATGAATCCAACTGGCGCGCCATCATGGACTATTTCTCGCCCGCTGTGCAGTTGGGTCTGACCGCCACCCCCAAACGCAAAGACAACGCCGATACCTATAAATATTTCGGCGAACCAGTTTATATCTACTCGCTCAAAGAAGGCATCAACGACGGTTTCCTGACCCCCTTCAAAGTCCGCCGCATCCAAACCACCCTGGATGAATACGTTTACACTTCGGATGATACCGTCATCGAAGGGAAAATCGAAACCGGCAAAGTTTACAAAGAAGCCGACTTCAACCGCATCATCGAAATCAAAGAACGCGAACGCAAGCGCGTCCAACTCTTTATGGATGAAATCAACCAGGCTGAAAAAGCCCTGGTTTTCTGCGCCACGCAAGATCACGCCGCCGCTGTCCGCGATCTGATCAACCAGTACAAGAAAAGCAAAGACCCGCTCTACTGCGTCCGTGTCACCGCCAACGATGGTGGTCTGGGCGAGGAATACCTGCGCCAGTTCCAGGACAACGAGCGCAGCATCCCGACCATTCTGACCACCTCCCAAAAACTTTCCACCGGCGTCGATGCCCGCAACATCCGCAGCATTATCCTTATGCGCCCGGTCAACTCGATGATCGAGTTCAAGCAAATCATTGGGCGCGGCACGCGACTCTTTGACGGCAAAGAATACTTCACCATTTATGACTTCGTGGATGCCTACCACCACTTTGCCGACCCTGAATGGGATGGCGAACCGCTCGAACCAGTCGAAAAGCCCAAAATCAGCGAGCCGCCGCGTCCGCCTTACGACGGGCCGCAGGAGCCGCCCGAACCGAGGCTAAAAATCAGGGTCAAATTGCGGGATGGTAAAGAACGCGAAATCCAGCACATGGCCTCGACTATGTTTTACGATGCCAGCGGCAAACCCATCACTGCCGAAGAGTTCATGGAAAAACTTTTTGGAAAACTGCCCGAGTTTTTCAAAAACGAAGATGAGCTGCGCCGCCTGTGGGCCAGTCCCATCACCCGCCGTGCCCTGCTTGAAAAACTATCTGAAGCCGGCTTTGGCCGCGACCAACTGGCCCTAATGCAGTTCCTGATCAACGCCGAAAACAGTGACCTGTTCGATGTACTCGAATACATCTACAACGGCGATTTCCAACCCATCTCGCGTGAAGTCCGTGTGGCCAAAGCCCAAAGCCAAATCTTTGCATCCCTGCGCAGCGAACAAAAAGAATTTATCGAGTTTGTGCTCTCGAAATACATCGAAACCGGCGTAGAAGAGTTGGACCAGGAAAAACTGCCATCTCTGCTGCTGCTCAAATACAAAGCCATCGAAGACGCCAAAGAAATCCTGGGCACGGTGGATGCCATTCGCAGTATGTTCATCAATTTCCAGAAGTTTTTGTACCTGCAACCGGGCGCCACTATTTGATAAGGCCCATGCCCACGACCATTTTCCCGATTTGCACCACAGGCACGATCATTGAGAATGCTTCACAAACAAGGGGCTGTCCAAAAAAAACGGACAGCCCCTTTTGATTCAAATTGTCTGAACTTTGGCAGCCGCGAGACGCAGGTACAGCGCCACGCGCTCAGGCATGTCACTTTTGCTGATAAATGCATCCGCGCCAGCCGAGAGTGCGGCTTGTTGACGAGCATCACGGAGACTGATCAAAACTACAACGATTGCGTTAGAACAGGCCGCGCGCAGTTTTGCCAAAGCCTGCATTGGCAAATCGATTGGCAGTAGATCCCAGTCAATTAACAGCATGTCCAGGCGGGTTGCCGGCGCATTGGCTAACGTGGTGAGCCAGTCGGCAGCTTCGCCAACTACTGTCATCTTTAAATCCAACAGCACCAGCTGCAACGCTGAACGTTCATCGAGTAAGGAATCAGCTAAAAATACGCGGGTCATGCCCCCATGCTACAACAGATACTCCCCGGCCACAATCCATCGACCGGAGAGTATTTTCCTCCCCCACTTGGGGGAGGAAGAAAACTTTAAGGGTAAGGAACTGCCCGCTAGAATTTGTCTTGAGCATCGTTCGGGCGTAAGCCGCTGACTATCCCCTGACAACGTGTCCATCAAACCACGCAGCCATTGTCTCCACCGACAGGTGTTCCAAAAGTGCGGCAAAGGTGAACTGCTCCAATTCGGGGTTGCTGGTGGTCAGGATGTAGCCATTCAAGCGTAAAAACATCCCTGTAGCAGTGATGGCGGTACGCTTGTTGCCATCCACAAACGGATGGTTTTGCAACAGCGATTCCATCAGCGCGCCGGCTTTGTGGAACAGGTCGGGGTACAGATCCTGCCCATCAAAAGTGGTCTGCGGGCGGGCCAGCGCCGAGAGCAGCAATCCCAGGTCACGGACGCCGTGAGCGCCGCCGGTTTCAGTCACCAGGCGGGCATGGATGAAAAGCACCTGCTCAGGGGTCAGGTATTTCACTTTGCCAAAGCCTCCAGGGCCGGGCGATACTCGTCAATAAACTCGCTCAACTGGCGCGCAAAGTCTTCATCCACGCCTGGAACGGCCTGGCGCATCGGGCGGATCACAATCTTGCCGTCTTCCAGTTCCACCGAAACATCCGAGCCATCTGCTGCGCCCAATGATTCCAGCATTTCTCTGGGCAGGGAAACCACCATGCTGTTGCCGGTCTTGAAGATTTTTCGTAACATTGCTTGCCTCCAATTCTGTTGCGTGCTTACGCCGTAAGTATATCGCAACATACGCATGATTCCAAATCAACTTAAAGCAAGGCCGCCCAATGTATCCAGACGTCAGGGCGGCTTGCTTTATTTTTATATCACCTGCTTTACATCCACATAACACCCCATCACATCGACGCGGTTGTGGCCGAGAGCCTGTGAGACAGCCTTACGCGCTTCCATATCCGGCTTGCCCTGCTCGCGCAGCTTGCGATACTTCTCCTGGGCATAGTTGGAGCGAAAACGATGCAACCCCGAAACCTTGATGCCCAGATCGCGGGCGGCGTTGCGCACCGCCTGGTAGAACGCGGACTTCCAGGAGACACTCGGGGTGAACAGGAACTCCTTGGACGCGTTCAACTGCTCCGCCAGATGGGCAGGCAACTCCACGAAGCGGATCTTGCCGCCCTTGCCCTTGATGTGCAGCTTCAAGTTGGCCGTGTCCACATCGTTGCCGCGCAAGGTGGCAATCTCGTTGCGGCGCAGTCCGCATTCAAGCGCCAGGGCGGCAGGCAGGGCGAAAACCGAACCTTTGGCCTGCATGTGGGCGATGATGCGCGGCGCATCCTCGGGCAGGTAACCAAAGCGCGGGGCACGGACGTTGCCGTCCTCGCGGTATTCGCGGACGTGCTCGCGCAGTTTGCGGCCAATCGGAGACCAGCCCTTGATCCAGCGCCGGCGGCGCATGGCCTGGTGTAGCATGTTCAGGGCTGAGAGTAGTCCGCGCAAGGTGGCCGGAGCTTTGTCCTGGTAGTAGGTATCAAGCGTCAGGATAAGGGTATTGTAGTTGAACAGGTCGCGCAGCATCTTTTTGCCGGTCAGCTCATGAGCGCGCTCGAAGAAAACTTTGGTAGTTTCCTTGTACGCCTGGAGCGTGCGATAACTAAAAATGTGCGGCAGGGTGCGGTTGGCTTTACCCTTGCGGCGCATGGCCTGTTTGATGGACGTCACCTGGTGCTCAGCTTTATAAGCCTGCTGGGTCTCTTCGTCCATGTAGACGGTTTCCAGAGCGACATGCGTCTGGTTGACAATTGATGGTTTTCCCATTTTGATACATCTCCTTCGTCGGCACTAAAGCCGCTTTTGATCTGTTTGGAATAAGTTTTTAGCGTTAAGCAGGGCGCGCCGAATGGTGCTGGCGCTAACAGCGGGTATTGAGTATCGCTGGCGGGGACCCCCGCAGGCCCGTCCTGGGCCGCCAACGGACGTTTCCACCTGGCGCGCCAGACGAGGCGCATTTGCCAACCAGGGGAGGATGTTTTCTGCTGTAGCCTGTAGGAACGCTTTAAACAGCAAAAACACCACGCGTATTTCTTCGCAAAGGCAAACCTTGCGATGGGAAATATGAAGCAGACGTGGTGTTACTTTCAAACGTAGGGGGGAAATTGACCCGGGAGACTATGCTACCGGAGTTGTAACCTTATCCTATCATGTGTTCACAGGAAATATATTCCGATAAGCCTTCTTGCAAAACTGAAAGCTGCCCGGCGCTGGCCAGCAAGGCCACTTTTTGCCAGGCAAGCGGAGAAGCGGGGGTCATTGCCAGCGCCAGGGAACGCGTCACCCAGCCTGCGATCCACCGGCGCAGCGCTTGCCCTGCCTGCGCCGGTACCGCAGGTACAGGTGAGTCTAACGAAGGATCGCTGCCAGACTTCCAGAAATCGGTCAGGTCGTGGGCGGGTGGCGGAACAACCTGAATGCGTGGGATCTTCTTCTGCAACTCGGCCAGGTAAGCACGGCCCTTGTCGCCAGCAGCGTCATCATCGTAGACGGCGATAATGGCGGCGTAGCGGGTTAGCAGTGATAGGTCGAGCAGATCGAGCTTGGCCCCGGCCCCGCCCAGGGTGGCCGCATCGCACAGATCGGGGGCATACTCCCAGACCAGCATGGCGTCCCATTCGCCTTCTACCAAAAACAGCACCGGCAGGTGGCCAATCAGTTCCAGGCGGAACAGGCACGAGACGCCGCCCCGCGGCCCACCGAACTTGACATCCGCTAGGCCGTCCTGATTTGTCCACGCGCCGATGTAGTTGCCAAGCGCATCCCCCGCCAACGGGCGGCGGATTTTGATGTAACTCGCTTCTTTCTGCCAAAAGCCAGGGATGACGATGCCGCGCGGCAGCCAGATTTTCTTGCCGTCTAGCCCCCAGCGGACCGGGTCGTCGTACAGATTGGTCGGGTTATAGCCCAGGCGAAAGGCGGAGATCGTTTCAGGAGACAGACCGCGCTCTTTTTCCAGATACGCCAGCGCGCCGGGATGTTTGTCCAGGTTGCCCTGGGCCCAGGTAATGAACTGCCCAGCCCGCTCACGCCAAACCTGAACGGGCGGTTGGGGCGCGGCAGCAGGCATCGAGACGGGGACAGGCGCGAGCCTGGCGCGTTCTGGGGGTTCACTTCCCAATTCCTGAATGGCGGTTTTGAAATCGACCTGCTTCCAGGCCATGTAAAAACTGATCACGTCCCCGCCGCTGGCATCGGGTGGGCAGGATGAGTGGCACTTCCAGCGGCGGCCATTGTCGTAGACCGAGAAGGCGCGGCTGCTGCGGTCGCCTTTATGGCCTGGCAATGGGCAGACGCTGCGCATGCGGTTGTCGAACTCAGCCCCGGCAGCCTCGGCCAGGGTGGTAAGCGATACAGATTGGCGAATTTCTTCGAGATTTTGCATGGGTTTTCCTTTCAACTGTCCGAACTGTCTGAACTGTTTGAACTGTCCGAACTGTCCGGCGGGATTTCAGCGGGGGTGTCTTAAAGTGACCAGACAGTTCGGACAGTTCGGATAGTTACTCGTCTTCGTCCACGTCGAGCAGGAATTGCTCAGACCAGATCCACAGGTTGTTAGGCGACTGGCGTCCGGCGGAATTCCTGACGTGCCGTTTGAGCTCCTTGCGCGCCTGGTGAATCATGCTGCGCTTGAAGCCCATCTCCAAAGCAAGTTCCTCGACCTCTTTGGGGCGCATCCCATCCGGGCGGATGCGCAGCAGGTCTTCGAGCCAATCCTTGCAATCATCGAGTTTGGTCGGTTCGCGATAGACCTGCGGGGCTGCCTGCTGCCATTTGAGCTTCACGCCTTTGGGGTGCAGCGGCTCGAACACAAAACCAAGCGGGGAAGGGACCGTGCCCAGGTTGTTTTTCAACATCTTGAATTCACGCGGCCCGTTTGGGTCGAACTCCTGCCCAGTCTGAACTATCCGCAGGCCCAAGACCACCCGCGCAGCCTGGGTGATGTAGCCCGAACCGGACAGATCTTCCATACCAAAATCGGCGCTCAACATGCGCTGGCCGTTATTGGTCTTGCGGATGTGGTGGATCAGCACCAGGGCGCAGTTGGCCGCAGAAACCAGGCGGGTCATGTAGCCGATCAGGGCGCGCACATCCTCGACCCCGTTCTGGCCGCTCGAATGAATGGACGAGAGCGAGTCGATCACAATTAACTCGGGTTTGAGTATCTCGGTCATCTCGGTCAGGCGGTCCTGATAGCGCGGGTTGCCCAGATCGAGCATCTCGCCAGGGTCAGCCAGCAGCATGAAGAGTTTACGCTTGTCCATGCCATACTGCTCGGCGCGCTCGTTGAGCAACTGCGGCACCATCTCGCCATCGACATAGATGACATTTGAGCCAGGCTTCTGGACGGCTGATCCGTCCGGGTAGCCTTTGTTATGGATGACGCGGTAAGCCAGATCGGTGGCAACGAATGATTTGCCGCTGCCCTGCGAGGCGCCCATCACGGTCAGGAAACCGCGCGGGATCCAGCCATCCCAGACCCATTCGATGGGCGACAAACCCGGCGCGATGTCTGCCAGGGATGGGATCGCGGGGCGATATCCGGGGCGGGTCGAGAGAATGGTCTGGATCAACTGCTGGCCTTCCGGCATGGCCGAGAGCACCCGGTGCAGGGCGGTATGCTCTTGGCCGGGTTCGGCCTGTTCGATGCCCTGCCAGCACGCCAGCCAGGGCTGTTGGAAGTCGCTTGAGCGGGCCTGAACTGGCAGCCCGGCCAGACAGTCTGCGATGGCCTGGATCTGCATGCGCTGGGTTAGCATGATTCACCCCCCAAAAAGCCTTCGCACAAGAAAACACGCACGAAAACGGTGCTATAATGGCGGCAAGAACAATGCTTTGCACCACCATCGTTGTTGATTGCCGCCGGATTCCGCCCGGCGGCGATTGCTTTAAAGAACATGGTAAACCTCCTGTTTAGTAATTTTCTAGTTTGCCAACGGCCTGTTCCAGGTCGCGGGCATCGGGGACAAGGTAGATCTGGGTGGTATTCAGACTGCTGTGACCGAGCAGGCTGGCGATTTTTTCCAGTCCAACGCCTTGATTCGCCAGGTTTTTGGCAAACGTGTGGCGGCAGATATGGGCAGTGAACGTTTCCAGCCCGGCTTCCGCTGCGTAACGTTCCAGGATGCGCTGGACAGCCCGTCCGCTCAAGCTATTGCTTTCTCCTTCGACCCCAATCCAAACCAAATCGCTTTTCGTTTTGGGACGCACTGCCAACCAGTCTTGTAAGGCTTTGCGCGCTTCGGCATTGAGCGGGATGGTTCTTTGCTTGCCGCCTTTGCCGTTCTGCACCAGGAGCGTGCCCTTGCGATCAGAGAGTTGCAAGTCATCCAGGCGCATCGAAACCAGCTCGTTCAAGCGCAGGCCGGTGTTGAGCAAGAAAAAGGCAATCGAAGCATCCCGGCGGCGGGTGACGTGGCGTTTGGGGTAGCGCATGCGCGCGAGTTGCAGGTCGCGTTCGATGGCCCGCTGCAGGGCGAATTGCTCAGTTTTGTCGAGCCATTTGGGGGTATTCGCCACCTGCTTCACCGATTTAATATACAGGGTTGGGTCACTGTGAATCTGCCCTGTAGAGAGCGCCCAGCGGGCATAGGCCGAGATGGCGGCCAGGCGGCGGTTGATGGTGTTGGCTTTGTAGCGCTCAACCGTGAGCAAAAACTGGCGATATTCCTTGATGTCGGTAGGGGTCAGGTTCTGCGGGCTCAGGGCTTCACCGTTGGTCTGCTCGAACCAGCGCGCGAAGTGTTCCATGTCGGAAAGGTAGCCTTTGCGGGTCAGCGGGGCGCAATCCTGGGCGGTAAGGTAGGCGTGAAAAGATGTCAGGGTATCCATTTATTATTCCTTAATCGAGTGAGATGACGCCATTCTTGGGCGGCCAGTGCGATAGGAACTGATAGGTGTACTCCCCTAACTGCCCATAAAATTCATTTTGCGTCGCCACGACCATCTGTTGATTTTGAATAGAAAGGCCCCAGTAACCACGCCGCACCTTCTCAATCAACTCGGTAATAGTTTCCAGCTTCCTGCCAAGAAGCATACCCAGGCGAATCAACACTTCCATACGGCTGATCTGATCCCTACGATCTAGTAACAGAGGCAAGTCTCCCAGAGCTTTGATATAGAAGATTACTTCCTTCATAGTGAAGCATGGCGACCATTGACCCGTGCGATAACTTGACAAAAAACGTTTTATCAAGACATCATCCAAATCAATTTGACAATTAAGAGCAGCGGCGCGAAAGTACTGACGATGTGACCGAGACAAATCCTGATCTGTGGCAAAATCACTTTTTTTAATGAAGTATTTTTTGCTCTCCATCTGTTTAATCCAACGTTTGGGAGCAAATTTCTCTGCGCAGTTCTCCCCAAGCAGTTGCAGATGGCCATAATCCCGGGCAACAATGCCAAGGTTGAGGGGTTCCAAGCAGCGCGTGCAGACCAGTCCAGGGGCATAGACTACCCCCTGGATTTGCTGAGAGTGCAGGCCGAGATCTGCGTTGGTCAGGGATAAAAAAGTATTGGTTGGCATTGTGTATCGTTCTCCTTTTTACGAATTGTTGGTTATCAAAAATTCGTTCGGGATTTTTTGATAACCAGAAAATCAAAACTCCCAATTGCTGAGAATTTCGTCCGCAGCGCTCTGGGCTTCACTTTGGCTGCCATCTTCGGGCAGGCTGTCCAGGCCCAGGCCGCCGCTGCGCAAGGCTGCTTTGAGCGCATTCATGCGCTGTCCCTTTGGAATGGCATCCAGCCAGGCCAGGATGTCCGCGTCGTATTCAGGGTGCAGCCAACCTGCAATCGCAACATGGACAGATGGCAGGGGGTTACGAGGGCGTCCGCGACTCATTATTTCTTCTTCATCAGTAGCAGCTTGTACAGGCCGCGCGAGATCGAGAGCACCGGGTCGTCTGCAACAAGCGCCTTGCCGTTGAACTGGCGTGTCAGGTTGTCCTTGAGCAGCAGCGCGCCGCCACCCACCACGATCACGCGTGCGAAGCGTTTGAAAGCTGCCCCCCAACGCTTTTCGATCTCGCCATTGACTTCGCGCGCCCAGACCGGCAGCGCCGCAGCGATATCCAAGTGACCCGCGCGCAGTTGGGTATCCAACTCACCAAGCGAATAGCTCCCGCCCGGATTGAGCAGTTCCAGCAGGCGACGCACCCCCACCGTCTGGCCAGCCGTGAAGCGTTCCACCGGGGCCCGATCGCGCACCACCAGCAGTTCAAGGGTGTTGAAGCCCACGCTCAGGATGCCCACTTCCTGCTTGAGCAGTCCGGCCCGTTCGGGGATAAAGTTGCCGCTTTCGTCCAGCACATGATCGAACAAGGCTCCCACCGGCTGCGGGTTTATCTTGACTTCAGCAATTTCAACCTGCTGGGGTTGGCCATCCGCCAACCAGGTATGCGTGCCTTTGAGCCAGGTGCGCACCTGGTTGGTGAATTCTTTGGCGGCGTCGCCCGACATCATCTGCAAGGGCAAGCCCACCATCATCACGATCGGGATGCGGAGTGGGCCATACGCCATCTGGTAGCGGGTCAGCGAGCCGTACAGCAGGGCGCGCATTTCGGGCGCGCCGGTCAGGCGGTCGAAGTCCAGGTTTTCGACCGGGCGGCCGTAGTCATGAGCACCCTCGCCGATGTAGAACGAGCCATGCTCGGTCTTGATTTCCAGCGGACGCTGGCGTTGGCGCAGGCCGATGGTGTTGACCAAATGCTGGCTGCCGTTGGTGGCGACCTGTGAGAGCACCTGCAGGCCGCCTGGCGCACCGTACAGTTTATTGGCCCCCATACCGAGGTCTTCGCCGAGATAAAAAAATTGATTGTTGTTCATGATGGTTTCTCCTTTAGTTTTTGGGCTCCAAACCGGTTGGAGACGGCTGGAGCGGGTTGGATGCGGTTGGAGCGGTTGGGTGGTTGGTGAGCAAATCGTGGATTTTTTCGGTGGTCATGAAAGCATTGTCCGATTTGGCATCCTTAGAGACCCAACCGCGTAAAGCCCAGGCTTCCAGAAACTTGCGCGCCTGCCATTCGGTCACGCTGCCCCACTCGATCACCCTTGCACGCGAGAGCCGTCCGCCTTCGGCCAGGGCGCGGGTGAACAGGGTTTGTTCCAAGTCAGTCAGGGTGGGCAGCAAGCTTTGCCGAACACCCAGGGCGGATTGCTCTACGAAGAAGGTTTGGATCGGCCCGTGCCGATTGCTGATCGCCAGGCCTGGCCGGCTCTCCGGGATGCGCGCTGCGCCTTTGCAGCCCATGCGCTCCGCCATCTGGGCGTTGCCCACCCGGAAGCAGAGCGCCAGGCCCACCTGGTCGCGAACGGGGCCAAGAATGTCCTTGGTGAACTCCTGGGCGGCAAAGACAAAGTGGATGCCGAACTTGCGTCCGCGCCAACCGAGCGTGGCCAGGGCCTGACCCATCGCGCCTTTCGCGCCGCCCAGGGCAGTCAGGACACTGCTGGCTTCGTCCAGGACAACCAGCACGCGCGGCAGCGGTTCTTTTCCCTGCTTCACCATCAGCGCGTTGTACTCGCCCAGTTTCTGCGGGCGTTCGGGCACTTGCCTGAACAATTCGGCGCGCCGGTCGCACTCGGCGATGGCTTGCTCGATCAGCCCCAGGGCTTCCTGCGGAGTGCTGGCGATCGGTGCGGCCAGGTTCGGGTGACCTTCGAGCATCCCGAAGGTGGTCTGGTCGATATCCGAGAGCAAGATTTTCATTTCATCCCGGACAGCCTGTAGAACCAAGGATTGCAGGAAGATCGACTTGCCAGAGCCGGTAGCACCCAGAACGGCCAGGTGCAACAGCGTTTCCCACTCCAAGAGCACCGGCTGGCCGCTGAAGCGCACCCCAACCGCCAGCTCGCCGCGCGGGATGTCCAGGGGCAGATCGACTTTGCGGGGCAACTTGGGCAAGGGTGAGAGCAGAATGACATAACGGATACCGGAGTGGTTTGAGAGATAGACCGGCAGGCCGCCCAGGTCGGTGCTCAATTGATGCAGCAAGTCCTGGCTGGTGTAGGGGTTGTGGTCTCCGAGTTTGGCAGTATCTAGTACGGCGATCAGCGGGGTAAGCCCGGCCAGGTGGGTGATATAAAATTCGCTGAAAACCGGTTGCAGTTTGCGACGTGTCAGGGCGTTGACGAGCTGGCGCGAAACTGTCTCCGCCAGACGCATGTGGCGTTGGGAAATGTGCAGGTCATTCATCTTGTCCTCCTTCTTCTTCGTTCAAGTCTGTCTCGATGGCGTCGCGCACAATGCCGGGGATAACATCGCCCAACAGTGGCCGCGCCTGTTCAGGCGGCAATACCCGGATTTGGGTGAGTGATGGCAAGACATTCCGGGCGGCCATCTTTTGAGCGAGTGCTTTGCGTTGTGGTACCTGTCCCTGGCTGCCGCGCGTGGCCAGGTCAATCATCTGGTCACGGGCAGTGGTGGCAGACTGGAGTTCCGGGGATGTCAGGGCCGGGATTTGTGGTTTGGGACCGGACAAGTCAACCAAAGAGTAGGGGTTGCGATCCGCGTCGTAGACTTTGCCATCGATGATCAATAAAGGTGCATCGCCGCGCGGGTCGCGCTGCACCGGGCGGACTTTGCTCCAGCGCCAGGCCATCACCAGCGTGAAAACCAGCGTTACTACCAGGGCCGCCCAGGGAGCCACCGCCTGGACTTTGTTCATCATCCGCTCCCGCTCAATCGCCAGCTCGACACTAACAGCTTCCCCATGCAGGGCGGTGGCCTGGGCCGCAGCCTGGGCGGATTCAACGGTGGCGGTAAAGTTCGGGGTAGGCGTCCAAGCCTGAGCCGTGGCAGTTCCATTAGCCGAGGTAACGGTCTGCTCAACCGCGGCAGTGGCTGTCCAGCCGGTGATTTGCCAGGCTCGCTCGGTGGCTGTCTCGATAGCCTGTTGGGTAGGGGCGTAGGCGGTGGCAGTCAGTTCTGCCGAGATTGCTTGGGATGTGGCCTGCATTGCATCCAGCGTTGCCTGCGCCTGGATATTGCCGAGTGCCAAGTCGTACACGTCTGGGGTGACAATCGGTGAAGGAGTGGTCAGCTGCGCGGGGACATAATCCGCTGTATTGGCACAGGCAGACAAGAACAAGGCAAGCAGGAGCAGGCGCAGTTTGGCGAACATCACATCATCATCCAGGGAATTGTGTCTTCATCTTCGAGCAGGGCTACCTCGTCTTCGTATCTGGAGCGGAACAGCATGTCTGCATCGGGGTGATTCTGTTTTTGCATGGCCTGAAGCAGCAGCATCGTGAGCATCGCGGGGAACAGGCTATTCATATCTGCCTGGGGCACCTGGCCTGTGTTTGGCCGGGAATTCCTGCGTTGACCTGCTGGTTGCCTGGCGTGCAGCAAGTAGGCAATGACGACAATGGCTACCAAGAGCACAATCGCAAGAGTAACAATCACGATCAGGTTGCCGGTGCTGGCGATCTGCGCCGTCCGACTGGCTTCAATGGCAGCCTGGGCTTGTTTGGCAGTGGAATACGAGTGAGACACGGATGACAGGCCAAAGAGTAGAACGACAATGAACAGGAGCAAGGCGAAAACATAAGGCATAGGTAGCTCCTATTCCTTGCGGCTTGCGCCAAGCACATTTTCGTATCCGGCCTGTTTCAACTGCTCGATGACTGCACCTGCCGGGATACGGTAGGTGCGCTCACCGAACTTAACCACTGGGATTTTCCCCGACTCGATCCAGCGGTAGATCGTTTTGGTGCTCACCCTGGCCCATTCTGCTACCTGGGGAATGGTGAGCAATTCGATACGGAACAAAACTTCCTGGTCTGATGGTGCATTTCCGGCTGTCATGGTTTTCCTCCTGGAGCCGGAATCGAAAAAGCCCGGTCTCCGATGAATTTCTTCATCGAAAACCGGGCTTTCTCTGCGCGCAGATTAGTTACGCTCTGCGGCCCCGACGGGGTACGAACCCGCGATTTTCCACCAATAGTAAAAACGGCCCAATGACTAAAAGTGGGACATTTTGGGCATGAGAAGCATCGAACTTAACGACTTTGTGCCAAAAATCCAAATAATTTTATCAAATCATCTACAAAGAAACGCACCTACAAGGTGTGTTTTTTGTTTGTAAAATGCCATGCCTAAATTTTTTACCATTGTTGGTCTCGAAGGGCTCATCAAAGAACAATGGTAAAAAAAAACCATTTGCGTCATCATCTATTGAAAGTGTGCATGTTCCACACAGCGACTCGACACGCGCCGCCACTGTGGGTTGCCGTAATGAAATGTGATGTGCAAATTCGCAGTTGTCAATTCGGATATGAGAACCATGTTCTATCCTGAGTATTTTCCCAAAACGAGACAGGCATTTTGCCCGCCAAGACCAAAGCTGTTCGAGAGAACGACTCGCAGGTTGGTTTGACGCGCTTTCTGGGGTACATAATCAAGGTCGCATTCAGGATCAGGTGTTTCGAGATTGATCGTCGGATGTACAACCCCATCTTCCAGTGACTTCACACATGCAATTGCCTCCAGCGCGCCTGAGCCTCCCATACAATGACCGATCATGGACTTTGTTGAGCTAATGGGGATTTGATAAGCCCGTTCGCCAAATACGCGTTTTATGGCTTTTGTTTCCATAACATCGTTGACAACTGTCCCAGTGCCGTGGGCGTTGATGTAATCAACCTGTTCCGGCAAACACCCCAAGTCTTCCAATGCCCATTGCATAGCATTGGCTGCGCCCTTTCCTTCTGAATTAGGCGCTGCGCTGTGACCGGCATCTGAAGATGTGGCATACCCGAGAACTTCAGCATAGATACGAGCAGATCTGTTTACGGCGTGTTCCAAACTTTCCAGCACAAGGATGCCGCAGCCTTCACCCATAACGAAACCATCCCGTTCGGCGTCAAATGGTCGGGCCGTTCGGGCAGGTTCCTGACCATATTGGGACGCCAATACGGTCATCGCTTCGAATGCCTGCATCACATCGGGATGGATGAGCGTATCCACGCCACCGGTAAGCATAACATCTGCCCGTCCTGCACGGACATTGAGCTGTTGCAGCAGGCGCGGACACACAACCAGCCCCGTGTCCGGGGCTGGTTGTTGGCGTTTGAACGAGATGAGCGGGAGCGGCATGGTGCTTTCACTATAACTCAGCGACCAATAACTCTATCATTGCCAGTCATGTCTATTCCATGGCTCTGCGAAACCAGGTATCCACGCTGAAGGTTTTGTAACCCAGGCTTTCATACAGGCGGAAGGCGGCGGTTTCATTGGCGGCGTCCACGCCCAATTCGGCTTCTTCCATGCCCTGGGCTTTGAGCACCTGCAAGCTGCGCGCGATCAGGGCGCTGGCCAGGCCGCGTCCGCGCCACGGCGGGCGAACGTAAATGTGCTCGGTATAGCCGCGCTTTCGGTTGTGTTTTTCGTTGGCCTGCTCATCCAAATGCGCCAACACCATCCCGGCCAGTTGGTTGCCCGCCCAGGCCACCTGCCAGAAGCGCGGATTGTTCTCCGGGTTGGCGAGCCAGGCAGGGTATTTCTCATCCAGCCAATCTTCGGCGACGTTTTTAAACAGGCCGCTGTTCATCTCCCTTTGGGCTTCCCAAACAGCGCGCATATGTTCCGGCAGAACCGGGCGGATTTCCAACCCGGCGGGCAGGAGTTTGACCGGCGCTTCGCCAAGCGGATAGAGCATGTTGTTGAAGCGGCGCACCACCCGATAGCCGCTCTTTTCCAGGGTGGCAATCCAATCTTATTTCTGGTCGGAGGCCCAGGCCTGGAAGTAACGCTCGGGCACGGGCGGATGTTCGGCGGCAATTTCGCGCAGGCGGCGCTCATTTTCAGCCACCAACAGCGGCCAGAGCGCGCGGGTTTCGGGGCGGCTGGAATACCAGCCCAGGCGGCTGTAGCCAATCGGATTTTCATCCTGCAAAGCAATGATCACACCCTGTTGGGCGGTCAGGCCATCCATGTTGGCGAGAACGTTGGCAAACACTTCGAGGGTGATGGGATCGGGGTCATTATCAGCCTGGCGGCTGCTGTGGTTCAGTTCCAACAGCAGGGGATAATCGCATTCATCGGTCAGGTTGCGAAAAGTCAGGTGAGATGACATGAGTTTTTCCATCAGGTAGTTTTACAGGCTTTGAGCAGGAACCAGTGTTTGTGCTGGGCGTTGATTTCGGTCTTGAACCCGGCTTGTTGGAGCAGACTGCCCAGGCTGGCTGCGGACTGATCTTTGGCCCGAACGCCATAGGCGGTGCTGACATTCTTCAGGTCAGGCAGGGTGGCTTGCAGGCGTAGGGCAAAGACCCCACTGCGGGCGCTCATGAGCACATCCCAAATCCAAAACTCGCCGCCGGGCTGGAGTACGCGGTAGGTTTCTTTGAAAACGGCAGCTTTGACTTCGTCGGACATGTACATGCAGCTAAAAAAGGCCGTCGCCTGGGCAAAGCTCCCGTTGGACCAGGGCAATCGGGTTGCGTCGGCGGCCAGCCAGTTTGCTGAAGGAGCTTTGTCGCGGGCCTCGCCAATCTCGGAGACAAGTTTATCCACCGCAACCACCTGGCAGCCGCCCACCTGGGCAATCACACCTTCTCCCCCGCCGCCAATATCCAGCACCCGACCAGGGGGCAGTTTGGAGAGCGTCACCTGCTGCTGGGGTTTGGTCAGCGCGCTAAACATCATCTGGAGATTTGTAAAAAATGACATGGCGGTCATCCTTTCAAGTACACCAATCATTGCGAGTGGTGGTTTCTGGCATGGGGTTAATTCCTTAACTGACTGGTCTTATCAGACCGGTAACAAAGCCTTGAGATTGCGGCAGGCTACATCGACCGTTTCCGGCGAGCCGACCATGTACGGCACTTTGAGCTTTTGGCTGACCGAGAGAATCGTGGCTTCGTCCGGGCTGCCGCTGGCAAACTGACGGGTTTCTTCTTCGGTCAGGTCTTCAAGCTGCCCAAGCTGTTTCAGCGCGGCGCGGTTGGCCGGGCAAGGGTACTGACACTTCATGCAGCCCATAAAGGTGTGATGCACACCTGCCGGGAACCAATCCGGGAAGCTGCCCTGCACTTCGTTGTAGAGTGGCAGACAGCGTTTAATATCAATCACAAAATTATCGGCGCGGATGGCTCCCATGGGGCAGTGTTCCAGGCATATCGAGCAATCCTGGCAGAGTTCCAGCGCCCGAATTTCCTGCCAGCCGTCGGTTTCAAAGCGATAATCCGTCAGGTAGGCGTGCAGGGTCAGGAAACTGCCCATACCATCCACATAGCAGATGTTATTGCGGCCATAACGTCCCAGCCCGCTACGCACCGCCAGCAGTTTAAGATGATAGGTGTAAACCTGCTTCAGTTGGTAGCCGGGTGCGCCGATAATTTCATTCTGGACGGTCTCGGTCAGCATTTTGCCGGTCAGGCCGGGTTCATAGTAATTGGAGGGCATGGTTGCCGGAATGTGCTGGCCGTTGTATTGACAGTGGAAAAGCCTGGGTGGAACCGAAAGCGCCAAAATGATGATGGATTGGGCTTTGGGAAAACTTTCGGGCAGGCTAAAACTCATCTGGCTGACATAGCCCTGGAAGATTTCCGCATCGCTGATCTGCCCGGTGCGGCGCAGTTTTTCGATGTCTTCCTGCAAATCGGCCAGGCGCGCAATAGGCAGGGTGCGGTACTGATAGGGGAACTTGGCCACAGTGGAATCAATCGTTCCAGAAAATGGAGTTTGTTTTTTGTCAATCATCTTTTTTCTCATCTTCGACCTGGCTCAAGAATTCCAGCACCGTCTGGCACATCGCTTCGGGGTGGAGCAGCCAGCCATAAGGGTGTTCCCAGCCGGGGACAAACACGAGCTTGCCCTGATGGGTCAATGCGCACATTTTTTGCATGGCGCTGCTTTCGGCGGGTTCATTTTCCGAACCAGTCACCATCAGCAGCGGGCATTGCACGCGTGGATAGTAATCATCAAAGCGATAGCCAAAATACCCGCTCATGTAGTTCAAGCGGGCTTGTTTTTGCCAGCCACGCACAAACTCGCCAGGACGCACTTCGCAGACATCATACGCCTGGAGCGCTTCCATGTACTCATTCCACAGGCCATGCTTTTCCAGGTTTTCACGGCTGTCGGCCACGAAAGCATCAACCGAAGGGAAGACCTTCTCTGCTCGCCCGCGCATCCCGTCCAGGTACTCCTGGACATATTCCCGAAAAGCATATTCAGATTCCTGCCAAGCGCTGTAGGGGCCAAACTCACTGGTCAGAGCGCCGTCGCAAACCAGTGAGATGACTTTTTCCGGGTGATTGGCCGCCAGGCTGAGCGCCACCTCAGCTCCCAGCGAACTGCCGACCAGGTGAGCTTTCTCAAGCTGCAAGGCTGCCATCATCCCGGCCACATCGGCGGCCATCTGGTCAATATCGTCGCCTGCCTGGGGCTTGTCCGATTTGCCGTGGTCGCGCAAATCCACCAGGATCACGCGGTAGCGAGGCTGGAAGTAAGGTACAGCGCGCTGCCACATCATCAGGTTTGCGCCACCATAATGCAAGAAAATGATCGGGCTGCCGGGGTGTTCATATTCCCGGACTTGTAGTTCAATCGCGCCGGTGTGGACTCGTAAATCGCGCATATATACCTCTCATTTTATAGTGATTATTTTCACAGGGTGCAATACTCCCCGCGACATTTCAGTTCGCGGCTTATCTTGATGAGTAAAATTTGCAGTCCAGGATATTTTCTGTTTCACCATCGAAGCCAGTCAACTGCTCCAGGCAGGCCAGTAATGGCTCGAAGTCATCTTGGTCAGACAAAGAGTTTATTTTCTCAATTAAGACAAGTCTGTTCATGTTTTTCTTCCTTAATGGATTGTATATCTTTTCTAATTACCGGTAGAAGCAAGCATGAGGCCTGTACCGAGTTCCGCTGGAAACGCAATTCCGGGATCCCGTTCAACGGATAGCGGGTTTTCAACGCCGCATCATGCCCGGCGATGGCCAGACGGATGCGATGCCCTGTAAAAATCAGCACCGAGATCGGGTAGAGGGTAATGCTAATCTCGGCCACTTCACCCGGCACGAGCGGCTGGACATCCACCTTCCGAAGGGAGTGATACACACCCAGCGGGACATAAGGCGCCGTCTTCGGGTCCCCGATCTTGCGGTGGCTCGCGCGTAGAAGCCCTTCCGTCAGATAGGTCACGCGCCCATCGGGTGCTACATCTTCAAGGTACACATGAAATGCGCCATCGGTGTGGGTTGATGCGACTTGCAGGGGGACAGTCGGGCTTTCGGTGATTTCGAGAGCCGCTTCGAGAGGAGCCGAGGTGTAATGCATTAACTTTTCATCCTCCATACGGCGGTCGCCGTACTTCACAGGACGCCCCATCTGCCCCATCCAGCGATTCTCTGCGCCGGTAGAGGCTGTGAAATCAACGGTGTAGGGATCGTACCCATCCGGGGTAACGGGTTTGGCGTGGACAAGCGAGCGGTCTTCGCCAAAGTACAGGGTCTGTACCTGGGTGCCTTTCGGGGGCCAGGCATCGGTTTCATTCCAGGTATTGGCGCCGTAAGTGAAATAAGTGATTCGCCGCTGTTCCTTGAATTCTGGCCCATCTTTCAGATGCTGGGCGAAGTAGTCAAGCATTTCGGTGTTGGGATTCTTGAAGCCTGGCTCGCGCGGACTCAGGCCTGGGTGAATTCCGTAGAGGTCAACGAATTCACCCAGGCGGTGACCGGTCGGAGCAATGACGATTCGCTGGGGTGTATCAAAGGTAAGGAATTTCTCCAAAACGCCTTCCGTTGTTCCAGCATCAACCCATCCAGAGCGGTTATAGCTGTTGACTTGGGCTTTCTCGATAGGATTTTTGTAGCTATAAAGTGCAATATCTTCCCAGGATGCCGCCCCATTGGCAACGGGGAAGGTTGTGTCGAGATATTTGTTTTCCAAACCACCGTAGAGTTTTTCAACATCTGGATTGGAACGATGATCCTGGATGGCCTGGCGAAAGATTGCCAAATCTGCGCCCTTCGGACGTTTCAACCCCGTGCTCAAAGCACGGAACATCAGTTTTTCAGGGAAAGAAAGGGGGTGTCCTTGCATGAGTTCGCCTAAACCGAGGATGTCATCCATATCACCGGCACGGATCAGCCGGGCCCAATCATGGATGAATGCCCCAGAGCCAAGTCCACCGGGATTGACGACACTCCTAAAGGCGTCAAAATCGGGTTTCATCGGATAAACAGCCTTCAACTCGGGACGCAAAGTTGTGCAACTCATTTCTGCCGTAGTGCCAGAATAAGAACCGCCATGAACACCCGCCTTTCGATTGGACCAGGGCTGATTCGAAACCCAATCAATCGCCAAGCCGATGGCATTTATTTCATCCGGAGAATAATCAGAATAACGCGGCCCGCTGGATTGACAAGAACCAGGAGATTGGACAAAAACAAAAGCAAAGCCTTGCTCCAATATTTCAAGGGTGGTCTTCAGGCCGCTGTCCTTGTAACCGTAGAAGCCAGCTGCTTTCGTGAGCCAGCCATCCTCAGTTTCCTCGATATAGCGTTCCATCCTGAGAAGTGCAGGGATCTTTTCTCCAGATTTTAGTCTGGGCGGAAGCCATACACTGATCCACACTTTTGTTTTTTCATTAAGACTCAGATAACGATTATGATTCACAGGGTATCCACCCAAGGTCTTCTTCCTGGCGTAATTGGGGGTAAATAGTAATCCCACCACAAGTAGCGCAATTATTAAGACCGCCAGACCGGCAATAATCCAACCAACGATTACCATTTTTTTTACCTTTGTAAAAGCCTGGGTTTCATGTCTCAAACAGGCAACCCAAACAAGAAATGAGCCGCAAGGAGAAAAATGTAAGTTTCCTTGCGGCTCATGAGCATAAGAGAATCTAACGAATCAAGCTGCTTTTACAGCCCGTAAATCTCGCTGTATTTTTTGCCCAGGTAGCGCATGTACGGGGCTGGATCAATTTTTGATCCTGTAACTTGCTGAACCAGCTCCTGCGGCTCGAACTTGCGCCCGTGGACATGGATATTTGTCCTCAGCCAGCCCAGCAAGTTTTCAAACTGCCCGGCCCGGATTTGGTCGTCCAAAGCAGGAATATCCTGGTTGATTTTCTCCCATAATTGGGCAGAGACCAGGTTCCCCAAAGCATAGGTAGAGAAATAACCAAATCCGCCGAACGACCAGTGGATATCCTGTAAAACTCCCTGGGCATCGTTGGCTGGCGTAAGGCCGAGATATTCCTGCATGCGGGTGTTCCACGCTTCAGGCAGATCTTTGACCGCCAGATTGCCCTCGATAACAGCAATCTCAATCTCTAGGCGAAGCATGATGTGCAAGTTATAAGTAGCCTCGTCTGCCTCGACCCGGATTAGCGACGGTTGAACTTTATTGATACCTTTGTAGAAGGCATTCAAGGATACATTCGCCAGTTGAGACGGGAAGACTTCCTGCAAGCGCGGATAGAAATGCTGCCAGAAAGGTAATGAGCGTCCGACCAAGTTCTCCCACATCCGGCTTTGGGATTCGTGTACGGCCATCGAAGCGCCGCCTTCCAGCCCGGTACGGTCGAGCGCAGGGGATGAACCGAGCCCGTACAGGGCATGCCCACATTCGTGCATCGTGCCAAAAAGCATCGAGTTCAGGAAGTTCGGGTCAACACGTGTGGTAATGCGCACATCATTGAGCGCCATACCCTGTGTAAAGGGATGCGCGGACTTGTCCTGGCGACCACGGTTCCAGTCGTAACCAAACTTGGTGATCACTTCCACTCCAAAATCCCACTGAGCCTGCTCATCAAAGGGCTGGTGCAGAAAAGAGTCATCCACCTGGGGCTTTTCAGCAATGGCTTTGATCAATTCCACCTGTTGTGGACGCAGGGCACTGAATATGGCTTTTACATCCTCAGTTTTCATGCCTGGTTCGAAATCGTCCAGCAGGGCATCGTAAGGATGCTCAACCCCCGGGAAGAAGCTGGCGTACTTACGGCGTAGTTCCACAATTTTTTCCAGATGCGGCTGGAAAATGGAAAAATCGGACTTCTGACGAGCCTCCACCCAGCTCTGCTGGGCGAGTGACGTGACCTGGGCAAACTCAACCACAAACTCGGTTGGCACACAGGTAGCTTTTGCATAATCCTTAGCAGTAACCTTGATCAGACGAGCATCGTCTGAATTAGGATCGAGGCTTTCCCCATATGGTTTGAGTTCATCGAGTAGTTTACCCAACTCGGGCGCGGTAGCCCACTCCTGCATAATGCGGCCTAACACTGCCTGCTGGTTACCGCGCGCCTCAGCGCCGGCAGGCGGCATATACGTTTGCTGGTCCCAGCCCAGCAACGCAGCGGCCTGACTAAGATCAACGATTTCGGCCAGCTTTGTCTTCAGTTGTGCGAGTTTTTCTTCCATAGCGTAATTCTTCTCCTCGTGTAATACGGTATGATTAGCAAAAGCTCAAGAATACAAAACAAAAACACCCCTTGTAAATATTGACATAAACATCAATAATTATTAATTATTATAGTTATAAAATAAGAATTGTCAATAAAATCCACGGTTTTATCAAGCCCTGCTTGACCTATGGGGTATCGACAAGTTTACCCTTTGAAAAAGAATAGCGCACCCCTCCGTAGTATCAATTTTTTAGTGCGTCGCATCGCTAGTACTGAGTTTTTTAAAGTTACATTCGAGATGCCGCAGGTTGAAGGCATCCAAGTCGTTGGGAAATTCCCAAGAACTCATCGTTTATCAACTTCGCAGCTGCTTCCAATGCCCAATAACAGCCGCGCCAGTAAGCCAGTGCGGCAAGCACGGCACAAAACATCGGTATATCGTTTGTCAAGATGAGATCGGTCAAGCAAAAAAGCCGGACAGACGATGTGCTGTACAATATCTCCCAGATACCCCAGAATTACATAACTGACTTCAAATAATTTTCTATCACCGTTTCAACTCTGACTGTGGGTGCAAATAAAACCCTATAGCGAACTTGCCCGTTGATACACAAAAGAGATATCAAGATGCCGAAGGCCAAATTCTTTAGTTGAAAAAAGTTGAGTATCCAAACAGTGCCACAAAAAACGCGGCACTGGAAACCAGGGAAAATCCAACTTGTGACCATTGGGGCTGGATAACCGCCCGGGGTTGAAGGATGCGTTTCATCAGCCCGTGGATGGGACGGTGAAGTATAGCCAGGAGCAACGCAAAGACAAGAGAAATCAGGAGTTGTTTGGTGCGCACATCCAGCGTACTCACATCCGTTGGATTAAAAATCTGGATGTAAACGATGGCCAGCCCAAAATAGAGCGGCAGGCAGCAGAGATAGGCCGCAAGTCGTTTCCAAAAAGGGTCACTTTCCGCCAGGCCGGCAGTGGGCATCACCAGCGCCATCCAGATCAGTCCAATCAAAACGAATAAAACGCTGACAACAATAATCGGGGTTGAGGGGATACCCAGTCGAAATAACTGGGTAATGTCCTCATAGTATTCCGGGTAAACGGCCAAACTGCTCAGCAGGCCAATCCCTTCGCCAATGTATGCGATGGCACCCCACATCAGAATCGGCAAGAATAGGGGATTTTTCCGGCGCCAGGCCAAGGAACCCAACAAGGTCGCCAGAAGCAGATACAGGCCAATGCCCATCACCCCCACCAGCACGAGGCCGATTACCCCTGGGGTACTCTTAAAAACAACCTGCGAATTATAGAAAGGATGCAGGAAAACCTGTCCACCCTGTGCGCCGACAAGCAGTCCGGTGAGAAAATGCCCAAGTTCGTGAACGGTTACTTGAAGACAGAAAGCCAGAATAAACGAACTGGCTAAAAAAACAAGGGACCTGGCAAGCAGATCGCCCTTTCCTTTGTGTAATCTCATGCTGTTTACCACCTTTGTAAAAATCTTTGCTCTTTGGGAATGAATATCTATTGTTTAGACTGCCGGGGCACTCTACTTATCGCGCAAGTTTTCAATCAGCGCCGTGCTGACCCAATAGAAATCACCTTGATTTGTGTAGAAGAGATACTTGCCATCCGGTGAGATGGAAGCAATCGAAGCACTGGTAGGTATTCCCAGTTTGGTTAAATCTTGGGGAGTTCCCCATTTTCCATCAGACAAACGAAATCTGACACGCAGATTGCCATCGCCGTTATCGCTGACCAGGTAACTTCCATCAGGCGCAATGGCCGGGTGAACTCCGCCATCAATATCTTCAAAAGCGGCGAAACGCTGATCAGTAAGCGTGACTTTACTCAAATTTGGCCTGCCGCTGGCGAAGCTGGTGACATAGAGTTGTCCGCTCTGATCAGAACTGACAAACATGCCATCGCCGACATACCTGGGAGTTGACCAACCACTGGCGGTTCGATCTGCCGCCCAAATGCCGCCATTCTCCAGCGATGTCTTTTCTTCTGATAGCTGCGAGTGGCCCCAGCCAAAATAAATGGTTTGATTATCCGCGGTCAGATGTGGTTCAAAGGCAACATATCCGGACGCAAACGCAGCGGGGGCTGGCTCTGTCCAGATGCCATTGACGAGGTGCATCTCGTAAATGACATTTTCTTGGCCATCAAACCGGCGTGTAAAGTAGAGTTCGTTTCCGTCGGGGGAAAAGCTGGCAGCAAACTCCATAGCCCCTTCAACGGAAACAATTCCCGGGGCAAAGATTTGCGGCGTCAGATCGGGCGGAGTTTGTCCCAGATAGGCGCTGCTGACACCAACGTCCACCTTCATCAGATAGATGCTGAACTTCTGCGTCAGCCGCGAGCCGACGAGCAGGCAGCTTCCATCCGCCAGTTGAAGCCAGGTGCGCAAAACATTGTGGCGACCGGCAGGTTTGATGGTTTTTTCCCAGACCAGTTTGCCGTCCGGGCCGATTTTGGTAATCGAGATCAACCCGACGGATGCGCCGGACCAATCCTTGATCCAATCTCCAGCCGCGATGTACCCGCCGTCGGCGGTTTGGGTCACCGCCATGGGGTAATCCATCATGGCTGGGTCTCCAAAGGTGCTGGTCCAGACAACCTGGCCTTGCTGATCTACTTTGACGAACAGAAAATCGGCTTTCGGTTGCGCTGCGTCACCTATCGGAGCATACGAACCGGCAATAAGATAATTATCATCGGCGGTGCGGATGAGGTCGTAGGCCGCCATCGTCCCATCTTCCCAGGTGCGATCCCAGACCTTGTTTCCGTTTTTATCAAGTTTGAGCAGGTAGATGTCATCTCCCGGCTCCGGAAAGCGCAGGAGCGAGGCCAGCACCACGAAACCGCCGTCGGACGCCTCAACGCCGCCGCTGGTGAGCAGATTATTCTTGCCGCCAAAGGTCTGCGACCAAATCTTGTTACCTTTGGCATCTATTTTTGCCAGGTAAACATTGCTGTGCCCGGCATAGCCGCCATAACCAGCCGCGCCGGGGTCGGCAACGATGTCGTTGGGATTGACGCTGTTGCCCCAGAGCATGAAGCCGCCATCGGCCAGTTCACGGACAGATGCTGATTCGTCGAGCAGGCCGCCGAAAGCCTTTGACCAGATTTCGTTGCCATCCAGGTCAACTTTAACGAGATAGGCATCTGCCCCGCCCGCGCCTGAAGATTTTGTCATCCCGGCCAACAGCAGGTTGCCGTCGTTGGTACGAACGATGGAGAGCCCCTCTTCGGCCTTATCGCCGCCGTAGGTTTTCTCCCACAGGACTTCGCCGTTCGCATCCGTCCGAATCAGGTAGACATCACCGTTCACACCCGCCCCGGATACATCCAGGCCGGCCGTGCCAACGATGTAGAATCCGCCGTCATCGGCCACCAGAACATCTTCGCCCATATCGTCCCCGGACGTTTTGCGGTAGGTTTTGTCCCAGAGAATGCGCGGAATTTCGGGGGTTGGGATGGCGGTAGGTTCGAGCCCTTCGACGCGGCTCAGGGCAGGCGTGGCCGTGGGCGGAACCACTGTATTGGTTGGTGGAACCGCCGTGAGGGTCGGGGACATTGCCGTGTTGGTCGGCGGAACCACCGTAGGGGTGAAAGTTGAAGCTGGAGCGCAACTGATGAGCAAGCTCAACAAGATGACAAATAGAGCGAACAGTCTAATTTTTCTCATTCTTTTTCCTTTTTTTGCTGGTTACGGAGCAGGTCGCCAGGCGGGAGTCCAGTTTTGAGCGCCGGTGTCCGTTAGTTTTTGCAACTGGCTGCCATCGGCAGCAATGAGATAAATCTCGGATTGTTGATTGTTCCCGGAGCTAAAGACCAACCATGTCCCATCCGGCGACCAGGACGGGAAGCTGGCCTCGCCCGCCTGGTTGGTCAGGCGTAACAGATTACTACCATCGGCATTCATAACGTAGATTTCAGAGTTACCATCGCGGCGCGAGAAAAACGCGATTTTGGAACCATCCGGCGACCATTTGGGCGCGCCATCCTGGACGGTGTTTTGCGTCAGGCGCTGGAGATTGCTACCGTCAATGCTCACAACGTAAATCTCGTAATTGCCATCCCGTTTGGATTCAAAGGCGATTTTCTGTCCATCCGGCGACCACGAACTGATCCAGTCCTCGCCCGGATGCTCGGTCAGCCGCCGGAGGTTGGAGCCGTCGCTGTTGGCGATGTAGACATCCCAATTGCCGCCGCGATCCGAATCAAAGCTGATGAACTGTCCATCCGACGACCAGGCCGGGAAGCTTTCGCTGGCATCTGGTGTCTTGGTCAGGCGGCGCACATCCGAGCCATCGGTGTTCATCGTGTAAATCTCGTCATTGCCATCCCGGTTGGAGACAAAGGCCAGGCGCGAGCCGTCCGGCAACCAGGCCGGGGAAATGTCCATCGCGTCGTTGTCCGTCAGTTGGCGCAAGTTGCTTCCATCGGTATTGACCAGCCAGATTTCGAAATCACCATCCAAGTCAGAAGCAAAGGCGATTGCCGGGGCGGTTGACACAGTTGACGCCGGTGACCAGGTGCCCGCTGCATCATATCCTTTGCCGTCGGTTAACGCGTTGAGCGTATCGGAGGCCAGATCGTAAACCAATAGCGTGCTTTTCGGCCAGCGATTGGAGTAACTGGAGCGGCCAGAATGGCCCGTCGAGACGAGCACTTGCTTCCCGTCTGGCGAGTATTCCAGGCCCTCCAGATATTCGGCAACTAAAGTAGTGCGCCTGACCTGGCCTGTGGAGATGGTAACGAGATACAGGCTGGCCTCATCCCCATTTTTTGTCTTTCCAAAGACGGTGATCGCGGTCCCATCCGGTGCCCAAACGGCAAGCTCCGGCACCGTACCTGCTGGCAATGAGCCAACTGGGCGCGATGTGCCGTCCAACTTCACAATCAAAACCTGCTCGGACTCGGCAGGGACAACAACAATCTCCGTCCCGTCCGGCGACCGGGCCGCCGAGATGAGGTCACGATATACTTCGCGGATTTCCCCGTTCGAGAGGGTTAATACGTGGACGTTATGCGCCCGGACGGATTCGTCCGGCGACATGTCCTGAATCAGGATTTGCTCCCCGTTGGAGGCCCATTCCACGCCACTGGCAATCCAGTCGAGCGGGAAGGCTTGCTCGACGCCGCTCCCATCGCTGCGCAGGATGGTCACGACGCTGCGTTTGTCGCTTGTGCCGGCGACGGGGTGGAGGGCGGCGACAGCCAGGCGCGTCCCATCCGGCGACCAGATTGGGTCGTTCCAGGGGTAGGCCAGCAGTGTATCCGTAACCCCCACGCTAAGTTCAACCGGCTCAGCGCCATCCAGCCCCACGCTCCAGATTTCCAGTGGGCCATGCCGGTCGCCGCTTAGACCGTTGGGAACCACCATGTAGGCAATCCTTTGGCCGTCCGGCGACCATACTGGGGACAGGCAGGTATCCCTTGGCTTGCCCCCCGCCAACCGGCGTTGGTTGGAGCCATCGGCGTTCATCAGATAGATCGCAGGTTTGCCATCCCGGTCGGAAAGAAAGGCGATCAGGCCGGCGCCGTTATCGCCGAGAGGCTGTGTGGCTGTCACGCTGGCGGTCGGCGCCGGCGTGGCCGTGGCCGTGGCAGGAATGGGTGTGTTGGTCGGTGAAACCAGCGTCTTCGTGGCGGGGATCGGCGCGGGCGTCGCCACCGGCGCGCAAGCGGCAAGCAAGCCCAAAAGGATGGTAAAAATGACGAATATCTTTTTCATGACATACTCCGTTATGGTTTTAAACCCCACAAAATGATTGCCTGACCTTTGTTTACACTGGAGGCCAGGAGTGCGCCATCCGGCGAGAAGGCGAGGAAATAGATATATTTATCGTGACTATCGAGGGTGCGCAGTTCCTCGCCGCTCTTTGCATCCCACAACTTAATCAATCCATCCGCGCTGGCCGAGGCCAGGAGGTTGCCATCGGGTGATAGAGTCAACCCATAAACGTAACCGTTGTGACCGTAGAGTGTGCGTATTTCCTGTCCACTTTCGATGTCCCAGAATTTTATCGTCAGGTCGCCGCTTGACGAGATAAGCTGTTTACCATCCGGTGTAAAGACCAGGTTATACACGTTCCCGCGATGTCCGCTGAGTGTGCGCAGCGCCTGTTTGCTTTCCAGATCCCAGAGGGTGATGTTGGTGTTACCTTCAGCATTTCCTGAGGCCAGTAATGCACCGTTGGGTGAGAAAGCCAGACTGCCAATCGGGCTATTGGGCGCTTGAAGGGTGTACAACGCTTGTCCGCTTTTTACATCCCACACGGTGATCTCGCCTTCAGCGCCACCTGTAGCCAGCAAAAAACCATCCGGTGAGAAAGCCACCTTCATCACGAACGATTTGCGCTTGCTGAGAGTCTGGAGAAGCTGCCCGTTTTTTACATCCCAGACGCCGATGGTGTTATCGGGATTACCCACTGCCAACTGGTTGCCGTTTGGGGAGAAGGCCACGTTGTAAACACGCGCCCCCGGTTCTGTCAGGGTATTTGTTTTCTGACCACTTTTTATATCCCACAGCGATAAAACGAGATCGCCACTCAGGGATGCCAGGTGAGCAGCATCCGGCAAAAAGACCAGGCCGGTCACGCCGTCTTTGTGTCCCGCCAGGGTGGCCAGGGCTTCAATCTGCATTACATTGGCGGCGGCCAGCGCAACCCGCCCCGCGCCAGCGGTGGTGGTCGGTGCCCAGCTGGCATGCGTGTCATATCCTTTACCATCGGTTAACGCAGTCAGCGTAGCAGAGGCCAGATCGTAAACTAATAGCGACCTATTCAGCCAGCGAGTGGAGCGACTGGAGCGGCCAGGATGGGCCGCCGAGATGAGAAGTTGCTTCCCATCGGGCGAGTATTCCAGGCCATCCAAAGATTCAGCGACTAAAGCAATGCTCCTGACCTGGCCGGTGGAGACGGTAACGAGATATAGGCCAGCCTCCTTCCGATTGTTTGTCGTTCCAAAGACGGCGATCGCGGTCCCATCCGGCGACCAAACAGCAAGCTCCGGAGTCGTACCGGCTGGCAATGGGCCAACGGGGCGCGACGTGCCATCCAGCTTGACAATCAAAACCTGCTCGGACTGGGCCGGGACAACGGCAATCTCCGTCCCGTCCGGCGACCAGGCCGCCGAGAGCAGGTCGCGATAGACTTCGCGGATTTCCCCGTTCGAGAGGGATAAGACGTGGGCATTATGCGCCCGGACGGACTCGTCCGGCGACCTGTCCTGGATCAGGATTTGCTCCCCGTTGGAGGCCCATTCCACGCCACTGGCGATCCAATCGAGCGGGAAGGCTTGCTCGACGCCGCTCCCATCGCTGCGCAGGATGGTCACAACGCTGCGCTTGTCGCTTGTGCCGGCGACGGGGTGGAGGGCCGCCACGGCCAGGCGCGTCCCATCCGGCGACCAGGTTGGGTCAATCGAGGGGTACGCCAGCAGCGTGTCCGTGACGCCCGCGCTGAGTTCAATCGGCGCAGCGCCATCCAGCCCCACGCTCCAAACTTCCAGTGGCCCGTGCAAGTCACGCTCGCCGTTGGGAATCACCAGGTAGGCAATCCTTTGACCGTCCGGCGACCACACCGGCGGCCGGCAGACACCCTTTGGCTGGGTTTCCATCAACCGGCGTTGGTTGGAGCCATCGGCGTTCATCAGATAGATTGCAGGCTGGCCTTCCCGGTCGGAGAGAAAGGCGATCAGGCCGCTGGCGCTGGCTGCCGGGGCAGGGGGCAGAACTTCGTTCAGCGCCCAGACCTGGATTCCTTCATTCCAGACCCCAAAAGCCAACAGCGTGCCATCGGGTGAAAACGCCACCGTCCTCACCTCGTGCTGGTTTCTCAGCACCAAGACGGCCTTGCCGGTTTTTAGATCCCAGAGCCGCACCGTCTGGTCATCGCTGGCCGAGGCCAACAGGGAACCGTCCGGCGAAAAAGCGATTTGATAAGGCGCTCTGGGGTGTCCTTGCAGCTTTTGGACAACCTGCTGGCTTTGCAGATCGAAAAATTCGATGTCATTGCGGGTGCTGGCAATCACCAGGGATTTACCATCCGGGGTAAAAAGGATGTCATGGTAATCGAAACGCTCTGTGGTATGGCTAATGGTTGCAATTTCCTTCCAGGTGGCCATATCCCAGGTTTTCATTACGTTACCGGGCCGCTCATAACTTGCCAACAGTGTCTTGCCATCCGGGGAAAAGACCAAATTGGAGATATATTCATAATCACTGCTCAAGTCGGCAAGCTGCTGATTCGTTTCCAGATCAAAAACGATCAATTTTTTGCCAAAGCCCCCGACTGCCAGGAACTTGCCATTGGGAGAAATGACTGTCTGGTAAACCTGCTCGCCAAAGGGAAACGCAAACCGTTCTTTTCCGTCCCATCCCTGACCTTTTACTCCACCGGCGAAGTCGGTTGTGATAATTGTTTTCCCATCGAGAGAAAGCGCCAGGGTTCCGGAAAAGTTGGCCTTTCCATCGGCATCGCGTTTGAAATCGCTTTGCGGTTCCAGAAAAGCGGTTTTCTGCCAGGTTCCCCGTTCCCACAGGTTCACTGCCCCGCTCGCATCGCCGCTGATCAGGGTGCGACTGTCAGGCGAGAAAACCAGGGTATTGAGCATGGACTCAGGCAGTTCCAGTGCAGCGATCTGTTTGAGTTGGGAGGCATTCCCGGCGCTGATCAAGGAACTCGAGGTCGGTTGCGCAGGAGCCGGTGTCTCTGTAGCTGGCAGCGGGGTGGCAGTTGGCGAAACCGGTGTGGTTTTGGCTGGGGGTAAGGTTGGGGTGGCGCTAGCCGGTTGGCAGCCAACCATCACAAGGGAGCAAAGAACCAGTGCAAGCATCAAGCGAGAGATGATAGTCATCGTTTTTTCCTTTGAAGAGCGAGATTTCAGTTTTTCACCGAAATCAGGAGGTTTTCCCGGCGCGAAGTTCTTTTTCCAGCGTCACAAACTCGCTGACCGTGGTCATCCCAACCTTTTGATAGAGCTTGGTCGCGCCGGTAACGTTGGCGGCATCCACGCCCAGACCGATGGATTTTGTGCCGCGCTGGTAGAACTCAGCAAACGAGCGCTGGAGCAGGGCCAGCCCCAGCTTTTTGGCGCGCCAGGCCGGGCGGACGGCCAGGATGTGGATCCAGCCAATGCCCATCTTAAACTGGTTGATGGAGAAACCGGCCACTTCGTCTCCATCCCAAACCACCATCCACAGGCTGGGGTCGTATTCGGGGTTCTCGAAGGTGAAATAGGAAAATTCATCCAAGCTGAATTGGCGGCTGCCCCAGTTTCCCAGATAGGCTTCGTTGCGCGCCTGCCAGAGGGCGGTGGCGTGTTTCTCCTTGTCAAAGGGACGAAATTCCAGCCCCTCCGGCAGCACCGGCGCGGGGGGCGCGGATTCAAGCTCAATCCCCATGCGCCAGTGGTAGCGCGCCGGACTGTAACCGGCCTGCGCCAGGATGACTTTACCCGCTTCATCCTTGTTATCGAGCGCCACGCGGATAAAGACGCGCTGCTCCGGCGCAGCCTGTGGAACATACTGAACCTGGACGCGCTTTTCCAGCGCACCCAGCAGGGTCGCTTCCACGCCTTGACCCTTGAACTGCGGGTGAACGTAGATATCGCCGCTCATCTCGCAGTGTTCGTCAACATCAAAGACCGCGCCATAACCCACCAGATTTCCGGCTTCAGCCTGGACGATGAAAGCATCTTGTTCCGGGTCGAATCCTTCGTAGTCCCATTCATTTTCCAGATCTTCAGGTGTGACGGCGGTGCTGGTATCACCTTCCGCTTCACAAATCTGGTAAATCAACTGGACGATGGCTTGTAAATCAGCGCGCTGGACGGTGCGCAGGGTCAGGGCAGCAGATAAGGGTTGAGTACTCATGAAGTTTTCTCCTCTTGCTTTGTTGTTTTCAAGTGGTTGGATGGAAACCAGGGTCAGACCCAGATCGCGGATGCGGCCCAGGACGCCATGTAAAGCCGCCTGGTCGAGGACAGAGCCGGTCAGCAGGCTGTCACCGCCGCTGGGGGTAATGACAAACTCCTCGAACCAGTCCGACCAGCGCGGGTCAACCTGACCCCGAACGAGAATCTGGTAAAAAGTGGATTCCTGGCTGGCAGATGGAAGCATGGCGCAAGGATACTCGCCTTCGAAGGCAGCGTCATCACCAAGTAGGTGAGCCAGGTGGGTGAATTAAACAAAAACGACCGGGGAGCCGGTCGTCGTAATGCAGTGCGTTACACCCATTGGAACGACTAAACCAATTTCAGTTCCCTGGCCCGGGCCAGCGCTTCGTGGCGGCTGTGGACATTCAGTTTGCGATACAGGTTCTTGATATGCGTGCGCACCGTATTGGCTGAGATAATCAGCTTTTCGGCAATTTCCGGCGCGTCCAGATTGGTAGCTAACAGGCGCAAAACATCCAATTCGCGTTCGCTGAAAGGTTCGATCAAAGCTTCAGCAACCGGTTTTTCGCGCCGGGCAAAAGCCGCCAGCAAGTGACGGGTGAATTCGGGGCAAATTGCTTTGCGATCTGCCACGCGAAGCAATTTTTCCATCGCCTGACCTTCGCGCAGGAAGGTCATCATCCGGTTTTCGGGTTCAGAGAGGGTCAGCGCCTGGGTCAAAGCCGCCAAAGCGGCAGATTCGTCCCCAAGCGCCTGCAAAGCCAGGGCGCGAAAAACATGCGGACGCACAGTCAGCCGGGCGACTTCTGCACGCATCCCGGCCAGGGCATTATCCAGCACTTCCAGCGCGGCAGCAGGCTGACCGGTTTTGAGCAGCAACCGCGCCTTCAGGGTAAGCGGATATTCCATTTGGGTCTCATCATAAACGCGCAGAGATTCCCGCACCGCAGCCTGATCGGCTGGTTCACGATCCAAGAGCCCATCCACCATCAGGCCGGCCGTCATCTGTTCCACCCAAGGTGAGAGATTGGCGGCCAGTTCCAGGGCGCGCTGGTAAACCTGTATCCCCTGGGTCGAATCGTCTTGGAACATCAGGGTATGCCCCAGGTATTCGCGGCACATCACTTCCGAGCCAACATCCCCCAAGCGCTCACTCAACGCCAGGCCCTTGAAACCAAACTGGCTGGATTTCTCCATCTCATCCCATTCGATATAAATGCGCGCCAGGATGGCGTAATTCATGGCAACCGCCAGGATCTCCTGCCCGGTGCGTTTCTGGTAATCATCGGCTACCGCCAGGGCTTGCTGGCAAACCCGGTGCGCCTCGCGCAAGCGGCCAGCGCCCAGGTGTCCCATCGCCAGCGCGGAGGACACCATGATCACAGCGTGGGGCTTCTCTGCCTGGAGCGCCAGTTCCAGGGCGCGCTCCAGAATCGGCATGGCGTTGGGGTCGTGCCCCTCTTTCGAGAGAATATCCCCCCACAGCGCCAGGTTGGAGGCGCGCGTCTCCACTTCTTCGGGCGGCAGCCAGTTCTCAGCTTGTTGGGCGTGGTAGACCGTGTTCGCCACATCCCCCTGCAACCCGTAAATCCCGGCCCAGGCCGCTTCCAAATGGCCGCGCAGGCGGTGTTTTTCGGCGCTTTCGGGCATATTTTCAACCTGCGCGGCGATGGTTTCCAGGATTTGGTGCGATTTTTGGAACTGGCCGTTTTCTACCAAAAAGGCGCGCGCGATTCCCAGCCAGGGTTTGTCGCTGACCAGCGAAACGGGAAGCGCTTCCAGCTTTTGGAAGACTGCCCCCACTTCATCCTGGCGAAAGAGCAGGAAAACGTTCCCGGCAAACAGGCGTTCCACCATTTGAATGTCACCCGCTGCCAGGGCATAGTGCAGCGCCTCCAGCCGCCGACCCTGAGCGCTGTGCCAGGCCGAGGCGCGGCACTGAAGTTCGGCAGTCAAACCAGGGTGAACCTGTCCCAACTTGATACGCAGCAAATCCGCAAAGAGATGATGATAGCGGTACCAGTTGCGCTCCTGGTCGAGCGGAATCAGGAACAGGTTGGATTGTTCGAGTTGCAGCAGGGTGGCCTGGCTGTCAGTGCGACCGGTCACTTCAGCGCACAACTCGGCGTTCATCTGGTCAAGCACCGCAGTTTTGAGCAGGAAATCCTGCACTTCCGGGGGCTGTTTTTCGAGCACTTCTTCAATCAGGTAATCGGCGATAAAGCGCTGACTGCCCGCCAGGCTGGTGATCAGCTCCTGTGGGTTGGCCTGGCCTTGCAGGGAGAGCGCCGCCAGTTGCAGCCCAGCGATCCAGCCTTCGGTGCGCGTTTCGAGGGCAGTCACCTGCTCAGAGGTCAGGCCCAACCCCATGCAGGTGTTCAGGAATTCGGCGGCTTCCTGGGGGCTGAAGCGCAGGTCGGCGACGCGAATTTCGTTCATCTCGCGGCGGGCGCGCAGGCGTCCGAGTGGCCAGGGCGGGTCGGCGCGGCTGACCAGGACGAGGTGCAAGTTGGCGGGCTGGTGAGTCAGCAGGAATTGGAGGATCCCCTGGATGGCTGGCCGGGTAATCAGGTGATAATCGTCCAGCGCCAGCAGGAAATAAGTTTGGAGAGCGGCGATTTCGGCGGTCAGGGCTTCAAGAAGTGGAACCGGAACCAGGTCAAAATCCTGCGGGCTGGCCGTGGTCAGACTTTCAAGCAAATCAGCGCCAAAGCCGGGATGGATGGTCTGGAGGGCGCGAATCAGATAGGAGAGAAAACGCAGCGGGTCGTTATCCAGTTCGTCGAGCGCCAGCCAGGCGGCGGGTCGTCCGCACTGCCTGAGCCACAGGCTGGCCAGGGTCGTTTTGCCGAAGCCGGTCGAGGCGGAGATGAGAGTCAGTTTTCCATCCAACCCCGCATTGAGTTTCTGCACCAGGCGCGGACGCAGAACCAGCCCCGGTCGCGGGGCTGGGAGTTGCAGTTTGGTGGGGATAGGTAGGGGGCTCATAACGTTTCCATTATAAGCCACCCCATCCTGGCTTTACGGAGCGGGTGTTTCATTCAAGGAACTCATATTATGCAGATCAATTTTAGCGATTGGATATTTTGTTTGCTTGACCCCTACGCCAAATCATAGTAAATTAAACGAAATCGCCCCTGCATCACCAGGAGCGATCTCATTGCAAGTCTTGCACCTTACGATAACTCTTTGGTCAGAGTGTTTTTTCATGCCTCAGCATCTCTGCTAAGACAAACCGCCTATTTTTTACCATTGGCGGCCCCGACGGGAAACGAACCCGCAGAGCGTAATTGCTAAAGTGGTTTTCGATGAACTTAGTTTTATGTCGTCAACTAGGTGTCTTGTACCCAACGACAATGAGATTTTATAACGACTTGCTTTGCATGTCAAATGGTTTTTGGGCGACTTTGGAAAAGTCGAAACTTATGTCCACTTATGTCACAATCTTACACATTTCCCACTTTGATCCGCCAAATTAACCGGATTCATCTTGGCATAAACCCAGCCATTTAGTGACAGCGGACGGTTGGCATCGCCGCTCCAGGTATCACGGGTCAGGAAGCGGCCGGTCGAAGGAGCGTAGTGGCGCGTGCGTAGGTAGACCGAGTCGTCAGACTGGTATTCGGATGTATTCATTGGTATACCCATAACTGGATTGGCTGGTGCCAGCGGACAGGAATACTACACCGTAGGGGTCATAGATTTTCGAGAGCGTCACAGCGCCATTGGAATCGGTTAATTGGCACACCGATCCAAGCACATCGCCCAGGAAATACTCGGTTGAGGCAGCGTTCGTTTGAGCGATCCGGCCATAGCCAGCCACATAGGTAAGTGTTTCTTTGAAAACGATCTATTTCGTCGCAGGCCAGGGGCGTTGACACTCTTTTATTAATTCATCTTCACCTATCGGAAATCTTAAGGTCACATCATATAATAATTTAAGATCAAGACTTGGGTTTTTTCTAACAATCATTACGATTTTTGCCTGGGGAATATATTGGCGAATATTTGTTGCAAGCTCCCAACCGGTTTGCAAGCCATTAAAATCTTCATCGATCAAAGCTAATTGAATATTATTACCAACAGCTTCTTCGAGCAAGGATTGTGTGTCAAGAAAATTTAGTGAGTGTTCAGCATCTCGGGTACCGCGCAAAACAGAAGCGATTGATTGTTCATCCTGTTTGCTAATAGCTAACAAAATGTTCATAAGCGTTTCTCCTTTTCAACACAACAATATGGCAAAACACAACGCTACAAATCTGGTATAGAAACGTGCTTAGGGTATGGCTCCTGGTAAAATATTTATTCCTAAATTATGAAGAATTGTTTCCAAGTATCCAAAAAATAGCTCACCTTGAGGCAAATAGTGTCCAGATTGATCATTTACTAAAACGATTTGGCCTTGTTGATTTATATACATTTCTCCTGCTCCGAAAACGTTCGTCCCATTAACAAGATCTGGGTGATGAAAAGTCCCAATATTTCGAGTTACCCAAACAGTACCATTTTCATCTATGACATAGATAAATTTGGCGGTGTTTTTTAAAATAGCCGGACCTCCAATCAAATTAGTGGGTGGGCGATAAGCACCATCGGTCATTACTTGTTGCAACTTAACTCCATTGTATCCCGGGATTAAATCGGATGGCTTAATATTTGCCCAACCTTTTGATGGGCCAGAATATTGAGGGCGCATAAATGGTACAGCCCCGGTTCCCCACTTTAAACCACTTCCACTGGCTTTCCACGCGCGGATTCCTCGTCCAACACCTATCCCGCCAAAAATAATCCCCACAACATCCACAGCTGCACGCGCAATAGTGCATTCATTCCATCCAACGCCTTCACTATATACCACATCGAATGTCTTTATTAAGTCATATACTGATATAGCAACCACCGCACCACTTGCAACCACAAAGCTGGCAGGAGTGATCGCTGATAAAGCGAGTATGCCAGCGACAACTCCGCCTGTTAGGGCATGTATACCCACCCATTCATACTTTGTCATCGATAGTGCCTGCTGCTGCAGTTCGCATCCGCATTTTCCTGTTAAGGCCAGCTCATAGGTGTAACATCCATAAACTCCTCCTAGAACGGCCCCCGCGGCTGCACTTCCTCCAACAGCTAAAGCCAATGCACCAACTGCAGCAAGAGGATTATTCCCACTTGGGTCTGTATATCGAGTAGGATTGTTTAAAGCATATTGATAGGGGTTGAACGTAGATGGAATATTGGCATCACCAGCCCAAGGATCTTTCTGGAAAAATCGCCCTGTTCCAGATTCATAATAACGTGCCCGTAAATGGATTAGGCCGTTGGCATCTGTAAACTCACCTGCGAAACCAAAATTAGTACTTCCAACACCCGACGAGTGTGCAATCTCTCCGAACGGGGAATAAGCCTTCGCAAGAGTCAAATCTCCGGTGGCATTGGTCAACTGTCTGACACTTTCCAGAGCATCACCTAGAAAATATGTGGTTGAATAGCCTGTTTGTGCGATTCGCCCAATGCCATACAAATAGGTATTGGACTCATCAGTAAGTACTTGGGTCAAACTGGTATTCAAATCAAGAGTATAGGCTATGTCATTTTGGGAAACCCTATCCCCCAACCCATTGTAAGCATAGCTCACCGTCCCTTTCGGGCCACTCACGGTTTTCAGGCGATTGGCGGCATCGTAGATATATGTATTGACGCCATCCGAAAGCAGGTTGCCGTTGGCGTCCCATTCGTAGACACGACCGTCCGCTTCGATCAGGCGATTGGCATCGTCATATAGGTAGAAAGTGGTTGAAGTCAGGCCGCCAATGGTGATCGCCTGGCTCAGACGATTGCCAACAGTGTCATAAGTGTAACCGTATACACGACCATCTGAATAGCTGGCGCTGGTCAGGCGGTTGAGGCCATCATACTCATAATCGATCGTCAGCGGGCCGCTTGGCGGCAGGATGGTTGGCAGCGGGATGGCGGTGGGCGCCGGGGTGCGCGTGGGAGTCGGTGTAATCGTTGGGGTAGCTGTCTCGGTTGGCGTGCCAGTTTCTGTTGGCGTGCCAGTTTCTGTCGGAGTCGAAGTGATTGTCGGCGTATGTGTAATCGTCGGGGTCGATGTTGGAGTGGATGGGTTGTTCGGCCAGCGTTCCAATTTGAAGTAATCCCAGTCGAAGTTCAGGGGCTGGCTGCCGCCAGACCAAACCCGCCCAATCAGGCCAACATAAAG
>JAKLPV010000011.1 GCA_022013685.1 Anaerolineae bacterium
AACTCTGGATCAGGTGCGCCAGCCCGGCGAAATGCTGCAAACAGATGGAACCTGCATGAACGGGCTGAAAGTCACGATTGCAGGCGAAACGTTCGAGCACATTCTGATCCACAGCGTGCTACCCTACTCGAACTGGGAATGGGGCCGGATCGCCCAGAGCGAATCGCTGCTGGCCATCCGGATAGGCCTGCAAAGCACGCTGCTCAAACTCGGATACGTGCCACAGGCGCACCAGACCGATAACACCACCGCCGCCACCCATAAACTGGGCATGGCCGGGCGCGCCAAAAGCTCCCAGGAGCGCGGCTTCAATGATGAGTATCTGCAGCTGCTGGCCCATTATGGGCTGGAAGCACGCACCATCCATATTGGCAGCCCGAATGAGAACGGCGATGTCGAATCATCCAACGGCGGCCTAAAACGCTCGGTGGAACAACACCTGCTCCTGCGCGGCAGCCGTGACTTTGAAAGCATCCCGATCTACGAAGCCTTTCTGTTTGGCATTATGGACAGGCGCAATGCCGGGCGACAACAGAGATTGGCTGAAGAACTGGCCGTGACACCTGCACTGCACCAAACGCAGTGAGGTGCAAGTGTGAAACCGCTGGCGGTGCAACCCTGGCCGCAGATGCGTGAACTCAATGTCCGGGTGGGAAACAACGGCATTTTGCGAGTGGGCAGCAACGGCTACAGCGTGCCGAGCGGCCTGAAAGGCAAGCGTGTCATTGTGCGCATCTATGAATGGCAGATCGAAGTCTGGTACGCCAACCAACACATTGAAAACTTGCCGCGCGTGCCCGGTGCCAATCACTATCGCATCAACTACCGGCACGTTATTGACAGCTTGCTGCGCAAACCGGGCGGCTTCCGCAATTATCGCCATCGTGAGGATCTTTTCCCGCAGGAGGTCTTCCGCCAGACCTGGGAAGCGCTCAACCAGCGTTTGCCGCCCCGCAAAGCAGACATGGCCTATTTGCGGATTTTGAAACAAGCCGCTGCCGGTCTGGAAACTGACGTTGCACAGGCGCTCTCCATGCTGCTGGCAGATCAAGATCAAAACCACTGGGATGAAAAAACCATTCTTGAGCTGACACAGGCTACGGCCATTCCGTGTGCTATTCCCAGTCTCTGCGCTCATCCGATAAATCTGTCCATTTACGATCAGTTGCTACCCAGTGAGGCCAGCCATGTCCTCGCTTGAAAAAATCCAACAAAACCTGCGGATACTACGAATGCCCACCGCAGTGCAAGTCGTGGGCGACCTGTTTGCAATTGCCAGCCGCGAAACCTGGACGTTCGAGGCCTTCCTGGGCGAACTGCTTGAACAGGAAATGGAAGGACGCCTCCAGCGACGCCTTGAGCGCCTGCAAAAAGCATCTCACTTGCCAGCAGGCAAGACCCTGGCCAACTTCGACCAAGAAAACCTGCCCCTGCAGCTACGCCGCCAACTAACCCAGCTTTGCACCGGTGAGTTCGTGGGCCGCGCCGAGAATTTACTGGTCTTCGGTTTGCCCGGGCGTGGAAAAACTCATTTTGCGGCAGCGGTGGGACACGCACTGATCCAGGCTGGGTACAGCGTCCTGTTCACGCCCACCTATCGCCTGGTGGACGAACTCCTGCGTGCCAAACGTGACCTGATGCTCGAGCACGAACTGCGGCGTCTTGATACCTACGAAGTGCTCATCTTGGATGACATCGGCTACGTCCAGCAGTCTCGTGACGAGATGGAAGTGCTCTTCACCCTGCTCGCCGAGCGTTACGAACGGCGCAGCGTCATCATCACATCCAACCTGGTCTTTTCCCAATGGGAACAAATATTTAAAGATCCCATGACCACCGCTGCCGCGATTGATCGCGTTGTTCACCACAGCGTTATTGTGGAATTTGGAAAGGAGATCCCCAGCCACCGTGCCCAGGAAGCTGCCCAACGAAGCCAGCAACAACCCCCCGAACAAAAATGACCGGGCACTGCATTGCCTGGGCTAGCCCAGGCAATGCAGTGCCACACACCACCCCGGTGTGCCATTCCCAATGGGCATTTCTAATTGTCGCCATGAGACTTTCTAATTGTCGTTGACAGGTTCTCACCCTCGTTTTACTATTGGGGGTATTGGGGGTATTCTTTATTGTCTGTATATTGGGTCTAAAACCCCCGCCTTTAGGCGGCAGTTTTCAACACCACGATGGCGTAAAATAGAGGCATGACAGAATATCGAAAAGGCTCACACACGATATATGACTTGAAATACCATATATACTAAAGAAGGATAATAACTGGCATTATGGTTTACGAAAGATGATAAGTCTGGGATAATTGCCGCGTAAGAAAGAATAACATCTCAGAGAGAAACTATGCGCCGGATAAAATTTACAGAAGCAGAAATCACGCAGTTGAGATACGAAAGCCTTTATCATAAACATGCGTTGGTACGCCGACGAACGCAAGCCTTGCTGCTCAAAGCCGAAGGGCTGCCACATGCGAAAATTGGCGAAAGACTGGGTATTTGCCCAACAACATTGCGGAAATATTTTGACACCTTTTTGAATGGTGCTGAGACCGGGCGAGTTGAAGCGTTG
>JAKLPV010000140.1 GCA_022013685.1 Anaerolineae bacterium
ACGCCTTGTTTTGGATTAAGAGTCAGACCGAAAACGGCCATTTTTTGCATTAATTCTTTGTTTTGCACAGGCCCAGGCCCGTTTTTTCATCCCGGCAGGGGTTCCTGAGGGGCGGGTTTCTGAGAACGCGGTGTTGGGCAGTTTTTACGTTTGATGAGCCTAAGGTTGAAAAGAATGTAAACCACTTTTTTCACCAAATTCTCTTAAGCTGGTACCATCGAGCCGAATGCTAAAAGACTCGTCAAATTCTCCCAAGATAACTCCAAATCGCACAGTCTGATTAAATAATAATTCTTTGCCATTCGGCATCCATTGGGTTGACTGGATGCTCAAGCTGTCGTAAGACGGAGCAATTGTACCCCTGCTTGTTTCAAGGATTGCTTTACCTACATCATAAGCATCATAAACAAAATAATTTTGCATAGTTTCAATATTAACAATCCTAATTTGGTCACATTGATCATTGGCAAGGGAGTGATACGCTAGCCATTTGCCGTCAGGTGATAGGGCAAGATGTTCTTTTCTTGTATTAGGCGCAAAAGTTATCCGGGTTACGTCAGATGTATCTATTTGCAATTTGTAAATATCATTCACGAAACCATTGCCGAGTTCAGATGTAAATAGTAAAGATTTACTATCAGCAGTCCAAACTATCTCGGTCCAAATTATTTCATTTGCTTTCAGCGAATATGTTAATTGCTCAGCGCCATCACTTCGAATGATGTTGATACTGTAAGGGTACATCGCTTTTTGGGCCGAAACAAAGGCAATTTTTGTGCCATCAGGGCTCCAGATTGGGCCAAAGGGATAAATGCCTGGAAAATTTGTCAAGTTGCGTAAATTCGTACCATCAGAATTGACTTTGTAAACTTCGTACAAGAAAGAATCACTGTCACTTGGAGTTGTATGCAACTTTACTGCTCGTAAAAATACAATTTGTTTGCCATCTGGTGACCAAGAATACTGGGAAGTCCAGTCTGGGGTAATTTGTCTTAAGTCAGTACCATCAGGATTCATGCTAAATAACTGATATATACAATCATCGCTAGGGTCAATACACCACATAGGAATATTTGTAATTCTATTTGATAAAAACGCTAGTTGTTTTCCGTTTGGCGACCAGCTTGGTTCAGTATCATCGGCTTGATGATTTGTCAGATTTTTTATTATATTTCCATCCATATTTGTGACATATACTTCACCCCCATAATCTCTTATAGTTTTTGTTCCAAGGGCAATAAGCTTATTATTTGGTTCTGGCGTATCGGAGAAGTTAATTTCTGATGGAATAGTCTGTCTGGAACAAGCATCTGGTGTAAAAGTCGGAGTTGGTGAATTTAATGATGGTTGTGAAATAAACGTGGATGTTGCCCAATCTATGGGCGTTGATGTGGGTGCCGAGACTATGCTTTGCTCACTGCAAGCAATAAATATAAACGTTAGCCCAAGAAAAACGCATACTTTTTGAAACTTCATTTTGTCATTTGATTATCAAAGGAACTGCCCAACGTCAAGCGTCAGCGGCAAGAACGGGTAGTAGCAGAAAAAACCGTGCAGTCAGAAACGCTTATCGGGGTTGACTCACTATCGCTTGCCGGTTCCCCGTTCTTGTCCGCCTGCACGCGGTGTTGAACGAACTCGCGTCTGTCTGGGATGGGTTTTCCGTTTTATTATAGCCGGGAAACTCAGGGGTACGAGACCTGGCTTACCAAAAACGGTTTCAAAACATGATCGGCAAAAACCTCCAAAGTGCCTGGAAGACCCGTCAAATCGGGCGATTTCTGCCTAATTCAGTGTGCTGGCGCAATACTCCCTTCCCGCGGGGCGGGCTGGGTTGCAGGTTGCAAACTTACTGAGCGGCAAACTTCCATCGTTCGAATGCTCCAAGTATTGGCAAAAATAGCGTGTGCCATCCCGACACAGGGCCAAACTCGCGTGTTTGAACCAAAATGCCTTTGTTGCAGACCGGGCAAAGGCGTGGATCGGTATCGATCTGCAAGACCTGCTTCAGCCACTCCAGCAATCTCAGTTTTTGGATGGCTGGCAGTTGTGCGGGCAGTCCCAAAAGTTGGCGCGCCTGCTGGAGCTTTTGGCGACAACTGCTGTTGTGCAAGCCGAAATGTCGGACACGGACAAAGTGGCTGGGCAAAACATGCATCAGAAAACGGCCAATGAATTCCACTGCCGGGATGGTCATCCGCTTCAATTTGCCTTTCAACCCATCCACCTTATCCAGATTGTCATAATACTCGAAGGTCACCTGCCCATTTTTGACTTCAAGGATGCGATGATTGCTGATTGCAATCCGAAAGACGTAGCGCGCGAGATACTCAATCAACTTTTCCGGGTCGTTATCGTTGCGTGATGCCTCGATGAAAACTTCCCAATCCTTCTTTTGAGCAACCGCCAGCATGGCGGCCACGTCCATCTTGCCATCCTGGGTATTTAGCTCACCAGCCTGCCAGAGCTTCTGCACACCTGCGCAAAACGCGTGCCGAAAATCTGCCGAGAATTTTTCAGCGGGAAAAAGATAATTGTTTTTGGCAGACTGCCATCGGTGGCCATTCGCCGTTTTCACCAGGGCGCCACCGGTCACAATCACATGCAAGTGCAGGTGCTGCTGCAAAGTCTGACCCCAAGTATGCACAACCACAGTAAACCCCAACTCGCCACCCAGATACTTCTGGCCGTACGCTTTCAGGAGCTTTACCGCAGTTTCGATCAGGAATGAATACATCGATTCCTGATTCCACCAGACCAGCGGGTTGAAAACATGGTCGATGGTAAAGACGACGTGAAAATAGGAAATTGGCAACAGCCAGAGCTTCTGGGCTTCGAGCCACTGCGCTTTTTCAAAACTCTGGCATTGTGGACAATTGCGGTTTTTGCAAGATTTGTAGCTGAATTCCCAATGCTTACACTGGTCATTATTGCAAATATTCAAGACCCCGCCCAGTGCGGGCGTGCGACAATTCATAATATCGCGCGCTGCCTTGCTTTGCTCATACGACAGCTTATGCGTCTGTTTATAGTCGCCTAAGTGTTTCCGAAAGATTTCAGCCACAGTATGTTGCGGCTTGGGACTGTCGGCCATCGTTATTCCATGCTATGCAAGCACTTTATGTTTTGACTAATGAGATAATAGAACAAATGTTCGTTCAACTA
>JAKLPV010000141.1 GCA_022013685.1 Anaerolineae bacterium
CCAAACAACGCCTGTTTGAGCGGGTTTTGTCGTTCTTTTTGACGCCAGAACATAGCGGATTTCGTATCCGTCCTTTTTGTATTCCTTGTTTGGGAACTTCTCTCACAATTGTCAAGCACGACTTAGCGGAAACTAAAGCTATATATGGATCGCTGAACCCTCGGCGGCGTGAGCGGCTTCCATGATGGCTTCCGAGAGTGTCGGGTGGGCATGCACGTTGCGGGCGATCTCGGCCGGCGTCAGCTCCATCATCTGCGCCAGGGTCAGCTCGGGCAGCAGTTCGGTCACTTCGGGGCCGATCAGTGAAGCGCCCAAAATCTCACCATATTGCTCATCGATGACTAGCTTGACGAAACCGGCATAATCACCCAGCCCGAGCGCCTTGCCATTCGGCTGGAAGGGAAAGCGCCCGATCTTGACGGTGTGACCGCGTTCCTTGGCCTGGGCTTCGGTGATGCCAAACGAAGCAATTTGCGGCTGGCAGTAGGTGGCGCGCGGCATCATCTCGTAATTGAGCGCGTGGGTTTCATGCCCTGCAATCGCCTCGGCGGCCAGAATGCCCATCGCCGAGCCGACGTGCGCCAGCATCAGCTTGCCGGTTACATCGCCGATGGCGTAAATTCCGGGCACGTTCGTCTGCATTTTGTCGTCAATTTCGATCATGCCGCGCTCCGAGATCTTGACGCCCAGCGCTTCGAGACCCAAATCTTTGGAATTGGGACGGAAGCCGATCGCCACGAGAGCCTGTTCGGCCTCGAGCACTTTTGCTTCGCCGCCAGCAGATACCGTGACCTTAACCCCCGCAGCCGTGCTCTCGACCGCCTCAACCTTGTGCCCGGCTAAAATCTTGATTCCACGCTTCTTAAAAGCCTTCTCCAGTTCGGCGCTGATCTCTTCGTCTTCGAGCGGCACGATGCGCGGCAGCATCTCGACGATGGTCACATCCACGCCATAGGAACTCCAGACGGTCGAAAATTCGACGCCGATCGCGCCGGAGCCGATCACAACCACGGACTTGGGCAGTTTCTCCTGCAAGATCGCTTCCCAATAGGTAACAACCTTCTCACCGTCCACTTTCCATGCGCCGGGCACGGCCACGCTTGCGCCGGTGGCGACGATGACATTTGTGGCCTTCAGTTCGGTGACTTTGCCGTCTTTGTCGGTCACGGCTACTGTGCTGAGCGAAGTCGAAGCATCTTTGGCGGTTAGTTTGCCAACACCCATGTGCACGGCGATATTATTCTTCTTCATCAAAAAGGTAATGCCTTTGACGAGTCGATCCGAGACCTGGCGGCTGCGTTTGACGGCTGCGCCATAGTCGAGTTTCAGGTTTTCGAACGAGAAGCCAAATTCCTTGCCGCGTTCGCGCAAAATGTGCGCGATCTCGGCGTTGCGCAGCAGCGCCTTGGACGGGATACAACCAACATTAAGACAGACGCCCCCCATCCATTGTTTGTCAACGATGGCGGTTTTCAAACCCAATTGCGAAGCGCGGATGGCGGCCACATACCCGCCTGGCCCGGCGCCAATGACAACGACATCATATTGTTCTGACATGCAAATCTCCTCTGAGATGATTTAACGGTTTCCTTGTTTTGGATGCACAGCATTTGGATGCCCGACCCGCCAAATAGTTGCCAAATCGGACACAACTTCCCTATTTTACTACGGCCTGACAGGCCAAGCCGCATAAGAAACCCGGAACTTTTGCATATTTCAAACAAAAGGGCGGCCAATTGGCCGCCCTTTTCTCTATAAGTTGTCTTGTAAAAACGAAACCGTCCGCTCCCAGGCCAGTTGTGCGGCGGCGGGATTGTATTCGGGTCGGTCAGATTCAAAGAACCAGTGCGGCAGGCCGGGATAAATGTGGAAGGTCGCATTTGCGCCGGCGGCGAGCATATCCTTTTGCATGGCCTCGATGCCATCCAGCGGTTCCCACTCGTCGACATCGCTAAAATGGCCCAGGAATTTGGCCTGCATTTTGCCCCAATCGCCCTCGCCGACGCCGTAAAAGACGACCGCGGCGGCAAACTGCGCCGGGACACGGGTTGCGGCGACCAGCGTCCAGTAGGCGCCCATCGAAAAGCCCATCACGCCAATTTTTTCTGCCGAGTTGGCCGGGTGCGCCAGCAGGAAGTCTTTGGCGGCCATGACGGTGGCTCCGACCTTGTCCCAATCGGCATTATCGACCAGGGCCTGGGCTTTGTCGATGGTGTTGGCGCTGGGGCCGTGATACAGGTCGGGGGCCAGGGCGACAAATCCCTGTTCGGCAAGGCGGTCGCATAGTTGTTTGATAAAGGGTTTTAGCCCCCACCAGGCATGCAGGACGAGTACACCGGGGCCTTTTCCGCTGGCGGGGATGGCAAGGTAAGCCTTGACTGGCTGATTGTTGACTTGAATCTGGATGTCCATATTTGCTCCTTTTGTTTGAGCCGCGTTTATTCATTTCCCCTTTATTTTATCAGAAAATTTGTTCTAGTAAGCGGGTGTATTTATTCACCGATGATCCAAAAAGCAGTTGTCAATGTCATTGCGAGCCGATTTTTGGCGAAGCAATCCCCGATTAAACGGCGAAAAGCTCTCAGCTTCAGCACTTTTTCGTCAAAACGGAGATTGCTTTGTCGGGAAAAACGCCCTCCTCGCAATGACATGTTTGTTTTGAGTGGGGTGTGAGTAGATACAAACAGGGCCCGCTCAGTTTTTTTGCGCAACCAGCATAAATACGGGGTATTCCCGGTCATTTTTGTGGATGACAAAGACCGTCGAAAAGCGAATATTTGTGAAACCAACCGCTTCCACTTGTTTTTGCAGAGATTCGCGCTCGAAGCCCAGATGCACATCGGTCGTGCCGTCGGTGTGGAAAGTGCCGTCCTCGGCGTCGAGGTCGGCGATGACCAGCCAGCCGCCGGGATGAAGGATTTTGTAAAATCGTTCGATAATTTTGTCTGTATTGCGGATGTGATGAAGTACCAGCAGGGAATAAACCATGTCGAAACGGGATAAGGTCGGCGGGTCGCTTGTTAAATCCATGCGGGTCGGGGTCATGTTCGAGATGCCCGCATCCACGATTTTATCGGCCAGCACATCCAGCATGCCGTCCGAAATATCGGCAAGCAGGATGTGGGCAAAATCATCCCGCAGGAAAAAGCTCAACAGGCCGGTCGCGCAGCCGTATTCGAGGGCACTCATCTTGGGCTTGAGCGGCAGGGCGGCGCGGATGGCCTCAGCCAAAACCCGGGCGCGTTCAACCTTCTTGGGGTCAGAATCCCAATCTTTGGCGCGTTCATCAAAGTTTGTCATGTTTTTCTAGTCCTGAGCGGAGCGTTTTGCGCAGTAGCGGTTTACGACCATGTTTCCAGTGTCTCTTTGACCCTTGCCAGGAACCAATCCGCCGAGGCGCCATCCAGGATGCGGTGATCGAAAACAAACGAGAGATAAACCATCGGGCGGATGGCGATGCTGTCGCGGCCCAGGTCATCGGTCACGACCACGACCCGCTTTTGCATGGCGCCGATGCCGAGGATTCCGCACTGCGGCTGGTTGATGACCGGGAAGGCGAACAGCGAGCCGCTGATGCCGTGATTGGTCAGGGTGAACGTGCCGCCCTTGACTTCGTCCGGTTGCAGTTTGCGGGTACGGGCGCGATTGGCTAGGTCATTAACGGCGCGCGCCATGCCGAGTAGCGACAGCCCGTCTGCGCCTTTGATGACCGGGACGATCAGGCCATCCTCGCCGAGCGAGGTGGCCATGCCCAGGTTGATGGATTTATGCAGGAACAGCCCTTCGTCGCTCCAGGAAGAATTGACCTGCGGGTAAGCCTTCAGTCCGGCGACGATAGCCTGCATGAAGTAGGCCGTAATGGTCAGGTTGACCCCGTCGCGGGCAAAGGTTTCTTTGTTGGCGGCGCGATGGGTGATGACGCGGGACAGGTCCGCTTCCATGACTGTTAGCACATGCGGGGAGGTGTGCTTCGACTCGAGCATGTGTTTGGCAATCGAGCGGCGAATGGCAGTATGGGGGATGAAATCAGTTGCAGGTTGAACGTGTAAGGTTGAAGGTTTGGTTTCCTGGTTATTCGGTTGCCCAAGTTCAGCGGCCTTTGGTCTTTGGTCTTTTGTCCTTCGTAGGTTTTCCATGAAGGCCAGTACATCATTTTTTGTGATCCGTCCGTTCAGCCCGCTGCCCTTGACTTGCGCAAGGTTGATTCCGTTTTCGGCTGCAATCCTGGCGACGACAGGGGAGATGAAACCAAGATCTTTCGATAGGTTTTCGGCAGGCCCACCCCGATGGCTCAGAGCAGGCACTTCGACCTTCGAATCTGTTTCAGCCATCTGCTTATCCGCTTCAAAATCCGTTCGCGCATCCGCTTGCTCACCCGGTTGACCAATCACGGCCAGCACATCGCCGACTTTGGCTACAACACCCTCGGCCAGCAGAATCTGCAAGAGCACGCCCGAAGCTGGGGCCGGGATTTCGGTATCGACTTTGTCGGTATTGACTTCGAGGAGTGCATCCAATTCGTTGACCGGGTCGCCAACGGCTTTGAGCCATTTCGTAATGGTCACTTCCTCGACGCCTTCACCCAAACGTGGGACAAACACTTTTGTCGGCATGAATCTCTCCTTTTTAGACAGGCTCGATTCTACAACAAGTTTGGCATTCGCGGCCAAGCAAATAAGACAAAGAAACTCCTAAAAAGCCCAGAACAGGGTCATGACCGCTGCAACGGCTGTAATGACCAGTGAAATCACAAACGTCACGCGTAGCACCTGGCTTTCCTCGCCGATGCGGTCGATGCTGGCCGCCGCATTTTGCAGCTTGGCCGGAGAAATGACACTCGCCAGCCCACCCCCGATTCCGCTGGCGGCGGCGACCAGCAGGCCGACCGCGCCAATCTTTTCAGCCGTCGAGAGATGAATGGCCGTCAACATGGCGATGGCCGAGGCTTCGGAGCCGCTGATGAAACCGGCCAACAGCCCCAGGAAGGGCGCCACCGCTGGGTAGAAACCGCCAAAAGCGCGCGTGGCGGCGTCGGCGATGACAAAGACCATATTATTGACCGGGTCGAGCAGCTGCCATTCTGCATTTTTGCCGGAGTGGTTGATGATGAAAGCAATTGCAAAGAAAATGGCCGAGGCCAGCATCGGGCGCGGGGCGCGCTTGAGCCAACGTTGCAGCGAAACCGTCAGTTGGGCTTTGCTGGGCTTGAGCCAGGGCAGGGCGGCCAGCGTGCTGACCAAAATCCAGAAGTAGGCTTGCCAGAGCAGGCGCAATTTTTCGGGTGAGCCGGGGATGATCGTCAGCGGCATCGCCCACTGATTAAATGTCAGGTCGAAGAGCGGCAGGAAGGGCGCGTTGACCAGCAGGGCAAAGACCGTCAGCAGGAGCCAGGGAGAAGTCGCAGCCGCGAGCGACATATTCGCCTCGGCAGATTTGTCGGTAGCGGTCAGCAGGCTGCGGTCGATGAGAGTCTGCCCCGTCAGCTTGAGATAGGCCAGCATGACGAGCACCACCCCCAACCCGGCGGCAACGCCCGTTAGCGTCACCATCCCGATTTCGTTCATGCCGATCGCGATCAGCCCGGCAGTCAGACCGGCCAGCAAGGTCGAGAAAAA
>JAKLPV010000142.1 GCA_022013685.1 Anaerolineae bacterium
CGAACACTCGCGTCTCCAATGCGTTGTACGGCCTCCAGACCTGCCTACCTCGCAGTATAATTCAACCTATCAAGCTGCTCTGCTGGGCGGTTTCTTCCTGCAAAAATGATGGCCCCCATCTTGCGAGGGTGCACCGGACAAAAGCGGGGTGGTTCTCCGCTTTTGATGGGATTCACACCACTGGCTTTTCTGGCCTTTTGGCAATTTCCCGCCAATCCCGCTTTTGCCGGTAAAGCCAGCCGTTGAAACTGTCGAAAAAGGGGCGAATCTACCTTAAAACCATGGGGTTTCTACAAGACAGAGGACCCTATGGCAAAATTCAAACCACTCAATGAAAATCAACTGGTCATGCTCCCAATCTCCCTGCAGAACCAGATTGTGCCAGGCACGCTTGAGCACACCATCAGCCGGGTGGTGGATGAGCATATCGATCTTTCAGTCTTTGATGCGCGTTACAACAACGACGAGACCGGCGCCACCGCCATCCACCCCAAGATTCTGCTCAAAGTCATCCTGCTGGCTTACGCCAGGGGCATGATTAGCTCGCGCCAGATTGAACGCGCCTGCCGGGAAAACATCCTCTTCATTGCCCTGTCTTACGGCTATCCACCCGACCACAGCACCATCGCGGCGTTTATCTCTTCGATGCAGGATGAGGTGCAGAGCCTTTTCAGCAATGTCCTGCTGGTCTGCGAAGAACTCGGGCTGCTGGATGGCACGCATTTCAGCCTGGATGGGGTGAAACTCTCGGCCAATGTCTCAAAAGAGTGGAGTGGCAGCCTCGATGAACTCAAGCACAAGCGCGATAAGTTGAAGGAAAAGATCGAGCACGTCATGGCCGAGCATGCCCAGGCCGACAAACAGCCCGAGGTCGAAGTTGAACGCCAGCAGAAGCAGGAGAAGCGGCTCCAGCGGCAGGTTGAGCGGTTGACCGAATTCCTGAAGGATCGGGAACCCAAGCTCGGGAGCGATAACAAGGAAATCCAAAGCAATGCGGTGGATAATGAATCGGTGAAGATGCCCACCTCCTACGGCGTCATCCAGGGTTACAACGCCCAGGCGCTGGTCGATTCAAAACACCAGGTCATCCTGGCCGCTGAGGCTTTCGCCAGTCAGGATCACGAAAATCTTGAGCCGATGCTGGATGGTGCCAAAAAGAACCTGAAGGCGATTGGCAAAGGCGAGAGCTACTTCGAGGCAAAAGAACTGACGGCTGACAGCAACTATCACTCGCTCAACAGCCTGACAGTGTGCCAGGATGAAAAGATTGACGCCTACATCCCCGACATCCAGTTCCGCAAACGCGATGCGCGCTTTGCAGAGCAGGAGCGTTTCAAGGATGGTGTCCACGGCAGGCAGCGGCCGGAGACGAAAACCACTCCCTTCACGTTGGTGGATTTCTCTTTTGATGCGGATAAACAGGTTTACATCTGTCCGCAGGGCAAGGAACTGACCTGCCACGCCCACAACCAGGTCAACCGCCATCGCACTTACGATGTTTACCATGCCCGGGTCCAGGACTGTGCCGCCTGTCCGCTCAGAGCACGTTGCCTAAGCAAGCCAAGTACTTCGCGCCGTTATCTTTCTGTCCAGGTAGATAGCCAGTCGCCCAACCTGATCGATGAGATGAAGGCCAAGATCGACAGCGAAGATGGAAAGCGCATCTATGCCCGGCGGCTGGGGATCGTCAAGCCGGTCTTCGCCAATATCTGTGTGCACAAACGCATGCATCGATTCACCTTGCGGTCAAAAACGAAGGTGGATGTACAATGGAGATTGTTCGCACTGGTGCATAATATTGGGAAAATCCAGGCTTTTGGGACGCTCCAGTAGCCCCCAGGCCGATGGATAGGCCCATCCCAACCGCATTCTGTCCCTAAACGCGGCTTGCCGAGCGCCGGGCGGGGTGTTTCGCCCCGCGAAAATGGGTTTTTCGACAGTCTCGTTGGGCGGCGCTCAGCAGATGGAATGAAATGGATTGCAGGTAACTTTTTATGAATATGCAACTTCGCACACCCTCAAGATCTGACCGCAACCTGGTTAGACGCCTGATGGAATTGTATCAATATGACTTCTCAGAATTTGATGAGCAAGACCTGGATGAACATGGTTGTTTTGGTTATGGTGACCTCGACTATTTCTGGTTTGAACCAACCCATGCCGTATTCCCTGTTACAGTAGATGAAAAACTTGCCGGCTTTGTACTAATCGACAATGAAGTAGTCGTCACAGGCAATGAGCGTTCTGTAACCGAGTTTTTCATCATGCGAAAGTATCGTCGCCAGGGTGTAGGCAAACAGGTTGCGATTGAAGTCTTTCGCCGCCTACCAGCCAAATGGGAAGTGCGGGTCATTGAGAAAAACGCTCCCGCACAGGCTTTTTGGCGTCGCGTAATTGCTGAGTATACTCAGAATACGTTTCAAGAGAAACGGCTTGATAATGACGAATGGCAGGGGCCGGTGTTCTATTTTGACAATCATACGGGGCAGTGAAGCCACCCAGCACCGCGCCCCAGGAAACCAAAAACGGGCCGAAAATGCACTTTGCGAGCATTTTGGCAAAAATCAACCCAGGGCAGCAGCCTGGGTTGATTGCTATTCGCTTGGGGCTTTAAGAATAAAAAAACAAGCGGGGATGAGTTTTTGGCTGAACATTAGCGGGTCAGCACGGCTGCACCATACGCTGAAAGCTGGATGGTCTTGGATGTTTCCTGGGTAAGGTGGTTGTGGGCCTCCCAGGCGAGGTGAACAGTCTGGGCCTGGGAGGTGTGGTTGATCAGGATGTAAACTTCGCGTCCGTCCGGGCCAACCCGCAGGCAAGCTTCGACACCCTGGGGGGTGACCAGGGCCGGCTCCAGGCCCGCTTCGCGCAGGATCAAGGCAAAGAGCGCATCCTGGGCGACTTCGTCGAGCACAGCGCCCACAAGGTAGACTTTGCCCGCGCCGTAGTTGTGCACAGTGACGGCGGGCTGGCCCGTTAACCAACCGAGCCCCGCGCCATAGCGGGCCAGGATGCGAGTCCCGGCTTCGTCGAGCACCTTAATGCGTTCTCCCCAGATTTTACATTGACCGTTGATCTCTCCCTGCACCTGGACAGGCTCCAGCAGAGCGTAATATTCTTCCACTTCGGCCCCGGCAGCTTCGCGCAAAAACCCGGGCTGGCGCTGGGGCAGCAGGGCATTGGCGTCGTCTTTCATGCCGGTGCGCGGGGTCAGAACCAGATGTCCGCCTGCGAGAGCGTAATCAGCCAGAGATTGGGCCTGGGATTCGGTCAGAACATTCAGGGCCGGGGCCACCACCAGCTTGTAGCCCGCCAGGGCTGTATCGGGAGAAAGGATGTGGGTGGGAATGTTCCGCGCGGAAAACGGCCGGTAGCAGGCCACCATGTAGTCGACGTAGTCAAAATCACGGGTGTGGCGCTGATTCTGAATCGCCCAGCGGCTGTCGAAAGAATAAAGCAGGGCAGCCTGCCCGGCCGGAACGGTGCCAGCCAAAATGGGGGAGGCGGCTGAAAGGTCGCGGGCCAGGGATTGGGCGTCGAAGTAGAAGGGGCGCGGCTGGCCCGATTGGTCGACGAGCGAGCCGTGATACTGCTCCTGGCCGCCGTAGGCCGAGCGCCACTGCCAGTAGAGCCAGGCGTCGGCCCCGTGGCCGATGGCGTGCCAGGCCAGGGCGCTGGTTTCACCGGGTTCGAGGGGGTTGTTGAGCGACGACCAGTTGACGTTGTTGGGCTGGGTCTCCATGATCCAGAAGTTGCGGTTTTTGTAGCCGTAGGCGATATTGTGCATGGCCCCGGAGAAGGCGTAGTCGTTGCGGCCGCTGCCCACGTACCAGTCCCAACTAACGATGTCCAAATCCTGGCTGAGGGTGTAGTGATCGAAACCGTCGAACCAGCCCATGAAGTTGTGGGTGATCCAGGCTTCGGGGGCCAGGTGCGGGCGCATGGCGTCGATCTGGGCTTTCTGGAAGCGGGTATAGCTGTTGGTGATGAAGCGGCGGTGTTCGAGCATCAGGCCGGGGTTGTGGCCGCCCCAGGGAACGGGCATTTGCTCCCAATTGAAGTAGGTCTGGCTCCAGTAGGCGGTCGACCAGCGCCGGTTGAGGGTCTCCAGGTCGCCGTAGCGGGATTTCAGAAAGCGGATAAATTCGGCCTGGCAGGTTTCACAGAAGCAAGGGCGGCAAAATTCGTTGTCGATTTGCCAGCCGATGACGTGCGGATTTTTGCCAAAGCGCTCTGCCATGGCTCCGGCGATGCGTTTGGCCGCGGCGTGGTAGTCAGGAGAGTTGACGCAGTAGTGGCAGCGGTTGCCGTGCTGGACGCGCCGTCCGCTTTCGTCGATCGCCAGGGTTTGCGGATGGGTTTGGGTCAGCCAGGCTGGCGGAGCGGCGGTGGGCGTGCCGAGCACGGTTTGAATGCCGGCTTCAGCCAGTTGGGCGATGGCCTGTTCCAGCCAATCGAAATCGAACTGGCCCTGGGCAAGTTCCATGCTCGACCAGGCAAACTCGGCCATGCGGACGACCGTGAAGCCTGCCTCTTTCATCAGGCTGATATCTTCGGCCCAGCGCTGCTGGGGCCATTGTTCGGGGTAGTAGGCAGCGCCAAAGTGAAGGGGAGTCATATCTGCTTCCTTGCTAGCCGCTGATCGGTGCGGCGGATTCGCGCACGATAAGTTTGGCACCGACATGGATGGTGAGGGGCGGGCTGTCGTCGCCTTCGATGCGCGCGATCAGACGCTGCATGGCAACCTGGCTCATGGCGCTGCGATTAATACGCACAGTAGTAAGCTGGGGGTGGGTCATCTGAGCTATATCCAGATCGTCAAAGCCGACCACTGAAATATCGTCAGGCACACGGTAGCCGAGGCCGGTCAGGGCAGAGATGATGTGGGCGGCGTAATAATCAATATTACAGAACAGGGCGGTCGGGCGGGGTGTGCGCGCGAGCAGGTTGCTCAGCCATTGGGGCAGTTCCTTGCGGTCGGGCGCGGTCTGTTCGTAGGCGATGGGCATTTCGATGGCCGGAAAAGGCGGGTAGCCGGAATCGGACATGGCGGCGGTGTAGCCGCGATAGCGATCCGCCACGCTGGGAGGAACGTTTGGGGTGGTCCCCGGTTTTTTGAGCTGGCCCATGACCATGAAGATATAGCGGTGTCCCAATTCCAGCAAGTGCTGGGCGGCCTGGTAAGCGCCGCCGAAATCGTCGTTCATGATCGAATCGTAAGGGCTGCCGGGGATGTTGTTGTCTATCAGGACGATGGGACAATCGACAGCGCTGGCAACTTGTTTAATCAGGGCGGTGGAATAAGGGCTGGCAAGCATGACCCCATCCGGCTTGTTGTTTAGTGTATCCGGCAGAGGGGAATCGAGCGGGTGATCATGTTGCAAAATGGCCGGGTGGACATAGGCATTGTATGACTGGCTGACGCCCACCGCCCCATTCAAAATAGCGCCGTAAAAGGGGTTCGCCAGGAGCGGGGTATCCCCATAATCATTGACAACATACAAAAGGCTGCGAATTGGCGTGGCGGCCAGTTCTTCCTTTTTTATGGAGGCGCGCGGTTCGTATTGATAGCCCAGTTGGGCCGCAGCTATCAGGACACGTTCACGGGTTTCAGTTGGAATGCTTTCGTGATTGCGTAAAGCCAGCGAGACAGTGGTAGGAGAAAGTTGCACTAATTTTGCAACAGTGCGGATATTCGGATGCGCAGAGGTTCCCTTGGGGCGCGGCATGTAGATGTGTACTCCAATCTTTCTAAATTCTCATCCATTATACAAAAACAAAACAAAAATATCAATGCAGAAAGAGATGACTTATTTACTATACAAAAACAAAATTCAGGTTGACAAAAGTAAAATATAGCTGTATAAATTAAATAGTTTAGTAATCAACAATTCAATTGGAGGCAAAACATGCGCAAGATCACCACTGTACTGAACCTAGTTCTTTTGCTCAGCATGGCGCTGACGGCTTGTGGCGCACCAGCCACAACAGCCCCGGTCCCCGCTGAACCTGCCGCTACAGAAGCCCAGGCCGTTGACCCTGAGGCTCCCGCCGAGCCGGCAGCCGAAGTTCCTGCCGCAGACCCCTACGGCAAGTATGATGAGGCCATTGTCTTGACCTCCGTTCGTTCCTTTGAGACGAACGAAACGTTGCCCGATGGCGATACCCCCGAAAATAACCAGTACACTCGCTATGTCAAAGATCAGTTGAACATCGATGTCGAATATATCTGGACATCCTCAACCGCTGACTACGACCAGAAAGTCAATCTTACAATCGCCAGCAATGACCTGCCAGACGCGATGGTTGTTAACCTGTCCCAGTTGACCCAGATGGTACAGGCCGATCAGCTTGCCGACCTGACCGAAGTTTACAATACCTACGTTTCTTCATCAGTCAAGCAAATGATGGACAGCTCAAAGGGCATCGCCCTCGATGCAGTAACCTTTGATGGCAAGATTATGGCCATCCCGGCCCTGACCGTGCCCGATGACGGCTATCAACTGATGTGGATCCGCAAAGACTGGCTCGACAAGCTCGGACTTCCGATTCCCACCACCATTGATGAAATCGAAAAGACTGCCGAAGCGTTTGTAACCCAAAATGTAAGCGGAAACGACATTGGCACGATTGGTATCCTAGGCCCGCAAAATGGCGGCGTACTGTATGCCGATTTCCAGCGCCCGACCAATGGCAATTTTGCCTTCGACCCGATCTTCAGCGCCTACCGCGCCTACCCCGGCTTCTGGATCAAGGACAGCAGCGGCAATGTTGCTTATGGCGCAACCCAACCCGAAACCAAGGCTGCTCTCGCCAAACTGGCCGACCTGTACGAGAAGGGCTTGATCGACCCCGAAATGGCTGTTCGCAAAGATTCTGCCGCCCCGATTGCCGCCGGAAACGTCGGTATTTACTTCGGCGAATGGTGGAACGGCTACTGGCCTCTGCCCGATGCGATCAAGAACGATCCCACCGCCAACTGGCAGGCCTATGCTGTCCCGTTGGATGAAGACGGCATGTGGAATCCGCACCAGGGCACCCCGGCGACCTCGTTCGTTGTCGTGCGCAAGGGTTATGAACACCCCGAAGCCGCAATGAAGATCGTCAACCTGTTCAACCGCGATGAATCCAAGTTTGACCTGACGAAGGGCAGCCTGGCGAACGAAGTCTTGCGCATCCCACAGGCCATGTATGATGAAGGCAATGTCACCTACCAGGCCCTGATGGATGTCCTGGCCGACAAGACCAATCCCGAAGATTATAAAGACCCCAAGTATGCTCCCTACAAACTGCTTGCCGATGATGTCACCAAGATCAAACTCGTCAAGCTTGAACCGATCGACAATATGGACATCCAGTACTGGGACCCCCAAGCCGACTTAAGCGCCTGGAGCCGCATGTACTCGATCCTGGTCGGCGATGGCGCCATCTACAATCCGATTGGCGGCAGCGACAAGGTGAACGTAGTCTTCAGCGAAACCTATGCCACCACCCCCACCATGGTTGACAAGTGGGTCAATCTGAAGAAGATGGAAGATGAAACCTTCTTGAAGATCATTCTGGGCCAGCTTCCTATTGACGCCTTCGATCAATTCGTTACCGACTGGAAAGCCCAGGGCGGCGATGAGATCACCGCTGAAGTTCAAGCTACAGTAAAATAAGTACCGTAAATGCTTTTGAACAATCGTTCAGCGTAAAAAACATTGCTACCTGTTCCGATGGATGTTCGCGCCCACTGCTCTGAAAAAAAGCGGCCATCCATCGGAACAAGGCTAACGATCGCGATGATCAAACGGTGCTGAAACATGCAGGGAGTTTTGCGGCACAAAAAAAGCCGTAAAGCTTCCTGTTTCGATTGTAAAAACTGCTGCGCAGCCAAATCCCCAAGGAGAAAGCCTGCATGAGATTTAACTCTTTCCATAAGCATTATTACCTGATGCTCCTGCCTGGTTTGATTTGGATTTTTATCTTCAAAATCATTCCCATGTTTGGCCTGGCCATGGCATTTCAGAAATTCAATCCGGGCAAAGGCATTTTGGGGTCTGCCTGGGTCGGGCTGCAAAATTTCCAGTACATGTTTCAGTTGAACGACAGTAAAACAATTTTTTTCAACACTATTTTCATCGCGGTTCTAAAAATTGTTGGCAACCTGGTTGTTCCAGTCCTCGTCGCTTTGATGTTGAACGAGTTGCGCATTAACTCACTCAAGCGCGGCATCCAAACCATTATCTACCTGCCCCACTTCATGTCCTGGGTGATTTTGGCAGGCATCATGCTGGATGTTTTTGCCTATCATGGCCCGGTCAATGCTGTGCGGGCCACTTTTTTTGGCGATGAACCGATCTTGTTTTTTGCCAGGGCCGAGTTGTTTGTGCCACTCGTTGTTAGCTCGGATGTATGGAAGGAATTTGGCTTCAACGCTGTAATTTATCTTGCGGCGCTAACGGCCATCAATCCTGAACTTTACGAGGCCGCGGCCATTGACGGTTCGTCCCGCTTTCAGCGTATTCTTTATATCACCCTGCCTGGCATCAGTTCCACAATTATCCTGATGACTGCTTTGAGCCTCGGCAATGTTTTGAACGCAAATTTCGATCAGATTTTCAACCTGTATAACCCCCTGGTGTACTCTGCGGGCGATATTATCGACACCTGGGTCTATCGCATGGGGCTGTTACAGATGCAATACTCGCTGGCGACGGCTGTTGGGCTGCTTAAATCGATTATCGGCTTTGTGATGATCGCCACATCTTATTTCCTGGCGCGAAAATATGCCAACTACAACATTTTCTAGCATCGAGGAGCATCCAAATGGTCAAAGATAATTCTTTCGGCTCTCTCGTGATCGACGCTATTTCGATAACTGTGCTTGTCATCCTGGCGCTCATGTGCATTTTGCCGCTTTGGTATACCCTGTGCGTTTCGCTCAGCGACAAATCAGCCGCGGCTGCGGGATTGGTGGGGCTGTGGCCGGTGGGCTTTAACCTGACATCCTACGAATCGATCCTTGGCGATGCCAAATTCTTCAATTCCTTCTGGATTTCGATCCAACGCGTTGCCCTGGGAACTTCGGCTGAACTGGTTGTGACTCTTTTGATGGCGTACCCGCTGTCGAAAACGGTCAAACAACTGCCCTTGCGTAATGTGATCATGTGGTTCCTGGTCTTTGCCATGCTTTTTTCCGGCGGTCTGATCCCCTGGTATCAGACAATGAAAGCGCTCAAGCTGACCAACAACATCTGGGGGTTGGTGCTTGGCAACTCGCTGCCCATTTTCAACGTGATTCTGGTGATGAACTACTTCCGTAATCTTCCCAAGGAAATAGAAGAAGCTGCCCTGATCGATGGCGCCGGCCCCTGGCAAATCTTCTTTAAAATTTACATTCCCCTTTCCACGCCGGTGATTGCCACCGTAGCGCTCTTCAGCATGGTCTATCACTGGAACGAATTCTTCAACGGGCTGGTGCTCTCCACCCGGCAGGCCTACTATCCGCTGCAAACCTACATCCAGCAAATGATCGTGGTGATCAATACCGCCAACATGAACCAGGATCAAATTCAACAGCTCAACGAAATTTCGAACCAAACCCTTAATGCTGCTAAAATTTTCATCGCCATGACACCGATCCTGTTGATCTACCCCTTCCTGCAACGCTACTTCATTAAGGGGATTACGCTCGGCTCGGTGAAAGAGTAGACATCTTGCATAAGTGCTACAACAAGTCCTGAGCGGAGCGTCCTTCGACTACGGGCTGCGCAAAATACGCTTCGCCCTCCGCTCAGGACGTGACACTTTATGTAAAAAAGCGCAGTCGAAGGACAGTTACAAGTAAAATACGACTTTTGCAAGAAGTCTAATAAATGAAACACGGATAAACGCAGATTTTTCAGAAAAAGCTCTACCCGCGTTCTACCATAGCAAAATATAGAGGAACATCATGCAATACGGTTATTTCGACGACACAGCCAAAGAATACGTTATCACCCGTCCCAATACGCCCAGCTCGTGGAGTAATTATCTCGGCTCGACCCAATACGGTGCTGTCATTACCAATAACGCCGGGGGTTACGGCTTCTACAAATCTGGCGCGCAGGGCCGCTTTATGCGCCTGCGTTTCAACAGTATCCCGATAGATCAGCCGGGGCGTTATTTCTATCTGCGTGACCAGGACAGCGGCGATTTTTGGTCGGTTTCCTGGCAGCCGGTTGGCAAGCCGCTCGAGCAGTTCAAATCCACCTGCCGGCATGGCACAGCTTACACGACAATTTCATCCGAATACAGCGGAATCCGGGCTGAAGCGAGCTATTTTGTGCCGCTCGGCCAGCTTTTTGAGTACTGGCGATTAAAAGTCACCAACACCAGCGAGCGGCCGCGCACGCTTTCGGCTTTCACCTACTGTGAATTTTCCAACGACTGGAACACCCAGCAGGATTTGGTCAACCTGCAATATACGCTTTTCATCACCAGGGGCGAACTGCGCAACGGGCTGCTGCATATCATCAGCAATCCGCACATGCCGCTCGACCCGAACGGCAACCTGGACAATGACCGCAGCCGCCGCCTTTGGATGGCTCTCGTCGGCGCGCCGCTGGCCGGCTACGATACCAGCCGCGAAGCCTTTTTGGGCGGCTACCGCTCCTACGACAAGCCCCTGGTTGTGGAAAATGGTCAATGTACCAACAGCAATGTCTATGGCGATAATTCTTGCGGCACACTGCAAGCGGATCTGATCCTGCAGCCGGGCGAAAGCCGCGAGATTTTGATCCTGCTCGGCATCGGCGACGCGGACCGGGTGGGCCAACCCACGTTTCAGGAGTACGGCTCACTCGAACGCGCCGAACAGGAACTGGTCAAGCTCAAAGAAAACTGGCACTCCAAGCTGAATGCCCTGACCGTCAAAACCCCGGATGCACAATTTGACTCGATGATGAACGTCTGGGCCCCCTACAATTCGCTGATTACTTTCGCCTGGTCGCGCGCTGCCAGCCTGGTCTACAACGGCGAACGGGATGGGTTGGGCTACCGCGACTCGCTCCAGGATGTGCTGGGAGTGACTTCCACCATCCCGGCGGAATCCCGCCAGCGGCTGGAACTGATGCTCACCGGGCAAACCGCCTGCGGCGGGGCCATGCCGCTCATCAAACCCTTCGCCCATCGCCCCGGCCAGGAAACACCCCCCGAGGCTGAAGAATTCCGCTCGGATGACTGCCTGTGGTTCTTCAATGCTATCCCGGCCTATGTGGCCGAAACCGGAGATGTGGATTTTTACAACAAAACCCTGCCCTATGCCGACCATGGCGAAGCGACCGTCTTCGGCCACCTGCGCCGCGCCCTGGAATTCAACCTGGAGCGCACCGGGCGCAATGGCCTGCCCTGCGGACTGGCCGCCGACTGGAACGACTGCATCAAGCTCGGCTATTATGGCGAGAGCCTGTTCGTTGCCTTCCAGGTATATTTTGGCTTGAACATCTACGCCGAGGTGGCCGACCTGCTCGGCCAACCCGCCGAAGCCGTCTGGGCGCGCGAACAGCGCGAAACGCTCGGCCAGCGCATCCAGAAAACCTGCTGGGACGGTGAGTGGTTCATCTGGGCCATCGGCGATGACGGTACGGTCTACGGAACCAAGGATTATGAAGAAGGCCAGGTTTACTTGAACACCCAGGTCTGGTCGGTCATCAGCGGCGCGGCCAGCCCCGAACAGGCCGAAAAATGCCTGCAAACGGTCAACCAGCGCCTGGCGACCCCCTACGGGCTGATGCTCTCGGCCCCGCCCTTTGAAAAAACCCCCTTCAATGTCATGCGCGCTGTCCTGTTCCTGAGCGGCATCAAAGAAAACGCCGGGATTTTTAACCACACCCAGGGCTGGGGCGTGATGGCCGAGACCATGCTTGGCCACGGCGACCGCGCTTACGAATATTATCGCGCCTTCATGCCCGCCGCTTACAACGACAGGGCCGAAATCCGCCAGAGTGAACCCTACGTCCAGGCCCAGACCACTTACTCCACGTTTGCGCCGCGGGCGGGCAATACCCGCACATCCTGGCTCTCCGGGGCTGTGCCGTGGGCCTATTACAGCGCCACCCAGTACATTTTGGGCATTCGCCCCGAACTGAACGGCCTGCGGATCGACCCCTGCATCCCCGCCGCCTGGCCCGGATTCAGCGCCACCCGCCGGTTCCGCGGAAAAACTGTCGAGATCGAAGTCCAGAACCCCAAAGGCGTGTGCAAAGGCGTAAAATCGGTCACACTCAACGGCTCCCCCCTGCCCGACAACCTGCTTCCCGTTGAACTGCTGGCGGACCTGAACAAGGTTGTGGTGGTGATGGGCTAGAAAATACAACTCAGCCCTGAGCGGATCCACACGGTTTGTGTGTGGCGCAGTCGAAGGGCGGAATATCCTACAGCAAGTAGAGACCCATGCTCACTCCCCTCCCCACTACCGGCGATACCGCCTGGTTCGTCCACGACCGCTTTGGCATGTTCATCCATTGGGGGCTGTACGCCCTGCCCGCCCGGCACGAATGGGTGCTTTCGGTGGAAAAAATAGACCCCAATGCGTATGCGGAGCGCTACCTGCCGCGTTTCAACCCAACCCAGTACGATCCCCGCGCCTGGGCGCGCTCTGCCCGCGAAGCCGGGATGAAGTACGTGGTGCTGACGACCAAACATCATGAAGGTTTCTGCCTGTGGGACAGCGCCTACACCGACTACAAAGCCACCAACACCCCTTATGGCAAGGATCTGCTTACCCCGTTTGTGGAAGCTTTCCGCGCCGAGGGGTTGAAGGTCGGACTGTACTACTCCCTGCTCGATTGGAGTCACCCCGACTTCACGATTGATATTTACCACCCCCTGCGCGACCACCCGCAAGCTGCCCGGCTGAACGAGGGGCGTTCCATGACCCGTTACGCGGAGTACATGCGCAACCAGGTGCGTGAACTGCTGACCCAATACCAGCCCGATATTCTCTGGTGTGACTTCTCCTACCCGGAAGCCAGCTACAACGGCCTGCCTGGCAAAGGCCGCGCCGACTGGGAAAGCGAAAGACTGTACGCACTGATCCGCAAACTCAGCCCCAAAATCATGCTCAACAACCGTATGGATTTATCAAACGTCCGCGCTGATGTCTACACCCCGGAGCAAATCCAGCCGACCGAGTGGCTGCGCGTGGACGGTGAGCCTGCCGTCTGGGAAGCCTGCCAGACTTTCAGCGGCTCCTGGGGCTATCACCGCGACGAAGAGTCATGGAAAAGCCCCGAGCAGTTGATTATGATGTTGATCAACACCGTCTCGATCGGCGGCAACCTGCTGATGAACGTTGGCCCTACTCCGTTCGGCACTTTTGACCCACGCGCGCTTAAAGCGTTGGGCGTTTACCGTGACTGGATGGAGCGCCACCACGAAGCCATTTATGGCTGCACCCAGAGCCAGTTTCCCGCCCCGCAAGATTGCCGTCTGACCCAAAAAGGCAACAAGGTTTATGTGCATATTTTTGCCTGGCCTTTCAAACACCTGCACCTGCCCAACCTGGGCGACCTGGTGGAATATGCCCGCTTCCTGCATGATGGCAGTGAAGTGCCGATTACCGGCAGCGAGTGGGAAACCCGCCAGATGACAATCAAGCCCAACACCCAGTTGCTCTTCCTGCCCGTCAAAAAACCGGATGTGATTGTGCCGGTGATTGAGTTAACTTTGAAGTAATTAAACCTTTCACCACAAAGACACAAAGAACACGAAGCTTTTTTATAAGATTCTTTGTGTGCTTCGTACCTTCGTGGTGGATTTTCTTAAAAAGGACACGTTTATGAAATTCACCGATGGTTATTGGCAAATGCGCAAAGGCTATCAGCCAAATTTTGCCGCGCAGGCCTACGATGTTGAATCTGACGGTCAATCGCTGACGGTCTACGCCCCCACCAAACGCATTGCTCATCGCGGCGATACGCTCGGGCTGCCGATGCTGACCGTGCGCTATTCGTCTCCCATGCAGGGGGTGATCCGCGTGCAGGTCACTCACCTCACGGGCGGGAAAATTCCCCAGCCGCAGTTCCAGATTTTCGAGGGGCCGGTCAGACCCCGGGTCACGCTCAGCGATTCTGCGGCGGAACTGACTTCCGGTGAGTTAACGGTTCGGGTAACGCGCGGCGACTCGTGGGGAGTCGCGTTCCAGGCCGGGGGGCAGACCCTGACCGGGAGCGGGTGGCGCGCCCTGGGCTTTGTCGACACGCCCAACGGGCGGTTCATCCACGAACAATTGAATTTGGGTGTGGGCGAATATGTCTACGGTCTGGGCGAGCACTTTACCCCGTTCGTTAAAAACGGCCAGGTGGTCGATATTTGGAACGAAGACGGCGGCACGGCCAGCGAACAGGCCTATAAAAACATCCCGTTCTACCTGACCAACCGCAGTTACGGGGTGTTTGTCAACCAGCCGGAAAAGGTTTCGTTTGAAGTTGGCTCAGAAAAGGTGGAGCGGGTGCAGTTCAGCGTGCCCGGCGAGGCTTTGGATTATTTTGTGATCTATGGCCCAACGCCGCGGGAGATTCTGGAGCGCTACACGGCCCTGACGGGTCGCCCGGCGCTGCCCCCGGCCTGGTCGTTTGGGCTGTGGCTCTCGACCTCGTTTACCACCAATTATGATGAGGCTACCGTCACCAGTTTTATTCGCGATATGGCGGCCTGCAAAATTCCGCTGCACGTTTTCCACTTCGATTGTTTCTGGATGCGCGAGTTCAACTGGTGCGATTTCGAATGGGACAAACGCACCTTTCCCGACCCGGCCGGGATGCTCAAGCGGCTCAAAGAGCAGTATAGCCTGCACATCTGCGTTTGGATCAACCCGTATATTGCCCAGCGCTCGGCGCTGTTTGATGAAGCCGTGAAGGGCGGATATTTACTTAAACGACCGGATGGCTCGGTCTGGCAATGGGATATGTGGCAGGCGGGCATGGGCATTGTCGATTTCACCAACCCGGCAGCCTGCGCCTGGTTTGCCTCAAAGCTGGACGCGCTGATGGAGATGGGCGTGGACGCCTTCAAGACCGATTTCGGTGAGCGCATCCCGCTCGATGTGGTTTATCACGATGGTTCTGATCCGGCGCGTATGCACAACTACTACACCCAACTCTATAACCAGACCGTGTTCGAGGCCATCAAGGCCAAGCGTGGCGAGGGCGATGCAGTCGTTTTTGCGCGCTCTGCCACCACCGGAGGGCAGCAGTTCCCGGTCCATTGGGGCGGTGACTGCACCGCAACTTTTGAATCGATGGCAGAGAGTCTGCGCGGAGGGTTGTCTCTGCACCTTTCGGGCTTCGGTTTTTGGAGTCACGACATCGGCGGTTTCGAGCAGACGGCTTCGGCCTCGGTTTACAAACGCTGGTGCGCCTTTGGGCTACTTTCTTCGCACAGCCGCCTGCACGGCAGTTCGTCCTACCGTGTGCCGTGGGTTTATGATGAAGAAGCGGTGGATGTGCTGGCAAAGTTCACCCGCATGAAGGCCAGCCTGATGCCGTACCTGTACCAGACGGCCGTCCAAGCCCACAAGTTCGGAATGCCGATGCTGCGGGCGATGATGCTGGCCTTCCCCGGCGACCCGGCTTGCGAAACCCTCGACCGCCAGTACATGCTCGGCGACTCGCTGTTGGTGGCTCCCGTTTTCCGCGAGGATGGCGTGGTCGATTACTACCTGCCCACCGGCAAATGGACGAATTTCCTGAGCGATGAAGTGGTCAGCGGCGGCAATTGGCGGCGCGACCAGGTGGATTATCTGTCGATCCCGCTCTGGGCTGCCGAAAATTCCGTTATCCCAGTCGGTGCGCGCGATGACCGTCCCGACTATGATTACGCTGAAGATGTCACCCTGCATATTTTCAACCTCCGCGACGGGGCGAGGATGGAAGTAACCGTTCCCGATACGCTGGGGGCGGCCCGCACCATTTTCCATTGTGAGCGCCAGGGCCAGACGCTGAAAATCACCCGCCAGGGCGCGCCTGGCAAGTGGAACGTGCTGGTGCGCGGAAATAAGTCGAAGCCGATTGCGGTGACCGGGGGCGAAGTGATGGTGACGTTGTCTTAAGTCCGGGTTGTGCAGAAAATTCATAACAAAAAACATCCGCTGCGAAAATTCAGGCGGATGTTTTTTGTTTGACCTCTTGCAAAAGTCATCAATAGTTAACCTGTATATGTCCCTTCGACAGGCTCAGGGCAGGCTCTTCGACTGCGCTTTTTTACATAAAGTGTCGCGTCCTGAGCGGAGGGTGTCATTGACCGGAGTAGACTTTACCAGTCATGGTCGGACGTATGTTTACCAGTCATAGTCGGACGAGTGTTTACCACCCATGATCGCCCGTATGCTTACCAGAGCAGCGGTAAAGCTGTGGCACAATTCCTACAAGGGAA
>JAKLPV010000143.1 GCA_022013685.1 Anaerolineae bacterium
CGGGCCGTTTTGGTTTCACGGTGGTCAAAATCGAGGATGTAGAAAAAGCTGTCCAGAGTGAAGCATTCGATCCTGTGGTTTTTGTGGATGGCATCTGGGACTCCAAGTTGCTGCCAGCGTTCAACGAAAAAGCAGCTGATCTTCCCACAATTCTGTCTGAAATGGAACCGGATGCCAATGGAACTGAATCCAAAGATAATCTGACCGCCATTACCAATCATTACGGCCTGATCACCGTCGGCGAGGCCCATGTTTATATGGTCAGGGGCAGCGGCAGGATCACCAATCTCAATACCGAGACCAGCCTGGGAACCGTGGAAGTGGCGCTGGATGGTTACGGCGGCCCCATCAAAATATTGCTCTACATTGGCACACGAATTCCCAGCGATGAAACTTCGGTACGCGATGCTGTAGGTTTTATCAATTTTGGTGATTTCAAGGAACAAACCGAATATGGCAAGGTGGGGTCTGAAATCAACAAGCGTGTCTTAACCCAGGTGCTTGCAGGCCTAGACAAAGATAACCTGGTAGGCAAGACGATCACCTTCATCGGCGCGTTCAATATCCGCACCTTCAACCTGATTCAAATTGACCTGAAAGAAATTCGCATTGTGCCGGTTGAGATTTCACTGGGAGAGTAACCATGTTTGAGCAGATTTCTGTTCTCGACGCTGAACCTGCGGTAGAAAAGGATGACATCATCCTGCGCGCACAAAATATCACCAAGATATTCCCCGGAACAGTAGCGCTCGATAACGTCACTTTCAATGTTCACAAGGGAAAAGTCAATGTCTTAATTGGAGAAAACGGTGCCGGCAAATCCACGCTAATGAAGATCCTGGCGGGGGTGGAACGCCCCACCAGCGGAAAAATTCTACTCGATGAGAGTGAAATCCACCTTCATTCTCCGCTGGATGCTACCCATCTGGGAATAGGGATTATTTACCAGGAACTTAATTTGTGCCCCAACCTAAGCGTAGTGGATAATATTTTTCTAGCCCGTGAAGTGCGCCAGAAAGGGCTGATTGACCAAAAACTAGAAAAACAACACGCACTTGAATTGGTCACGCGCCTTGAACAGAAGATAGCTCCGAACGAAATGGTCGGCGACCTGCGCATTGGGCAGCAGCAGATTGTAGAAATTGCCAAAGCACTGGCCCAGGATGTGCGCATCCTGATCATGGATGAACCAACTTCCGCTCTAAGCGCTGCCGAAGTGGAAGTTCTGTTCAGAATCATCCGTGAACTGAAAGCGCACGGAGTCTCAATTATTTACATTTCGCACAAACTTGAAGAATTGCTTCAAATTGGTGACATCATCACTGTATTGCGCGATGGCAGAAAAGTTGCTGAATCAGATGCAGAAAAAGTAAACGTTTCCTGGTTGATCGAGAATATGGTGGGGCGCAACCCGGCTGCGCTGTTCACCCACAAAGAACGAGCGCAGGGCGATGTGCTGCTCAGAGTAGAAGATTTGACTCTGCCCCGTCAAAGCGGCGGATATGTACTGGATCATGTTTCTTTTGAACTGCGCCAGGGCGAGATTCTCGGGTTTTATGGTCTGATGGGCGCCGGGCGCTCTGACCTGGTGGACTGCCTGGCAGGCGCGCGATCACAAGCGATCGGGAAAGTCTGGCTGAATGGAGTGCCGATAACATCCAAGACAGTTTTAGAGCGTATCAATGCCGGTTTTGTTCTGGTTCCAGAAGATCGTCAACGCTATGGCCTTGTTCAATCCCTATCAGTGATGGATAACATGTTGTTGGCCAGCTTAAAGAAATATCTCAAGGGCGGTTTTTTGGTTCACAAACAAGAAAAGTCAGCCGCCGAGGGACAAATTAAAGAACTTTCCATCCGTGTCGCAAACGTGCAGCAGCCCATCACCGCCTTGAGCGGAGGAAATCAACAGAAAGTGGTGGTGGCCAAGGGGTTGTTGACCCGCCCCAAGGTTTTGTTGCTTGACGAGCCGACGCGCGGTATCGATGTCGGAGCAAAGTCAGAGATTTTCGAGATTATGAATCGCCTGGCAGAGCAGAAATATGGCGTAATTTTTGTCTCATCTGAACTGAAGGAAATTCTGGCGATGTCTGATCGCATCCTGGTCATGTCGAAGGGCGCAATTACGGGCGAGTTTACTCACCAAGATGCTACTGAAGAAAAACTGGTCGCGGCTTCGGCCATTGGTCACGGCCCATCAAACGGAGGCAATCATCATGGAACAGGAAAGTAAAGTGAAATTAGCGCAACCGAAGAAGATACGCGGTATCACCAAAACAGATATATTGCAATTTCTGTTGCGAGGCAGAGCCTTTATTGCCCTGATCCTGGTCTTGGTGGTTTTTACGTCTCTCTCTCCACAGTTTTTGAGCACAGGCAATATCGTGATTATGTCAAAACATGTTGCGATCAATGCCCTGCTGGCCATTGGCATGACTTTTATCATCCTGACCGGTGGAATCGACCTGTCGGTGGGTTCGATAGTCGGTCTGACTGCCATGATTGCTGGCGGATTAATTAATGAAGGCATTATGTTGCCGCAGCTTGGCATTATTGTGTACCCACACACCTGGATGATTATAGTGATTTCGCTGGTAGTTGGAACTCTGATGGGAACCATTAGCGGTGTAATCATCACTCGTTTTAGTGTAGCCCCTTTTATAGCAACCCTGGGCATGATGTATGTGGCACGCGGCTTCGCTGGTTTGCGCAATAACGGCTATACCTTTGCCAATATCATTGGGCGGCCTGACTATGGCAACACCGGGTTCGAGATTCTGGGTGCTGGTAACTTCTTGGGGATCAATTATTCGATCTGGATTATGGCAGCTTTTGCATTGGTTGCTTATATCGTAACCAGCCGCCTTCCCTTTGGCCGCCACGTATATGCGATTGGTGGCAACGAACGGGCAGCTGAACTCTCAGGCGTACGCATCAACCGCACTAAAGTGATCGTTTACAGCATTAGCGGTTTCTGTTCGGCGATGGTGGGGCTGATTATCGCCTCGCAACTGGTTGCCGCGCACCCCGCTACCGGTGAAACCTTCGAGATGAATGCGATTGCTGCGGTAGTGCTGGGCGGTACTTCGCTGGCGGGGGGACGCGGCAGTATCGGAGGTACATTGATTGGTGCTTTCGTTATTGGCGTGCTGGGAGATGGCTTAGTAATGTTGGGTGTCTCATCCTTCTGGCAAAATGTCATTAAGGGTGCTGTCATTATGCTGGCCGTAATTATCGACCAGGTTCAGGCGCGAATGCAGGAACGTATCGCGCTCCAGAAACAACAAGAGATGAAATAAGAACGAGTATAAGTTTGGAGGCCATTCCTTCCGGAAAGGAGCTTTGCAATCGAATAAACAAGCCCGCCCTTCTGTCCCATATTTATCTGTTGTCCACAATTTCAATCTTCACATACCTGTAGAGGAGAAGGCCATGACTAACAAAAAGTTCATCGTTTTCCTGAGTTTAGTTGCCCTATTTGGCGTACTACTCAGCGCTTGCCAGCCTGCGGCAACCCAAGAAGCTCCCGCTGCTCAGACTGAAAAGAAACTGATTTGCATCATCGTGCCGCCAGTGGAAAATCCGTTCTTTGGCACACAGCAGGAAATTGCCGCTAAAAAAGCCGAAGAGCTTGGCTACGAGACCCTCAAGCTCGTCCACGATGATGATGCCAACAAGCAAATGGAACTGATCGAAACCTGTATCGGCAAGGGTGCTGCAGCCATCATTCTCGATAACGCTGGCGCAGATGCGACCGTTGCTGCGGTGCAAAAAGCCAAAGAAATACTGGACGGCAAAAAGCCCTGGCCGGTTAAGGTCCTGCGCAAGGACCAGCACAAGGAACTGGACCTGGCGCC
>JAKLPV010000144.1 GCA_022013685.1 Anaerolineae bacterium
ACCCAAACGCCGTATTTTGGCTCAAATTTGCGAATAGAAATGCCTTCTGTTTGCATTATCGAATAGAAATGCGCTGTATTTGCGCAAAAATAAGGTGTGAAGTTTTCTTTTTTTAATTTAAATGTTTCGATTAATTCTTTTTGAACATCTCTAAAAAAATTACTTACGTCATGATAGCAAAATTTAGGATAAATGACTGAGATGTTAATGCGTCTGTTCTCGAATTCATCATATGTGAAAGGTTTATTGTAATAAATTTTCTGCCTTTGGTGAAAAGAGTTCTCCCTGTTAGGGTAATTTCCTTTGTAGAAATAAGACTCGGGTTTAGGTAGCATTTTAATTGTGTAGTCTGCCGTTTGGCTATCAGTGCGATATCTGGTTTCATTAATAGCTCTTATTTGTAAGCCATCAGGTAAAAGAAATTTATTGAGGTCGTTTCTAAAGTAATTCATCACAAAACTATTAATCTCTTCATGCTCCTTTTGAATTGAATTCTGTGAATCAAACTCTTGTTTGATCTGTGATGCATAATTGAAGTGATTTGCCAGCCTATAGATTGCATCAGTTGTTGCAAAAATCTCTCCAGTTTTTTCATCATATCGTAAATCGTCATAGCGAAGGTTTTGAGCCTCAAAGTCTTGTCTTGTCCATGTTATTCTGCTAATGACAGATGATGAAATTGTAAAACCTAAAGTCATACTAGAATTTGTATCATAAGGTGTGAAATGAAGATGAAAAGCTCTGTATAGTTTCACCCCACGATACTTATTTTTTGAAATGTCTTCGTCAAAAAAACTAATCTTATAAATATGATTCTTGGTACTGATTTTTGTAACTGTAGATTGAAAAAACTGTTCTAAAAAACTATGAGCGAAAACATTCAAGAACAAATAGTAATCTTCGCTTATAGTTATTTTTAGAAATTCATTGGAAGAGAACGAACCTTCGCCCCAAAACAATACCTTGTCTCTTGAGCGCATAAATATGGCTTTGGGGTTGTCCCTTCTAAGATCATTTAACTGTTGCTTATCTGTAAAACCAAGATAAGGTACAGATACTCGATCTTTTGATGGCACTATCTCGAAAAAATTAGTGGAAATGTTCATTATCTCTCTTTGCACTTATTCTAATGAGAAGCGATTATTATCCTAGCACGAAGCGCCAACCATGTTTCACGTGGATTAACCCTGCGTAAACCTACGCAGCGCCTTACGCAGAATCCGCCTTGCCCTTCACCGCGCGCTTCTTTTTGATCGGTTTGAGCGGTTCGGTTTCGTCCCTGACACTGGCGACTTTGACACCCGTCTTCTTGGCCGGCGCGGCGCGTTTTTTGCGGACCGGTTTTTCAGGCAGGGCTTCTGCTTCGGGTTTCGCGCCAAAGGCGGCCTGGAATTTCTCATGCACCGATTGCGCGCCCGCGCCATTCAACTCGGCATGGATTACCGCCCACTGCTCGCCATGCACAATTTGCCAATCGAGGAAAACGTGACATTTGTACGCGCCCAGCTCAACATACAGACCGGTTTCGGCCAGTTGCTTGCACGAGCGCATGTACTCCAGACCGGTCATGTTGTCGCGGAAGATGGCGAAATCCAACTCCCCGGCCGGCAGGGACAGGCCCTCGGTCAATGTCTTCTGTACCAGGCTGCCATCCACCAGGGCCGCCGCGGTGGACTTGATCCATCCGCTGGCCTGGGCGTATTTGTTGTGATAGATCACCAGGCTGCGCTCATTATGATGAAGATTTGAGTAAACCAGCACATCCTCGTTGACAAACCCGTCCGGGCTGAAGAAATCATACAGCCAGAAATTCTCAACCCCGGCAAACAGGTGACGGCGGTGGTTGAGCGGGAAGATGACCTGCTCGTGGTAATTGATGAAACCTTCATCGACAGTTTCCTGCCACTTGGCGCGCCGGTACTCCATGCCGTATTTCTCGGCAAAACCCTCGATCTGTCCGTGTCCGTACATGGGCAGGCCGGGCATGGTCGCCATGACCACACAGACGCCGAAATACTTGTCCGCTTTGCCAAACTGCTCGACCGCGGTTTTCTCATCAGGGTTGTTCATAAAATTGACGTAGCGCTGCAAAATACGCGGGTCGTATTCGAGCGTGTTCTTGATCAACTGGCGATATTTGGCGTTGTCTTCGTCGCGCAGCATGTGCATGAAAGCCGAGTTATAGACGCGGTGCATACCCAGCGTGCGCACGAAATAACCTTCCATCATCCAGAAAGCCTCGGCCAGCAAGAGCGTGTCGGGCACTTCGGCGGCCACGCGGTCGACAACCTCGCGCCAGAACTCGTTCGGGATGGCGGCCTCGAAATCGGCGCGCGTCAATCCGTGCTCCGAACGGGATGGGATCGCCCCGCCGGCTCCCGGCTCGGGGAACCACAAGCGCTGGACGTGTTTCTTGGCCAGGGTCATGGCGGCGTCGAAGCGGATGACCGGGAAGTTGCGCGCGACGTGCAAAATGGTCTGGATGACCGCCTCGCGCACTTCCGCTTTCAGAAAATCCAGTTGGGCGGTATCGTTCCAAGGCATCGACGTGCCATCGTTGCCGTGATAAATGTAGCGCACCTCGCCCGACCAGCGGTCGACGCGCTTGAAAACCACCGCCGCGTCCGAATGGTTGTAGTAATGGTCTTCCAAAATAATGCCGACCCGCGAATCGCGCGAAAGGTCGCCGCTGTTGAACTCGTAATTGGGGTAGGGCGAATACGGCAAAGACAGGAACCAATCGGGGTGTTCGACAACCCACTTCGAATCGATGCCCATGTGGTTGGGAACCATATCTGCCGCCAGGCGCAGACCGGCCTGCCAGGCGCGCCAGCGCAAATTATTGAGCGCTTCCCAGCCGCCCAGTTCATAGGCAATGTCATAATCGTAAAGCGAATAAGCCGAAGCGACCGCATCGGCCTGACCCATGCGTTGCTTGATCTCGCGCGAAGCCCAACTGCGTTCCCACAGGCCGATCAGCCACAGGCCGCTAAACCCGCGTTTTGCCAGCAGGGCCAGCTCTTCATCGGGCACCTGGTCGAGGCGCGAAATCTCGCGTCCGTACTGGCGTGAAAGCTGCTCGAGCCAGACGTAGGCATTCTTGGCGATCAAGACCAGGCGCGGCATCCACTCACGGTCCGGGCTGAAGCGTTCGTACTCGTTCTCAGCGCCGCCAAACGAAAGCACCGGCGCGCTGCCCTTGAAGCCGCCCGGCCCGGTGTGGCGAATGATCTCTTCCTTGACAAAATCCATGCCGCGCAAAAGGCGCAGGACAAAATCCTGGCCGAGCAAATCGCCCCATTTTTGCAGGACAAATTCCAGCTGTCCGGCCAACGAATAGGGGGATGCGGCTGCCGGGGCTTTGAGCACATCCAGCAGCGTTTCGCCGGAGCCTTTCCCGCCGAAGCCCGACTCGCCCTTAAAAAAGCCATCCAACCCGCTGACAATTTTTTCATAGGCGCTGGCCTGGCGCAGGGATTTGTCGTCGAACAATTCTTTATAAGGCTGGACTGCCGGGTTCAGGTTGGTGATGCTCAGCAGCAGCATTTCTTCGAGGCTGGTCTGGCGGCGCGGAACGCCGGTTTCGCTGCTGCCGTTCAAATAATCGGCTGCCGAGATATGGTTGCGGTAAACAGCCAAAGCCGGAAATTCATCGTTGAAACGGTACAGGCTCGCATCCAGCGCACCCGCGCCGATTTCAGCCTGGAGCGCAGACAAAGCCCGCCCCATCGCGCCGGGATTTTGGCGCTCGTAATGGCGGATAAGGAGGTGCATCACTTCGTCGAGCAGGCCCATCGCATTGATATCGGAAGCAGGCGCCGGGTTGGCGCGCCCGAGCGACATTTTGGCGGCGAACCTTCTCGCTGCGTCAAAATTAGCGACAACGGCGCGTCCGTCTGTAGAGAAAAGTTCATCCTCAAACTGATATTTCTGGCGCGCTTTGCGCGAAACATGGAATTCGTAGGTTGCCATTGTGTCCTCCAGCCGTTTATTTACATCTATTATAGCCTCTCAACTTCGTTTAGAGAAATAAGGTTCTCCAGGGTTTTCCGTGAAGGGTGCCGCATTTTGGGGTATGAGCGTGCGTACGCACGCTCATACCCCAAAATGCGGGGTTTTACCACGGAGATTCCCAAAGAGCCAGAAATAAAGCCGGGCCGATTTCGGTTATACTTGGCTTCATGGGTGAATTGCAAACCTATCTCCCCATTTTGCTTGCCTTTCTGCCGGTAGTCCCCTACCTGGTGTTGTTGATTCTTGCGATTCGCCGCCTGCACAACCCTGAGCAGTTGACCGATTTCCTGGCCATTTTCCTGGCGATTGCCCTGCTGCTCGAAGGGGTTTACGCCGTCAATATCATGGGCTGGACGGGGATTGCGCCCGAAACCTTTTTGTTAATCACCCAAACCGGCGCCGTCATGCTGATCTTGATGATGGCGCAAATGATTCGCGTGGCTTCCATCCCAATGGTACGCAACTGGCCTTTCTGGCTGGCCCTGGGCTGGATGGTCGCGCTGATTGTGTTTAAGAACATCCTGCTTGTCTTCGCATCCTGGATCGTTTTTGCCATCTGGACGATTTTCCTGCTGCAAAGGGCGATCCGCAAAGCGCACATGCCCATTTTGCGCAACCGCATGACCTACTGGGTGGTCGTGCTGATTTTGTTGCTGACCAATGATGTTTTGCTGTTCTATCTTGATAGCTGGCAAGGCAACCTCTTGCGCATGGGCGCGGCGGTTGCCCTGGCATTTGTCATCCTGCGCAGCCACCTGCCAGATGTGCGCGACATCAGCCGCCAGTTCCTGATTTACCTGACCTCGGCAGTCATCATCATGCTGGTCTACATCGGCATCTTTTGGGCCGCCCAACAGTTTTTGGGAGAATTCACCGTAATCAGCCCCATGCTGGTGGGGGCCGGCGTGGCGGTCTTCATTTCGCTCATTTTTTCGCCCCTGCTTGGCACGGTGCGCAGCACTTACAACAGCCTCTTCCGCCTCGAAGTCTACGACCCATCCCAAATCCTGCGCGAGTACTCAACCAGCATCAGCAACATCCTCGACCTGGAAAAACTGTCCACGGTGGCGGTCGGGCTGATCATGGAAGCCCTCGAAATTAACAAGGGCCTGCTCTTCCTGGTGGACCCTGAAATTGGCGAAGACAAACACAAAATTTATCGCCTGTCGGCCATTCGCGGCGCGGGCAGCATGCCCTCAGGCAATGCCGTCTTTACAGAAGACAGTTCGATTGCCAAGTTTTTTCTCGAGGAGCGCGAGGCGCTTTTGCAATATGATGTGGACTTTGCCCCGGCCTTCATGGATGCGCCCATCCGTGAGCGCAAATGGATGAGCGGGTTGGGCATCGATGTCTATGTGCCGATCTACGCCAAAGGCGAGTGGATCGGCCTGTTGGCGCTCGGCCCCAAAGGCTCGGGCCTGCGCTACACCGAAGAAGACCTGAACCTGCTGGCGGCCATGGCCAGCCAGACCGGCGTCGCGCTCGAAAACGCGCGCCTGGTCGAGAACCTGCGCAAACTCAACGACCAGATCCGTGAAGCCTACGCTTTTCTCGATAAGGCCAACCACGACCTGGCCAGCCTTGAAACAACCAAATCGAACTTTATCAGCATCGCCTCGCACGAATTGCGCACCCCGCTGACGGTGGCGCGCGGCTACGCCGAGATGTTGATGGAAGACCCCTCCCTGCCCGAACAGGTGCGCGGACTGGTGCGCGGCATTCACAAATCGACCCTGCGCCAGGTCGAGATCATGGATTCGATGTTCGACATTGCCCAGCTCGACACCCGCACCCTCGAACTGCACCGCCAGGATGTGTTTCTGAACGAGCTGGTGCGCTCGGCGGTAGAGGAACTTTCGAGTTCTTTGACAGAACGCGAACAGGAACTCTCTGTAGATTTGCCGCAACTGCCGGCCATCAAAGCCGACCCAAACACCATGCGCAAATTGTTCCATCACCTGTTCAGCAATGCGATCAAATTCACCCCCAACGGCGGCAAGATCACAGTCACCGGACGACAAATCCCGCCCAACAACCGCGACCTGCCCGAAGGCGGGGTCGAGGTCATCGTCAGCGACAGCGGCGTGGGCGTGGACAAGGGCTTGCAGGAAATCATCTTCACCAAGTTCTACCAACCCGGCGAACAACTCAACCGCCACTCGACCGGCAAAACCAAGTTTAAGGGTTCCGGCGCAGGGCTGGGGCTGGCCCTCTCGCGTGGCATCGTCGACGCGCACGGCGGGCGGCTGTGGGTGGAAAGCGAAGGCCACGATGATGAAAAATGTCCCGGCAGCGACTTCCATATCATCCTGCCGTTGCGCTCTCAAGGCGAGAGCAAAACGGTGCGCATGGGCAGCGCCGTCAAATTAAAACTTTAGACCGCGCCTGAGGCGCGGTCTTTTTCTGCTTTGTACCCTCGCACGGACTCGAACCGTGCTCTCTGGCTCCGGAGGCCAACGCTCTGTCCACTGAGCTACGAGGGCGCGAACAAAATTTTACCATAAGGGCCCCCTCTAGCCTGTGTCAAATTCCAAGTTTGAATTCAGATTACATTGCATGAAAGTATATGTATCACCCCACCCCCGGCCCCGCCCCTCAAGGGGCGGGGAGAGTTCCGCGAAATTGTGTGTTTGGGTGGCATAAGCCACCCAAACACACAATTTCGCGGGGTTTCCCCCTTCCCAGCGGGAAGGGGGGCAGGGGGGATGGGAGAAAAATCCATTTCAACTTTGGAATTGTTACTACAAAGCCCGCACCGAAACCACAGACAGTTATAATAAAGCATCATCCTAGGAGAAAGTCATGATCCGTCTTTACAACACCCTGACCCGCAAAAAAGAAGAACTGCAAACGCTCGAACCGGGCGTTGTCAAATTGTACGTCTGCGGCCCGACCGTCTATAACGACGCCCATGTCGGGCACGCCATGTCGGCCCTGGTTTTCGACATCATCCGCCGCTACCTCGAATATCGCGGATTGAAAGTCCGGCACGTGATGAACTACACCGACGTTGACGACAAGATCATCAACCGCGCCAACGAGATGGGCATCGACCCCTTCGAACTCTCTAGAAAATATATCAACGACTTCGACCAGAACCTGGCAGACCTGAACATCCTGCCGGCCACCGCCAAACCGCAGGTCAGCAAGACCATGCCGCAGATCATCGGTTTCATCCAGGGCTTGGTCCAGAAAGAAGCCGCTTACGCCGCTGCCAACGGCGATGTCTACTTCAGCGTCAGCGAGGACGAGGATTACGGCAAACTCTCAGGCCGCAAACTGGACGATATGCAGGCCGGCTCGCGCATCCAGGTTGAAGAACTCAAGAGCCACCCGATGGATTTCGCGCTGTGGAAAGCCGCCAAACCCGGCGAACCGGCCTGGGATTCTCCCTGGGGCCAGGGCCGCCCCGGCTGGCACATCGAATGCTCGGCCATGAACCTGCAAGAACTCGGCGAGCAGATCGACATCCACGGCGGCGGCAACGACCTGATCTTCCCGCACCACGAGAACGAGATCGCCCAGACCGAAAGCTACACCGGCAAGCAATTTGCGCGTTACTGGATGCACAACGGCATGTTGCAGCTCGGCGGCGAGAAAATGTCGAAGAGCCTCGGCAACATCATCAGCATCAAAGACTTCCTGAGCAAACGCGACGCCGATGTGATGCGCATGTTGGTGCTCAACGGCAACTACCGCAGCCCGCTCATGTTCAACGATGAAAGCCTGGATGGCGCCGAAAAAGGCCTGGAACGGATTAAATCTGCGCTCAAAGCGGCCTCCGCCGCAGCGGCGGGAGCCAGCCCCGAGGCCATCTCCGCGCTGGAGAAGCAGACCGCCGCCACCCGTGAAGCCTTTGTGACCGCCATGGATGACGATTTCAACGCTGCCGGCGCTTTGGGCAGCATCTTCGAACTGGTGCGCGCCATCAACTTTGCCCGCGACGCCGGCGCAACCGACGCCCAACTCCAGCCCGCGCAAGACACCATCCGCGAACTGGCCGGGGTCTTTGGCTTGCGCCTGAGCGAAAAAACCGGCTCCGGCGGCGCGGACCCCTTCATCGACTTGCTGCTCGAAGTGCGCGCCGAAGTGCGCACCCAAAAACTGTGGGCAGTCTCAGACCTGATCCGTGACCGGCTCAAAGCCCTGGGCGTGACCGTCGAAGACAGCAAACAAGGCTCCACCTGGCACTGGTAAGTTTAGCGGAGTCCAACGACTCCCGTCGTTGGCTGTCAAAAGTCAGGCCCACAGGGTGCTTCGCAAAGACTTTTGACTCCAGAAATAAGGTAAAAAATGACAAATCTCAACATCCTGCAAGCCCCCTACATCCAGCCGACCCGCCGCAATCACGCCCTCGAGCACGCCACCATCCACATCCTATCGGCGCGCTACCCCAACACCCCCATGGGCGGACACTCCAACCCGACTGGGTTCTTCATCGTCGGCAAGATTCCCACCCAGACGCTGCGCGAAGCCGTCAGCGAAGCCCTGACGCGCCTGCAAAATGGCGAGGCCCGGCTGGCGATCCACCCCGGCTGCGGCACGAATTACATCGTCACCGGCGGGTTGGCCGCCCTGGCAGCTTTATACGGTTTCATCGGCACCCAAAACACCCGCGAACGATTCGAAAGGCTGCCGCTGGTGACCGTCCTGGCGGCCCTGGCTTTCATGCTCGGGCAGGCCATTGGCCCAACTTTGCAGCAAAAAATCACCACCGACCCCGACCCCGGCGATCTGGCGATTATCGATATTTATCCGCTTACGCCCAGCCTGCACCGGGTGGTAACGAGATAGAGCGGCAGGTTTGTCAGTAATCAGGCGTTCTGTGCTGAGTCAATAATTGAGCCAACCTTATAAAATTATGTCAATGGAACATCTAGAAACCGACTTCGAAAAAGCGCAATATCTACAAAGTTTGTTGATTAATCTTGCGACAGGCAATGGAGCTGAAAATGCGGAGTATCAGGAACTGCGCCAGTATTTTCTTGATAGCCCTTCAACCAAATCATTATTACCTTCATGGGTAAGAACAAATCGAGATTTATCGCAGTTTTGGCAATTCATAAAATTTAAATTCCGTACATATGAAGAAAGACGAATTTTTATTTGGGATGAATTTGCTCACTTGTTGGATTTTTTAGAAACTGGCTCAAAAACGCCAAGCGACCAAACGGTATCTGATGTTTTGAAACGTTTTAATGCTGAAAGTGTGCAAATAGTTTGGACAAAGGCTTTAGACAGACGAAAATCAGACCCCGAAGGAGCAATAACAGCGGCTCGGACTTTACTGGAAACGATTTGCAAGCATATCTTGGATGAAAAAGGTATTGAGTACACCAACAGAACAGATTTGCCACAACTTTATCATTTGGTATCGATTGAATTAAGCTTATCACCGTGTCAATACACAGAAGATATTTTTAAGCAAATATTGGGCGGATGTTCTTCGATTGTGAATGGCTTAGGAACACTTCGCAACAGATTAGGAGACGCGCATGGGCAAGGTAAAAAAACTGTTCGTCCTGCGGCTCGACATGCGGAACTTGCAGTAAACTTGGCTGGTTCTGTGGCGTTATTTTTAGTTGAAACATGGGAGTCTCGCAATTCAAACACGAGTTAATAAAGCATCTTAGGAAATCCCCACTCCAAAAAATATCTTTTTTGGGCAATTGGTAATCTATGTTAATCAGTTGAACTTCAAGGCAATAAACGCAAACAATGAAAATTGACAGGACAGGCTCAAATCTCACTCCTTTTATGAGTTTATTTGCTGATGGGAAAGGGGATAATTTCAAAATAGCCCTCAGTCGTTCTTTTTCATTTGCTTCCTATATCGCGATTCTTGCCAAAAACACCATGCCTGCACACAAATTAGATTTGTGGGACCAGGCTGTGCAGTATCAGTTAGCAAAAATTGGCCAATCGGAGAAACTTTTTGTAGATGGCACAATACTGTTACTGGAAAAATATGACAGTAAAGAAGTTTGGCAACATGGTTTGTCTATTACAAATCCTCCCAGGCTAGGACAAAGACTTTGGGTATTGTCTGACGCGATTATTAAGACCCCAACTCAAGCCATAGCGATTGAACTTGACCACGGATCCCAATTGGGAAGGTGGGTACAGCAATTGCTCAAGGCTGTCAGAATATTGGCGTCAGACAGGGTAGATGGTGTGCTTTATTGTTTTTATTGGGAAAAAGATTTGAGTCCGTCGGAGAGTTTGCTTGGAACAAATTTTGATTTTTCAGAAGAATTCCTCTCACTCATCAACGCACTTTTGTTTAACAAAAAACTGGGATTAATTACGCTAGGACTCAATAACACAAGTTTTTCTTTTGAACGTGCAGATGCTGTTAAGTTTTTTGAAGAAACATATGTAACTAATCCCAAAATGAGTTTGAAATCACGTCAAGTAGCGCAAAAAATTTTGGAAAACCTGTGACCCACATCAGCCTGCCCCTCAAACGTTTCCTGCTCATCGAGCAATGCCCCAAGCATAGAAACATGAAAAAATGAAGCGTCGATATCTCAAATATGTTGTGATTTTGGTAGCATTTTTCATCTGGACAGGACTGTCTTTTTTGTCTGGCAAAATCATTTCGGCTATCGATAATTCTATGGATGAGATTGGAAATGCGAGTTACAAGTTGGAAAATTTGGTAACCGTCAGCCGTTCTCCAGATTGGAAATATGGGCAGGGATTCTACACTGCGGTCGTGGTAATTACCCCAAACACTGTTTCTTCATACGATGTTATCTGTAAAGTTCATGTTGGAAATGCCAATTATTACGAGCAAATTGAATTGGGAAAGGCAGATTCTCTAGCGGAAGCCTTGGAGAAGTGGGGAGTTATCAAATGGACTGATGATTCACTAATCATCGGTAAAGATGGACCTCTGCAAAAGGTTGTTTCTAGAGAACAAATCGAGACACATCGGTGACAATCATATCTTCTACTCCCCAATACCTCGCCCTACTGCGCGGCATCAACGTCGGCGGCAAAAACATCATCAGGATGGCCGACCTAAAAGCCTGTTTCGAGGCGAATGGGTTTGGAAATGTTGCAACCTATATCCAAAGCGGCAACGTCTTGTTCACTGCACCGGAAACCGACCCGGCCAGCCTGGTCGGGAAAATCGAGGCAGCGCTATCGAACACCTTTCCCGCATACAAAGCGCGTATTATGTTGCGTTCTTATGAAAAATTGAATCAAATCGCGCGCAATGCCCCGCAAGGTTTCGGCAGTCAGCCAAAAGAATATCGCTATGATGTCCTTTACTTGCGCGAGCCGCTGACAGCTGCCGAGGCGATTGAGGGCGTCCCCATCAAACCAGGCGTCGACGAGGTCTCTGTAGGCCCGGGCGTGCTGTATTTCTCCAGGCTGATCGCGAAAGCATCCCAAAGTCACCTGACGCGGATTGTGTCCCTGCCTATTTACCAGGAAATGACCATTCGTAACTGGAATACCACCTGCAAAATTTTGGCCCTGATGGATGCCCGCGCGCAAGGATGATCGGCTTCAAAAGTTCCCAGCCCATGACCATCCCGCAAGTCAACCTCTCCCTGAAACGCTTCCTGCTCATCGAGCACTGCCCGGAAGAATGGAAACCCCTCGACCTGTACCTGTTTCGTGACGAGGCAGTGGTTTTCTATGTCGGCCAGTCGCAGCTTGCCTTTGCGCGGGTCTGGGACCATCTCCTCAGCGGATTCAAAGGCCACTCCATCGTCGGGCGTTTTGTCTGGAGCAACTGGCCGGTCTCAATGAAATTCAGCATCGAGCTGCTCAGTTCGCGGTCTGAGCAATTCGCCAGCCTCGGCAACGACCTGAACGCCGCCGAGCGCAGTCTTATTCAGCAGTACACGCCCTGTTTTAATGTCTCGCTCAACAGCCAGCCGACGCCGCTGCCATCCGCCTATCTGCCGCCGAATGCCCGCTTGCGCTGCGGCCATCTCAACAAGTTGATTCACCAGGCCGAGCGCGCCGTCCGGGCCGAGGACAACCAGGCCTGGATAAAAGAAATCTCGTAAAGGAAGCCCATGCGATCCCATCCACTTAACCTGACTCTTCGATTTGTGCTTGAACTCTCCGCTCTGCTGGCAACGGGGATCTGGGGCTGGCAGCAGCGTGAAGATTGGCTGCGCTTCGCGCTGGCGCTGGGCATTCCGCTCCTCCTGGCGGCTGTCTGGGGCGTCTTTGCCGTTCCGGGCGACCCCAGCCGCTCAGGGAAGGCCCCGATGCCTGTCCCCGGCTGGCTGCGCCTGGTGATCGAACTGGCCTTTTTCGCGCTCGGCGTCTGGGCGCTTTATGACCTGGGTTATACGACTCCGGCCTGGGTGCTGGGCGTGCTCGTTATCGTTCACTACCTCGCATCCTACGACCGCATCCGCTGGCTGCTCGCCCGCCAAAGGACACAACATGAATGAACTGATTCGCAAACTCACCGGGGCCAACATGGACATCGACCTGGCCAGCCCAGGCGGCAGCATCGCCTGGCAGCAGCAGAAATGCCCGTGGAACGAGGCCGAAAAGACCGATGCGCACCGCTGCGCGGTCAAAAACATCTCGCTTTGTCCGTATTTTTGCGGCGTCGAATATCTCGACACGCTGCTATGTTCGTATCCGCACCCCAACCCGCTGGCAAATGATGCTGCCGCCGCCGGTTAAAGAGCCGGATGTATATTGGCGCGGCTGCGGCAAGGGCTGATCAAAAAAAGAACGCCGCTCATTCCAGCCTGCCTCATCCGATCTCTGATATTTGCCGTAAAAGAGGTCGCATTTGGGGATATGCGGGGGCCTATCGCGGGAATTCCAAAAGTATTGGTGTTCGAGAAAAGGAAAATAAGGTGTAAGATAAATTAACAGATGTGAGGTGTTGGTGGGGCCAACCAAGAAAGGAATATCAAACCATGAAACGTCCGCTTGCACTCTGGATACTCGTTTTCTTTCTGCTCTTCCTGTCCTTCGGCGGTTTCTATGGAGGAATTGCCATGCTGCTCGACCCCTCCGGCGCGGCGCTGCAGATGGACGAAGTGCTGAACCTTTTGCCGGTGCCGGATTACACCCTGCCAGGCCTGTTCCTCTTGCTGGTGATGGGACTCGCGCCGCTTGCGCTGATTTTCGGCCTGTTGGCCAGCCCGGACTGGCCCTGGCTGCAATCCCTTTTCCGTCAAACAAAATCCTACTGGGCCTGGGGCGGAACGGTGCTCCTGGCGCTGATCCTGCTGCTCTGGCTGGCGGTTCAGGCGCTGCTGATTGGCTTCAAGTGGCCGATCCAATACGTTACCGCCGCAAACGGACTGCTGATTTTGCTGTTCGCTTTCCTCCCGCCGGTCAGGAAGCACTTCCAGCACCACAAACGCAAATCGCACCACCCTGGCTCGGTGGCAAAGCCGTGAACCAGACCCTGCTGGATCGCATCCGGGTGATGAACAAGGTCTTCACCAACAAAGTGCTGATTCACATCGCGGGGAGAAAATTCGGCCACTTTGCCATTCTCGAACACGTGGGCCGTAAAAGCGGCAAACGCTATCGCATCCCGATCATCGCCGAACCGTACGAAAACGGATTCGTCATCGCCCTGACCTACGGCAAAAAAGTGGATTGGTACGAGAACCTGCTCGCCAGCGGAGGCGGCTCGCTGCGCTGGAAAAATCAGGATTTCAGCCTGGTCAACCCGCGCTTCGTCGCAGCAGAGACCGGCCTGGCAGCCTTCCCGCCGCTCTTGCAGCCGATCCTGCGCCGAAAAAATATCGAGTATTACCTGAAGTTGGATATTCAGGAAGGATGAGTTATGATGGGGCTTCGGATAGAAAATTAACTTATGAGCGATCATCACATCTACATCTTCCTCGGCAACGACGAGTTCGCCATCCGCAAACGGGTGTCGAAATTTGACGCCCTCTTTAGCGACCCGACTTCGGCGGGCATGAACACCTCCCATCTGGATGCGCGTTCTGTCAGCGAAAACGAACTCAACACCGCGGTCGGCTCGATGCCTTTCCTGGCCTCGCAGCGCCTGGTCGTGCTGGATGCGCCCTCTAAAAAATATACCGGCCTGGCAGGCCACAAAAAACTTACCGACTTCCTTGAAACCATCCCGCCCAGCACGCTGCTGGTGCTGGTGGACGTGGATGAGATCAAGGAACGCGAAATCCCCAATCACTGGCTGGTCAAATGGGCCGCCAAGAATGGCGAGAAGGCCAAAAGCGAATCGTTTTTGCTGCCCAAACAGCGCGAGATGCCCGGTTGGATCGCCGCCGAGACCAAACGCCAGGGCGGGCAGATCGAACCGGCTGCGGCCGCGCGCCTGGCCGAAATGGTCGGCGAGGACCCGCGCCAGGCGGCCCAGGAAATCACCAAACTGCTGACCTACGTCAACTTTGCGCACGCTATTGGCATCGAGGATGTTGAGGCGGTCAGCATCACCTCCGCCGGGGCAGATGTTTTCGACCTGGTGGATGCTCTCGGCTCGCAGAACGGACGCCAGGCCCAGAAGCTGCTGCGCCGCCTGCTGGATGAGCGCGACGCCTTCGAGCTGTTTGGGCTGGTCATCCGCCAGTTCCGCCTGCTGCTCTCGGCCCGCGAGGTGATGGACGAGGGCGGCAACCTGCCCGAAGTCACATCCGCGCTCGGTCAGCACCCCTTCATGGCCGAGAAAATCTTCGGGCAGGCCAAACGCTTCAGTATGCAATCCTTAAAGGGTATTTACCGACACCTGCTCGAGATGGACGAAAGCGCCAAGACCGGCGTGATGACCCTCGACCTGTCGCTGGAAACCTTCGTGGTCGAACTGACCCGCTAATCCCGCTCTTCAATAGACGACATCTTGCATAAGTGCTACAACAAGTCCTGAGCGGAGCGTCCTTCGACTGCGGGCTGCGCAAAATACGCTCTGCCCTCCGCTCAGGACAGCGATAACTTAAGCAAGGAAGCGAAGTCGAAGGACAGTTACAAGTAAAATACGACTTTTGCAAGAAGTCTAATAAAAAAAATCCCGGCTCGAGGCCGGGATTTTTGCAATTCTTGTCCGCCTGGCATTTTTAGCGCAGGATGCTCAGACCTTCGATGTAATCTTGCAGGTCGCTGATCAGGTTTTCCTTGTCGGCGATCACGGATTGAACCACATCGCCGATGGAGACCAGCCCGATCAGGTGGCCGTCGTCGACAACTGGCAGATGCCGGACATGGTAATTGGTCATCAGGACCATGCATTGCTCGAGGGTTGTTTCCGGGTGGACCGTGACCATTTCCTCGGTCATGATTTCTTTTACCTGCGTCGTTCTGGAATCGTGGCCTTTGAGGATGACCTTGCGAGCATAATCCCGTTCCGAGCAGATGCCGACAATCCGCTCGCCTTCGGTCACAAGGACTGCGCCGATGTTTTCTTTGGCCATCATCTCGATGGCGTGGTAAACCGTCTCGGTGGCGGCGATCGAATAAGTTTCGTGTTTTTCTTTTGAGTCCATCAATTTACGAACAGTGGTCATGGTTTAATTTCCTTCCTCTGGCAAGAACGGCGGGCTGATCAGTATGAGTAAAACACTTGAACTTATTTTACGACATTCGCAAGAAAAAAACAAAGATTACCCGCTTCGGGCTGCTGACTCAAAGACCGTTTCTTAAAGGCTTTTTTGGGACACGGATACTTCGACAGGCTCAGTACAAGTTTCGCAGATTGCCACGGATAGCCTCTGAAAAAATCAGCATTTTTCCGTCAAATCCGTGTCCAAAAGGGTTTGTAGCGCACAAATAAGGCGGCTAAAATCACTTAAGAAACAGTCTCTCAGGGCGATCTGCAGATTTTCTTCGGAACAGTTATGTCTCGCTTACGAAGTCCCCGCCCGATTCGACGCGCTTCTCGATCAGTTTGCGTTTTTTGTCGAACTGTAACCCGACTTCGATCTTCTGGTAACACATGCCCGCGCCCATGACCACCTTGCGGCAGTAATAGCGCTCGCCATCCGCTTCATATTCGACGCTCAGGTCGTTGTCCAGGTCCACGCGGCCTTCGATGATCTCACCGCAGCGTTTGCACCTGACCTGGAAGGTGTAATAGCGTTTCTCTGGTGTGGAAGAGAAAGCCTTGAAAAATTTGTCAAAAAATCCCATGATCTACTCCATTTTTTAAGTCTGGGTCAAATTAAAATTGACCGGCATTTCATCCCAGGTGCGGCCTTCCAACTGTCGGCCCGCCCGTTTCTTACTACCTGCTGTTTAATAAGATCATTTAGTAACCATTTTTTGCTTTCACGGAGATATCTGATTTTGCTAAAAAGAAATTTTCTCTCGTTAAAACAACTATGTCCATATTTTGAAAGCAAAAAGGTGATTTTAGGAAAGAAGTATCCATAAAGCAATTACTCATTCATAATCCGCTTCAACATATGTTCAGGCAACTCTCCTACGATTGGCGCTTCACTAAATGGAAAAGCATATGTATCTTGAAACCCATCAGGTCCATCAAGGTAATCCCAATACGAAAAAGATCCCACACTAATAACATTTACTGCTCTTGCAAGTAACCTGTAAAAATGGAGAAGCAAATTTCCAGGAGTTGCACTTGGCACTGACGCAATAGCATAAGCATCCATCGCATTTGGACAAACGCCATCCTCACAATAATAAGTTAACAAATAATGATCATAATAGAAACAAAGGTTTGGCCATAAATGTCTTTCATTTTTATAAAGATATTCAAATAGTGAAATCCGCATATGTTCTTCACTGACACACTTATCTGTTATCCACAAAAATGAAAATATTTGATCAAGGTGGTTCACTTTTGGATCAAGAAGCTCACCTGACGCAATTGAAAAACTATTTTCTCCTGCTCCACGATCAAGTTCTTTGACAGAGCGTAGATTTTCAAAAGCTTTTTGTATGTCTTGTTTAGATGTGAGTACAGATTTTATTTCCCCTACGCAAACAACCGATTCGCAAGGAAATAACTTTTTACCCCCAGAAACTTCAAATACAGGATTGGTAGAAACCTCATAAACAATCACATCAACTTGTTTGCTTGTATTTCCGTGAATATCGAAAACAAAACCAGTTGCGACATCAAATTTCTTGGGCAGATATTTTCGTAAAAAATCACGAACTATTTCTTCACGCCCTGTACCTAGTTCACCAGGGTGATGTATCAAATTTTGACTAAGAGCCGCCGCCATTTGAATTGCAATATTCTCTAACAAGTTAGAAACTTTGAACTTTGATTGATGTCTTTTTCTTGGTTTCTGAACCATTTTCAATATCCTTGCTTTTCGTAATCTCAAGTATGACGGTGTTGCGTAGACAGAAACTTTGTCATACTTGAGACAACATTTTTGGCAAAGCACTTTTAGATTTGGTAAAGCACCGAAGTATTACCCCAAATAATCCCTCAACTGCCGGCTTCTCGTTGGGTGCCTGAGTTTTCTCAGCGCCTTGGCCTCGATCTGGCGGATGCGTTCGCGGGTGACGTTGAAGTAGCGGCTGACCTCCTCGAGGGTGTGATCCTTGCCGTCGATCAGGCCGAAGCGCAGTTCGAGCACCTGGCGCTCGCGTTCTGAAAGCGCGGCCAGGGCATGCTGCACCTGCTCGCGCAGCATTTCGCGCGCGGCGGCGTCCATCGGCTCTAGGGCGTCGTCGTCCTGGATGAAATCTCCCAGTTGCGAAGACTCTTCGTCGCCCACCGGGCCTTCGAGCGAGACCGGCTCCTCGGCAGAGCGCAGCACTTTGTCCACCTTGCTGCTGGCGGCATTCCAGCGCCGGGAAATTTCTTCTTCAAGTTCGCCGCCCTCCGCTTTGTTGCGCAGGATGGCCTGCACATCTGCCGCGGAAAGATAGCCAACTTCCAGGGCCAGTTCCTCGGTCGTGGGTTCGCGCCCGTAGGTCTGCACCAGCGAACGCTGGATGCGCAAAATGCGGGTGATCGACTCAAAAAGATGGACGGGGATACGGATCGTGCGCGCCTGCTCGGCGATCGAACGGTTGATCGATTGGCGGATCCACCAGGTGGCGTAAGTGCTGAACTTGAATCCGCGGCGCGGGTCGAACTTGTTGACCGCCCGCAGCAAACCCAAATTGCCCTCTTGAATCAGATCGAGAAACGAAATGCCGCGTCCCAGGTAACGCTTGGCAACGCTGACCACCAGGCGCAGGTTGGCGCGCACCAGGTCCTGAACCGCCTCGTCGGCGCGCACCTGGACGGTTTTCAAATCGAGCAGCAGCTCTTCTTCTGCGGGCAGGTGCTGGTAAAGCGAGCGCGGCGCGGGGCAGCTGTTGTGTTGGCGGCAGTATTTCATCACCCAACCGGCCAGGTCTGGCGGCAGCAGGTAAAAGCCGATGAAAAAATTGAAGGCATTGGCGGCCAGGCCGTTCCACATCACGTCGCTGCCCCACTGGCCGTTGTCTAAAAAGGCGCGCAAGTAAGACGGGCTGTCGCTTTCCCAGCCCTGGCGCAAGGCCTGGGCCTCCGCCAGCACCAGGCTCAGGTCGGGCAGATGCACAACCAGGCGTTTCGCGTCCTCTGAAAAACGCTTCCAGGCAATGACCAGGTCATCCAGCGTGGAGCGATAGACTTGGGTGGCGCGTCCAACCCCCTTGCGCGGCACATGTCGCTCCAAACGCTCGACAAAACGATGGGCCTCGATCATGGTCGAAAGCCGGAACTCACTGTCCGAATCGAGCAGTTTGACCTGGCCGATCTCACGCAAATACAAGCGCACCGGGTCTTCAGAAAGCTCGCCGGTCAGCGCCGGACGGGGTACTTCAAGCGGCTCATCGTCGAGGATGGCCGGGTCTTCAAGCGACAGGTCGCTTTCCTCCACATCAGGCGTGAAGGCATCCAGGTCCTCGGCGGGCGGCAATGGAATATCTTCTTGGGATTTGGGCTTGCGTGGCATGTTCACTCCCGGCGGTATTCACTCAAACGTTTTCGGGCCTGGTCGATGGCGTGCAAGACGCGGGCATATTGCTGGGCGGTCTGGTTCAATTCGCTGGCCTGGGTTTCTTCGGTCAGGAAGCGCAGTTGGTTGACACTCTCACTCATCACCGTGCGGCGCATCTGCAGCACCTGGCGGGTCATCTCGTCAAGCAGGCGGTCATCGGTACCCTTTGGGGCGGGCAGCGCCAGCAATTCGCTGTGGGTTTCACCCAGTTCATCAACCAGCCGAAAATGGACAAAAGCGGTCGTATCCGATTCGTCCTGCTCCAGCGAACGCTGGATGAGAGACAAAATCGCCTGGTAATCAGTATACTCGAAATCTGTAACGCTCAAGGCGCTCAGGCCGGCCTCCTGCAAGCGCCGGTCAAGGCGCGGCAGCAGGTCGGGGCGGCGCAAAATATGCCCCAGGCAGGCCGCTTCCATTTTTCGAAAAGGGGAAACGGAGGAGGCCTTGGGGGCCTGGGTGGATTCCTGCACCTCGGCCTGTTCGGCCCTTTGTCGGGGCGCGCGGCGGGCCGTTCCACCCGCCAGCTTGATACCGGTTAAGGTGCGTTCATCCACCTTCAGGCGTCGCGCCAGCATCTGACGGTATGAATCGCGCTCGACCGGGTTGGGCAGGTCTTCGATCAGCGGCACAATCCGGGCTGCGATCTCAGCCTTGACCTTGGGGTCGTTCACATCCTGTTCGGAAACCAGCACATCGAGCACATGCTCGACGATCGGCTTGGCAGCCGCGATCAGGCGCGCCCACTCGGCAGGCTCGCGGGCCACGATCTCATCCGGGTCGAGGTCGTCGGGCATGGTCGCCACGCGCAGGTCGGCTTGCAGGCGGGCCTCGTGGCGCAAGAGTCCGCGCGCGTCGAAGCCGATCTCTTCTTCGCGATCCATGGCTTCGCGGGCGGCGTCCAGCCCGCGCAAAACGGCTTTTTGCCCGGCCACATCCGGGTCGAGAGCCAACACAATTTTGCGCGTGAAACGCTTCAACATGCGCAACTGGTCATCGGTCAGGGCCGTGCCCATCGGCGAGACCACGTTTTCATAGCCAGCCTGGTGGACAGCGATCACATCCAGGTAGCCTTCGACGATCACGGCCTGGTCGGCGGCGCGGATGGGTTTGCGCGCCCGGTCGAGTCCGTACAGCAGGCGGCCTTTGTCGAACAGGGCCGTCTGCGGCGAATTCATGAACTTGGGAATATCGTCCGGGTCGAGAATGCGCCCGCCGAAACCGGTCATCTTGCCGTTTTCGTCGCGGATGGGAATCATGATCCGGTTGCGGAACTTGTCGTAGTAGCCGCCACTGTCGCGTTCCGAAAGCAGGCCAACATCCAGCAGGTCTTGTTCGCTGAACCCCTTGGCGGTGAAATGCTTCAAGGTCGCATCCCACGAATGGGGCGCGTATCCCAGCCCGAAAGCTTCGATGGTTTGTTCGGTCAGGTTGCGTTTTTCGAGCAGGTAGGTCAGGGCGGGTTTACCGGCTTCGGTTTGCAGCAGTTGGTGGCGGTAAAACGTGGCCACATCTTCGAGCAGATTGCGCAGGCGCAGGTTTTCTTCCTTCTGCTCCGGTTTCTCGGACTGCAGGCGTTCCAGCGTGACCCCGGCCTTATCCGCCAGCCTTTGCAGGGCTTCCTTGAAATCGATACCTTCCTTCTTCATCACGAACTTGAAAATATCGCCGCCCTCGTTGCACTCGCCAAAACAGCGCCAGGTGCCGCTCTCGGGCCAGATCACAAAAGCCGGAGTGCGCGTGTTGCTGTGGAAAGGGCAAAATCCCGTATGGTTGCGCCCGGTGCGGCGCAGTTTGACCCCGGCCTCGGCGGCCAGGTCAAGAATATCGATGCGGGATTTGATTTCGTCGATGGAGGACATAGGTTGAATTATAGACTCGCTTGGGGTGCGGCGCAACAGGAAAAGTTATTCGGCCATAATTTCACGGATGACTTCAATGGCTCCGCCATCCTTGATTTCATAGACAAGGATTCCTTCGCCCTCCCAGCGGGTAGCGTACAGGATAACTTCCAAGACGCCATCCTGATTCAGATCCAGAAATGTGAGCAGCTCATAGGTGAGCGGGTAACCAGGCTCAGACTCAGCATTATGATAAACATCCGCAACAAGCGGCAAGGTGACAACATCGTTTCCACGCACTTTTCTCATCAGGATAACGGAGTAATCGCCCAACTCAACCAGCGGGGAAAGCGGATTAGGCGTTTTGAAATACGAGGCGGCAATAAAAACCTCGTCTACGCCATCCCCTTCAAGGTCAATGCGTACGATACGCCGAATTTGCGCATTTGGCTGGTTCAAACCTTGGGTACTCAGCCAGTCTTTGACTTCTTGCTGGTAACGGTCAGAATTGATGCCTAAATTTTGCATTGGGCGCGCGGTGACTTTCCAGTCTTGCGCAAATCCAAACAGCAGTGGAAGCGACTCTGAAAAATCTGAGCCGACATAATAAGTGCCATGCCAGGGCCGTCCGGCGACCGAGGTTGAATCATAGGGGATAAATTTTTCCAGATAGCCATCGGTTGTGTACAAGTCATGCGGCTGATCGAATGCCATTCGCGCAAAGGTTGTTTCGTCATCCAACCAGGTTCCGTTTTGATAGCCGCCCAAAATTTGGAAACTGTAATAACGATCGGGCGCGCCCTGTCTAAATAAAATCGGGCTGAACGAAAGCGGCTCAGGCGTATCGCTCGCAGTCGCGGTTGGACTCACAACCAGAATCGGAGTCGGCGTGAAAAGGATCGGCGTTTCTGATGCGATCATGAAAGGGGTTTGGGATGGCAGGAAAATTGATTCGCTTGTGGGTTGGCCCTGTACACAGGCGCTTAGAAGCAAGACCAGGCCGGTCAGAATCAAGATCGGGACATTTTTCATCACACACCTCCTCGCCGGAGAATAAGATCTGCCCGGCTCACCCCCGATTATAGGCCAATCGGTCCGGTCATCAGGATGATGTTTCAGGCAGATCCGCCAAATGGGCTGATTGTCGAAAACATCAAACTGTTGTATATTTGCACCTATCTTCACAATCGAATTATTTTTATTAAGGAGTACACGATGACAGCCATCGAATTCACCCGCAACTACTCAGATCTGAGCACCAACCAGGGATTCCAGTTTGAGTTCAACTGCGATCGCTGCGGCACCGGCTACCGCACGCGCTTCCAGGCTTCGACGATTGGGATGGTCTCCGGCGCGCTGGATACGGCCAACAGCCTGTTCGGCGGCCTCTTCGGCCAGGTAGCCAACCTGGGCGAACGCGCCCGCTCGGCCACCTGGGAAAAAGCCCACGATGAGGCTTTCACCAACGCCATGGAAGAACTCAAACCCGATTTCCTCCAATGCCCGCGCTGTTCGTCCTGGGTTTGCAAAAAAGCCTGCTGGAACACAAAAAAAGGCTTGTGCAAACAGTGCGCCCCCGATCTTGGTGTCGAAATGGCTGCCGCCCAATCCAGCCGCACGGTGGAAGAAATCTGGGCCCATTCACAAATGGCCGAAGAAGATCGAGGCATGCTCAAAGAAGAATCCTGGCGCGCCGGCGTCAGCGCCTCCTGCCCGGCCTGCCACGCGCCCCTGCAAACCAACGCCAAATTCTGCCCGGAATGCGGGGCAAAGATCCAAACCAAGAAACACTGCACCGAATGCGGTGTAGAACTGGCCCCAAATGCCAAATTCTGCGCAGAGTGCGGCACGAAGAACGCCTAAGCCGCGCCAAGGGAATGAACTCAAAAGACCGCGAATCTCTATCGCGGTCTTTTCTTGTTTTCGACTTTTGTTTTATGCCACAAATGGATTTTGTATAACCACCCCGTCATACTCTTGACCATGCGCAAGATCCTCCGACCACAGGATGTTGCAGCCGGTTTGCTGAGCAGAGCGGATCACCAGCGAATCCCAAAAGGAGATTTGGTAGCGAACGCTCAAGTCGATGGCTGCCAGGATGTCCTGCGGTTGGGGTGAAAAAACCGTTCAGTGCGACAGGCTTTGGATAGCGCGTTTGGCCTGCTCGGCAGAAAGGGGTTGACTGGTCTTGCGAGTGACATTGACATAAAACTCTTGCAAAACCTGCGTACTCAAACAACCGGTTTTGTTTTTCCAAAGTTGTTCCATGAACTGTTTTGCCGTTGTATGTTTTAGCCCTGCGCCAGCGTCATAAGCATAAATCAGCACATTGGTATCTACAAACTGCGGCTCAGTAACGTCGGTCATGGATTTCGTCCCGGCTGGCAGGTTCTTCAAAGCCAAGCACAAGCCCTGCGTTCATCATCTCAAGGGCGCTTTCCATCGCTTTGTTATAAGATTCATCTTCGCTGGCGATTTTTTCCATGGCATCCGTCATCAATTTGGAAATCGATGTCTCACGTTTGGCTGCCACCAGCTTTATCTTACGCAAAGTGCTTTTGGGTACGGAAAGGGTAATATTTTGCATTTCCATAGATTAAGTC
>JAKLPV010000145.1 GCA_022013685.1 Anaerolineae bacterium
ATCGAAAACCAAAGCCGGGCGTACTTCAATACGCGCCCGGCTTTTGGTTATACCCGTCCCCGTTCGAGCAATTTTTGTGGATCATAGATGATGATTTGGGTACGCTCCAAGTGTAGAACACCTTCCTGCTCCAGGGCGTTGAGTGTACGGCTGAGCACATCTCGTACGGTCCCGAGGCGGGTTGCCATTTCGTCAAGGGTAGTCCAGGCCTGACGCGGAACGATTAATTGGCCATCTTTGAGTTCGGCGTGGGCCAACAAGGTGTGCGCGACCCGCGCCTGCACATTTCGCAATCCCAGGTCTTCCACCAGTTGAACATAATAGAGCACCCGTTCACCCAGGTGGCGAATAATCGCCATCGCGAGTGCGGGGTGACGTTGAACAAGCTCAAGCACAGCATGGCCTTCAAGCGCCCAGGCCGTGGTATTTTCGAGTGCAATCACCGTTACCGGATAGGCTGCGGCGGTAAAGACGGCCTCGTCTCCAAACAATTCGCCGCCGCGCAGGAACATTGCTGCTTGCTCACGCCCATCTGTGGCAATCCGCACCGCTTTGACCCAGCCTTTTTCCAGAAAATAGATTTTCTCGCCAGGTTCGCCTTCGAGGCAAATCACCTGTCCCGCCTCATATTGACAGGGGGTCATGCGACGCAGCAGAGAATCCAAAACGTCATCAGCTAATTCTGCAAAATGCGGTATCGCAGAAAGGGTCTGGCGGGCGCGGACAGCATCAGAAACAGGGGCAGTTTGAGGGAGGTGAGCGGGCATTGTCGCCTTGTCTGACAATCCCGCCAAGGTATTAACGCGGGATACGGGGAAATAAGAAGGGTATCTCTTTTCGGTACTGCAAGTATTCTACCCCAAATCGTTCCGCCAGCTCCCTGGTCTCATGGATATAGATGAAAGTAAGCAATGAAATAAAGATGAGCAAGACCAGCCCAAAAACAATCCAGGAACCGGCCCACACAGCAAGCCCCAGATAGAACAATCCCGCGCCGAGAGTCATGGGGTTGCGACTGTAACGGTATGGCCCTGCCCGTACCAGCCGTTTCGTTGCTGCCATTGGCGCGGGCGTACCCTGGCCCAGCGCGGACAGCGTTTGCACGGACCAGATTACCAGCGCCGCGCCAACCAAAGTCACGGCCACGGCCAGGACGCTTTGCCACCAGCCACCGGAAAGTGTCCGTTCAAAAAACCGGATCAAACCCAGTTCCAGGGCGGCCATCAGCGCCAATCCCAAAAAGAAAACCACGATAACTTTTTTATGAGCAGAGTTTTTCATCTAAAAGCCTGCCTTTCATAATCCAGTGTACTCAAATTCAATTCTGACAAATACGACAAAAGTAGCACTGAAAGCTTGGTTGCGGTTGTATCCTAGCTTCCACGGGAATGCCCGTGATTTTTTTAAAGAAAGGAGCAAAACCATGCCTGATAAAAAAAATAAAGGATTTCGAAATAACAAAAGCCACGCGTATCTCAGAAATCCTTGAAACCTATGGCGATATTGCCGAGGTGATGGAAGTGTTTGGGATCAAAAGAGTGGCTCGCTATTCCTTGCGCGCACTGGCGGCCAAAGCGTTGACGGTGGAGTGGGCAGCGCGCATCCATGGTGTACCGCTGGATAAATTTCTTGACATCCTGAACCAGGCCATTCATCCAAACGCAACACAACCTGAATAAAGCAGTCGGAGAAAAAATGTCAGAAACGAAACCAAATTCATCAATGTGGAAAGCCAGCGTAGTGATCCTATCGCTATTGCTCATCTTCTTTACCATCCCCCACACCCTGGAAGACTTTTCTCTGGGTGAACCCGCCAAAAACGGAGTCCCGGTCTTAGTGCTGGCAACTGTTGTGGCAGGCTTGTTTGCCCTGCAAGGCCTGGCGTTATTTTGGGCGGGCCAGAAAGACCGGCGCAGTTATTTTATCCACGCGGGACTGGGAATTTTCTGGCCATTGGCCGCAGGCAGCGCTCAGTTACCGACGATTCTCGCATCCAGTCACTACCGTTCCGGATTCATTTCGGTCTTGTATGTGGGCGGGATGATGGTTATCGGTATTTTGCTGTTGCTCGCTTCCATCCAGTCGCTCAGAGCAGATAAACCAGGATCGAAATAGCTCATGTTAGCCGGTGCAGATCGCCCACGCGTTTCGATATTGGATGCAGCCCAGGCATTATTCGCCCAGCAAGGCTATGCCGCCACCTCCATGCGCCAGATTGCTAACCAGGCAGGGCTGGCTCCCGGTGGTATCTACAACCATTTTCCGGCCAAAGAAACCATCTTTCAGGCCATTCTTAGCGAACGCCATCCCTACCAAAGTTTAGGGCATCGACTCACCCCCGGAACCTTTGACCGCAAGACGGCTCAAAGCTTGCTGGCTGAGCTTGATCAGCGCCCTGAATTTTTCAACCTATTGCTGATAGAGCTTGTGGAGTTCAACGGCAAACATCTGCCCGAACTTTTTGAAGGTGCCTTGCGCGGCATTCCATCTCCAGCGCCTTGGCGCGCCTTTCTCAGTCTGGTTGTTTCCTATCACCTAACGCGTCTCTTGCTTGCCAAAACGCTGCCGCCTGGCACACAGCAGATTTCCCCGGATGCGTTTATTGATCTCTTCCTGCACGACATCTTAAAACCGGAGTAAGTTATGAATTCTCGTCTTCTCGCGATCATCCGCAAAGAGTTTATCCAGATCTGGCGTGACCCGCGCACACTGATGATTGTCCTGATTATCCCAATCCTGCAATTGTTTCTGCTCGGATACTCAGCCACCAATGATGTGCGCAATGTTCCGCTGGCTGTCTATGACCAGTCGCACAGCACCGAATCGCGCGCACTGCTCGATTCCTACCGCGCTGCCGACTATTTCAAGGTGGCATTCGCTGTCAATTCAGAAACAGAAATGCGCCAGATTGTCGAAAGCGGCCAGGCCAAAGCCGGATTAATCATCCCGCCCGACTATGCCCGCCGGCTAAAGGAAGGTACCGCGCAGGTGGCTTTTGTGCTCGACGGGTCAGATCCAACGGTCGCCTCCACCTCGCTATCAGCGGCGCAACTGATCGGACAAAAACACGCCACGGATATTCTTTCCGAAAAACTGGTCCGTTCCGGGCAGGGACTTTCCATCCGTCTGCCGGTGGAAATTCGCACCACGGTCTGGTTCAACCCCGACCTGGCCAGCGCCTATTTTATGATCCCCGGCGTAATTGGCATGGTACTCTCCGCCCTGACGGCCATGCTGACCGCCACGGCTGTTGTCCGAGAACGCGAACGCGGCACGATTGAACAATTAATTGTCACTCCCATTCGCTCCTGGGAATTAATTGTTGGCAAACTGGTGCCTTATACCATTCTCTCGCTCTTCAATATGCTCGAAGTGCTGGCTCTGGGTCACTGGTGGTTTGGCGTACCGATTAATGGCAGTCTGGCACTGGTCATTGTCATTTCAGCGCTCTTCCTAATTTCCGGTCTGGGGATTGGCCTGTTTGCTTCCACAATTGCCAATACCCAACAAGAAGCCATGCTGACCGTCTGGATGACACTGTTGCCGAGCATTTTTCTCTCTGGCTTTTTCTTCCCAATCAGCGCCATGCCCGCTGCTTTACAGGCCATTTCTTATGCCATCCCACTGCGCTACTACCTGGTTCTCATCCGCGCCCTGATGATTAAAGGCGTTGGGCCAGATGTCCTCTGGGGCGAAGCCCTCTCACTGGTCATTTTCGCGGTCGTGATTATGACCGCCGCCACCCTGCGTTTCAAAAAACGCCTCGACTAATTTCATCTTCAGGAGAATTCCATGCAAACCAAACGTCCCATTTTTGTTATTGTTGCGCTGATTCTGGTCGCCCTGATTGCAGGCGGCTACTATGCCTACAATCTTGTCCGCCCGGTCAATACCGACCTGACCGCCTCCGGCACGGTGGAAGCCACCGAAATTCTGATCGCCCCGGAGCTTTCCGGTAAAGTGGTGGAGGTTCTGGTCAACGAAGGCGACCTGGTCCAAGTGGGAGATGTTCTCTTCCGCCTCGATGACACCCTGCCCCAGGCACAACGCAGCCTCGCCGCCGCCGGGCTGGAAACCGCTAAAGCCGCCGCTCAAACTTCGGAAACTGCTCTCGCCTCCGCGCAGGCCCAATACGATCTGGCCCTGGCCGCTGCTCTGACTGAGCAAAAAGCCAACCGCAGCGCTGATTGGACTCTGACCCAACCAGCCGAATTTGACCAACCGACCTGGTATTTCAATCATGCTGAACTGGCAGCCGCTTCTCAGGCAGAAGTGGAAATTGATCAGGCAGCATTAGAGATCGCCCAGGATAAATTGACGATCGTTATCGAGAAAGCTGCCAGTGGCGATTTTCTGGCTGCTGAAAAGGAGCTGGTAAGCGCCCGCACAGCCTTCGAAGTGGCTCAAAATGTACTTAACCTTACAGCCAGTACAGACCAAAATTTAAAGGATGCTGCCCAGCAAACCTATGATGATACTGTCGCAGAACTGATCAGCGCTCAAAAAGCTTATAACGATACGATCACCACCAGTGGGGCAGCTGATGTACTCACCGCCCGGGCCGATTTGCGCGTAGCGCAAGAGCGCTACGATGCCGCTCAAGATGGTTTGCGTATTCTCCAAACCGGAGAACTGTCGCTCAAAGTAGTGGCCGCCCAAAAAAACCTTGACCAGGCTCAAGCAGTTGCCAGCCAGGCCAAAGTTGCGGTTCAACAAGCTGAAGCCAGCCTGGCTTTGGTTGAAGCTCAGATTAGTAAATTGACCGTTAGCGCTCCGGCAGATGGGGTGATTCTAACTCGCGCCGTAGAACCCGGTGAAGTGGTTATGCCTGGATCGGGCCTCCTGACGATGGCCCGCCTGAGCGATTTGACGATCACCGTCTATATCCCCGAAGACCGTTACGGTGAAATCTCACTCGGTCAAACTGCTGAAATGACCGTTGATTCATTCCCCGGTGAAACCTTTAGCGCCACGGTTCTCAACATCTCAGGCAAAGCCGAATTTACTCCACGCAACGTCCAGACGGTGGCGGGTCGCAAAACCACGGTTTTTGGCATCAAACTCAGCCTGGCAGATGCCAGCGGCAAGCTCAAACCCGGTATGCCGGCAGATGTTTTCTTCAAATAAAACGTTTATTGGAGTGCGAAGTCTGATGACTTCGCACTCCAACTCATCAGACCATTGGCGGTAACTATGCTTTCTAAAGATATTCTAATTTCTGCAGCTGGACTACATAAATCCTTCGGCGCTGTTCAAGCTGTCAACGGCGTTGATCTAAACATCCCTGCCGGCGAAATTTACGGGTTGGTTGGCGCAGATGGCGCAGGAAAAACCACGACCCTGCGACTTTTAGTGGGCGCATTACTAGCGACTTCTGGCGAAGCCAGTATTCATGGATACAGTCTCAGATCGCAGGCTGAACAAGCGCGCGCCCACATCGGCTATCTCTCCCAGCGCTTCTCGCTTTACGAAGATTTGACCGTGATGGAAAATATCCGCTTCTTTGCCGAAGTACGCGGCCTGAAGTCAGACGAATGGTATCCGCGCTGCCTGGAAATCCTTGAATTTGTTGGCCTGGCGCAGTTTAAAGACCGCCGCGCCGGGCAATTATCAGGTGGGATGAAGCAAAAGCTGGGGCTGGCCTCAGCTTTGGTAACGCGCCCCAAGGTGCTACTGCTCGATGAACCCACTACCGGCGTTGACCCGGTCACGCGCCAGGATTTCTGGCAACTGCTGATCCAACTGGTCTCCGTGCAGAGTGATGGTGTTTCGGTCATCATCTCCACCCCCTATATGGATGAAGCAGCCCGCTGTCATCGCGTTGGTTTTATGCGCAAAGGCCAAATCATTGCGGAAGGAACCCCCGGCCAACTGCGCAGCCTTCTCAATGAACGGATTCTCGAACTGCGCGGCAGCCCACTGCCCCTACTGAAACAGATCAGCATACAGGATTCTGGTGTAGAAGATGTGCGCGCTTTTGGCGACCGGCTGCACCTGCGCGTTAAATCCAACCAAGCTGAACCCGTTATCAAAAACCTGGAGAAATCCATCCAGGCTGGCGGTGGCACGTTTACGAGTGCGCGCCCGATCCCCGCAGTGCTGGAAGATGTGTTTATCTACTTATCGGAGCAAGAAAATGCCTGAACCCGTGATTGTTGTTGAGCATCTCACCCGTCACTTTGGTGATTTTGTGGCCGTAAATGATGTTTCGTTTGAAGTTCAACCCGGCGAAGTGGTCGGCTACCTGGGGCCTAACGGCTCTGGCAAAACAACCACTTTTCGGATGCTGCTGGGGATGCTGAACCCAACTCATGGCCGCGCCTCTGTCCTGGGTTTCGATGTTCACCGCGAACCAGAACAGGTACGCGCCCGCGTTGGCTATATGTCGCAAAAATTCGCCATCTACGATGACCTGACCGTTTGGGAAAATCTCCAATTTTACGGTGGTGTGTATGGGATTACTGATAAGGCTCGAATTGAAGAAACGATTGCCCTGGTCGGTTTGAGCGATCACCAGAAAACCATCACTCGTGAACTTTCTGGCGGCTGGCGGCAAAGACTGGCGCTGGGAATTGCCCTCGTTCACAGCCCTCGGCTGTTGTTTTTGGACGAACCCACCAGCGGCGTTGACCCAACGGCTCGCCGCGCTTTCTGGGATTTAATCTACGAATTAGCCGCGAGCGGTGTAACGGTTCTGGTAACAACGCACTACATGGATGAAGCCGAATACTGCAATCGAGTGGGCATGATGCGGGATGGCAATTTGCTGGCATTGGATACGCCATTGGCATTGAAGGAACGCTACGTTCCGGGTGAAGTTTGGGAGTTGTACGCAGAGCCGCTGTTAGATGGCCTGCACCTGTTGGCAGATATGTTAGGTGTGGTCAGGGCCAGTTTATCCGGAGATCATTTACGGGTACTTGTTGCACCAGGGCTGAGCGGAGGTGAACTAAAAAGCACGTTGGAAAAATCCAAGGTGCGAGTCGCTTCCATCCAAAAAAGTGAAGCCACGCTTGAAGATGTCTTTTTAAATCTGGCGAAGGGTTAGAAACCCGTTCCGAACTTTACAAAAGCATTCAATACGACAAAAGTCGTATGCAGCCAACCTGTCAATCTGTACACTGGATAAAGGCTCTTGGAGATGAAACATGACCAATGCCCCGGTTCAAAACACCGATGAAAAGCTGCGCACTGCAATATTGTCCCGTTTTGCAATGGACGAACGGATAGCGTATGCCAATTTGCGAGTGGGCGTGTTGAACGGAATTGCGCACCTGGCAGGTGCGGTGACATCCAATGAGATACGGATCATCGCCGCACAACTGGCAGAGGCTGAGACTGGGGTTCTCGGGGTCGTGAATCGCATCGAAGCGCCTGGAGCGCCCAGCCCAGCCCGAACCATCAACTTGAGATTAAACGAAGATTCCCCTGAATAAATGACGGCTCGAGAAACCATCACAAGAAAAGGAGAAAAGACAATGAAAAATAATACCAAACTTGGGGCTGCCCTGGCTGTACTCGGCTTTCTGGCAGGGATACTGTGCCTGTATTTTCTCGCGCAAACCTATAACACCGTCATCCATACCCATTTTGCAGCTGGTCAATGGGAGGAAAGTAATACAGTTCGTATCGTTTATGCAGTCCTTGGTTGGTTGGGAACGGCTGCCGGTGCGCTCTCTTTAACCGTTTTGTGGGGCTTCCTGAATAAACAGGATTGGGCCTGGTTCTGGGGAGCTGTTGCCGCTACCATTCTCCTGCTGACCGGATTCTTCCCCGCCATCCCCGCTATGGACAGTCACCTGCCCACACCGACCCTGGTCGTCTTTGGCATGGCGCTCGTGATGTGGTTTGGAATGCTCATCATAGGCGGCGTGGATAGAAAAATCATCACACTCACCTTCATCGCCGGGTTGGCATACGTGCTGACTTTCATTGACGGTGTGGCTCCAATTTCAAAGTTCCAAACCACATTCCAATCAGCCGAAACATTTGTGCAGAATCAGAATGCTTTCTGGAATGGGATGTACGTCATTTTACAACAGGTAAGTTGGTGGGGTGCTGCTGCCTGGGCAATTTTTATTTTTGCTGCGTTCAAGCAAAAATCCTGGGCGATCCCGGTGGGAATTTTCGCTGCCGCCATGTCAATGATTGGCGGTTACCCAATGGGTCTCTATAACATGACGGAAGTGGGCCGTTTCTCAATGTTTCTTCCAGCCCCAATCCTGAGTACAGGCTTGCTGATCTACCTGTTACTCCCGTCAACACGTAGAATGTTGGAAAATCGAGCATAAGAATGCGTTTCTACGAGCCACGCGGGGTGCTTGTGCTACCCCAACCGAACCCCGCTATAATATCAGCATGGATGAACTTCATCGCTTGGCCGAAAGCCTGCGCTCCGTAAGACATTTTCAGCATTTATCCTTGATCGAGATTATCAGTGTTGTCTCGGCAGGACAGGTGCGCCGTTTTCTGGCGGATGAAACAATTTTTTATGAAGGCCAGCCCAGCGCCGGAATGCACGTTCTCATCAGCGGACTGGTACACCTGTGCAAAATCGGGCCGCAAGGCCAGGTGAATATCATCAAAGTGGTTCACCCAGTCAGCATGTTTAATGAGGTAACGGTCCTGGACGGGAGTGAAAACCCCGTTTGTGCCCAAGCTGCGCAGGATTCCACAATCTGGCAAATTAGTTACGAACCGTTTCAAAAATTGTTATTACGTCATCCCGAAATATCTGTTGGTTTGCTTAAGGTTTTGGCAACCCGCAACCGACAGTTGATTGCACATTATGCAGATTTATCCTTCCGCCCAGTGCAAGCACGGGTTGCAAAGCTATTGCTCGAATTGAGCGACAACGGCCAGGTGAACATTCCGCGCTATGAACATTCCATTAGCCAAATGGCGGCGCGAATTGCCAGTGTGCCAGAAGCTGTCAGTCGATCATTGGGCGAATTGGCGCGTCGTGGCTTGATTTTTTCCACTCGCACCGAGATTCGAGTGCTGAATGTAAATGCTCTTAGGGAAGCCGCGCAAATGGATGCTCTTCTTTTTGAGTAGGTGACGCATACTGCGCGTCATAAAAAACGAGCATCCCAAAAGGATGCTCGTTTTTTATCCGCCAGCCATCCTTTCTTTTGTCCGACTTGACAAAAGTCAAAGACTTTCCATCAGCATTGTGATACTTTATACAAAGATGCTGTTTGCAAAAGGAGTGCATTGTATGCAGTTTATTCGATCTCGCTTTCAATACCTGTTCAATTCCACCAAAGGCCTGATTCTGGTGGCAATCGCCATGATTGCCGTTGAAACTGCCGTTTGGGGAATGCTCTCCGGGCCAATGGCCGAGTTGGGGGTGCGCGAGGTGGTCATCAAACTTTTCGGGATGGAAATTGTCCAATCTGAGCGCGAAGGCCGTATCATCATCCTGTACCATTCGATTGCAATGGCGGTGGTTGCTATCGAAACGTATATGATTAACGGCCTGCTCAAGATGAAGCCATTTTTCAAGACGGCCATCAACGCCATCATCACGGTTGGTTACATCACAACGATGATTTTCGGGATGGGTTTTGCTTATTTCGGGCGCAACTGGGCCTTTCACGGGCTGTATATCACCGGACTCTCGCTGATTTTCTTTGCAGGCGTTTTACTCTGCATTGCCTTGTGGCCGTGGA
>JAKLPV010000012.1 GCA_022013685.1 Anaerolineae bacterium
CACCCAGACCTTCAACCGCCTGCTTGGCCCCTATCGCCACGAATCGCTGACCGTGGTACAGGGCGACTTCAACGATGGCATGGAATACGACGGACTGTACTTCCTGCCCAACTCTTTTTACAACCTGTATGACAACACAGAGCGCAATTACCTGGTTATGGTTGCCGCCCACGAGACCAGCCACATGTGGTGGTTCGGCGCAGTCGGCAACGATCAGGCCAACGAGGCCTGGCTCGATGAAAGCCTGGCAACCTACAGCGAACGCCTGTTTTACGAAGACCACTATCCCGATGCCCTGCCCTGGTGGTGGAGTTACCGGATCACGTTCTACGCGCCCGAAGGCAAAATCGACAATCCGGTTTCAACCTATGGCGGATTCACCCCCTACACCAACGCCACCTACCGCCGCGGCGCGCTCTTCCTGGAAGACCTGCGCCAACGCATCGGCGATGAAGCTTTCTTCGCCTTCCTGAAAGAATACTACACCCAGATGACTGGCCAACGCGCCACCCGGGCCGATTTCTTCAGGGTGCTTTCAAACCACCATACAGCCGATCTTTCAGGCCTGCTGGCTGAGTATTTCGAGCAGCCTTAATCCAACAGAAAGAAGAAAATTCTTTTCTTAGCGATCCTCCTGATGCCGGTCGCGCACTTTGCGGCTCGAAAGTTCCTGGACAAAAAATGAAAATCACCTTCATCCGTCACGGCCAAAGCGTGGCCAATACCCTACAGATCATCTCGAATCGCGATCTGCCTCATCCCTTAACCGACCTCGGACGCCAGCAGGCTGAAGCCTTGTCGCAAACCGTGTCCCGAACCCGTTTCGAGCACATCTACACCAGCCCGGTGCCGCGCGCCGTCGAAACAGGCCAAATCCTGTCCGAAAGACTTAACTCTCCCCTGCGTATCGAACCCGCCCTGCGCGAATACGACTGCGGAGAGTTGGAAGGCCGCGGCGACCCCGAAGCCTGGCAAATCCACCAGCAGTTTGTACAAGACTGGTTCAACGGCCTGCGCCGGGACGAGTGCCCACCCGGCGGCGAAACCTTCCACGACATTCGCAAGAGGATGAAAGCTTTTCTCGAAACCCTATCCGCGGAATTTGGAGAGACGGATGCGCACTTTCTGTGTGTCAGCCACGGCGGCACACTGGTCTTTGGCCTGCCAGAACTGCTCGTTAATATTCCGTTCGTTTTCGCCCGCCAGAACATTCCCGAACACGCCGACCTGATCGTGGCTGAACACTACCCCGGCGGTTGGGCCAGCCTGCGCTGGTGCAAGCACCTATAAGGAATTCATCCCCATGCCCGCCTACGAACATACCTACCTGCAAATCAACGACCAAATTCGCCTGCATATCGTCCTGGCCGGGCCGCCGGAAGGCAAACCTGTCCTGCTCCTGCACGGATTCCCCGAATTCTGGTACGGTTGGCGAAACCAGATCATGGCCCTGGCGGCCAAGGGCTACCGCGTCATCGTCCCGGACCAGCGCGGATACAACCTTTCGAGCGCGCCCAAAGATGTGGCGGCTTACGGGCTGGAAGATCTCAGCCAGGATGTGATCGCCATTCTCGATCATTACGGCATCGAAAAAGTCTTCCTGGTCGGCCACGATTGGGGCGCCGCTGTCGCCTGGACGGTTGCCATCCTGCACCCCGAGCGGGTCGAGAAACTGGCCATTCTCAACGTGCCACACCCGGCAGTGATGACACGCACCCTGACCAAATCGCCGCGCCAGATACTCAAGAGTTGGTACATCGGCTTTTTCCAGATTCCCGGCCTGGCCGATTGGCTGATGAGTCGCAACAATTTCGCAGGGATAATCGGAATGCTCAAAGCCAGCGGCAAGCCGTCCACTTTCAGCGCGGATGACCTGGCAGAATACCGCAAAGCCTACGCCAATTCCGGCGGGCTGACCGGCATGATCAACTGGTACCGCGCCATCGTCCGCTTCCGACCAAATATGAAGGGAAAATCCCGACTGGAGATGCCGGTGCGCATCCTGTGGGGCAAGCAAGACATTGCCCTGAGCGCCGAAATGGCCGAAGACAGCCTGAAGCTTTGCAAAAACGGGGAGTTGATCTTCTTCGAGAACGCCACCCATTGGGTGCAGCACGATGAAGCAGAAGCGGTGACAAAGAATCTATTGGATTTTCTCAAACAGACATGAAAGGCGCATAAAAACAGGGCCAATCTAAAAAAGTCAAAATTATTTGTTTAACGGAAAGAGCAAAATCTGTGCACAGATTTTGCTCTTTTTGAATTTAATCCCTGAAATCTGCGCACAGGACCTGCACAAAACGGGAATCGATTTTAAAAACAAAATTGATAATATTTAATATTATAAAAGGAAAATATAAAATATATTTATATAAGTATTGACTTTCAAAATATATCTTTGTATAATTCAAGCATAAAGGATCGATTTATCAGAAACCCTGAACTATAATTTCACACTCGAATTTGGATTGATGGCTGGTTGATAGCGGGTCGACAGGAAAAAAGACGGCGCTATGGGTATCATCAAGACAATTCGAAAAGGAGTATGAGAATGTCTGATTGGGCTGTTGAAGCTGAGAACCTGGTCAAAAAGTTCCCCCAGCGCACCCCCTCCGCTGAAAAGGGCGAGAAGAAAAAGTCATTCTGGCCGTTCGGGAAGAAAGAACCCCAGACGCTGTTCGCCGCGGTGGACGGGGTCAACCTTCAGATCGAGCGCGGCGAGATCTTTGGCCTGCTCGGGCCGAACGGCGCGGGCAAATCCACCACCATCCGCATGTTATGCACGCTGCTCGAGCCAACCAGCGGAACGGCGCGCGTCAACGGCTATGACGTGGTCAGGCAGGCCAACGACGTGCGCCGCAGCCTGGGGACCCTGCTGGCGGGTGAACGCTCGATTTACTGGAAACTCTCGGGGCGCGAGAATCTGGAATACTTTGCAGCCTTGAACCACATCCCGCCAACGGTAGCCAGGAAACGGGTCGATGAGCTGCTGGAGCGGTTGGAGATCAAGGAACGTTCCAATGAGTTGGTCGAAAAATATTCGACCGGTATGCGCCAGCGCATCGCCATAGCCAAAACGCTCCTGGCCCGCCCCCCCATCCTGCTTTTGGATGAGCCTACGCTCGGTCTCGATCCACAGGCCGCGCGCAACCTGCGCGAACTGATCCTGGATCTGCAAAAGGACGGTCATACCATTTTACTGACCACCCACTACATGGAAGAAGCCGACCAGCTCTCGGATCGCATCGGCATCATCGACACCGGCAAGGTCATCGCGCTCGACACGCCCGACGGGTTGAAGCAGCGCATCGGCCAGAAAGAAATCGTCAAGCTGGAAGTGGCCGGCTGGTACAAAAAGGTCGGCGAGAAATTGACCCAGCTTCAGGGTGTCGAAAACCTGTCTGCCCACGACACCGGCAAAGACGGCGTCTGGGAAGTCAGCATGCAGTCGAGCAATTCGCGCGCCATCCTGCCGGGCGTGGTCGAAGCCGTCAACTACAACGGCACACGCCTGCTCAACATGAATATCCTCAAGCCCACGCTCGAAGATGTCTTCATCGATCTGACCGGCAAGGCGCTGCGGGATTAAGGATGCGGAAATGACAACCTCGACCCAATCCATCGGACATTCCAGCCCGCTGGCGGACCTGCGCGCCCTTTGGGCGGTGGTGCGCCGCGAGTGGCTGTACTTTGTGCGCTACCCAAGCTGGATCATTGCCCTCATTATCTGGCCGCTCATCTTCCCGATGGCTTACCTGCTGACCGGGCGGGCGCTGGCCGGGCCGGATGGCAGCGGCATGGCCCAGTTCCAGCTTGTCTCCGGTTCAACGGATTTCTTCGGCTACGTTGCCATCGGCACAACCATTTGGATGTGGCAGAACATCGTGCTCTGGAATGTCGGCTTTTCGCTGCGCAACGAACAAATGCGCGGCACGCTCGAATCGAACTGGCTTTCGCCCACCTGGCGCTTTGCCTACTTGCTCGGCAGTACCATCCCGCAGGTGCTGCAAATGCTCATGCTCATCCTCGTTTCTGCGCTCGAATTCTCTCTGCTCTTCGGCGTGCGCTTCGACGGCAGCCTGTGGCTGAGCGTGCTGATGATCCTGGCGACCATCCCCTCGATCTACGGACTGGGCTTTGCCTTTGCCAGCCTGGTCATCACGGTCAAGGAAGCCAACGCCTTCGTCTTCCTGGTGCGCGGCATGGTGATGATCTTTTGTGGCATCACCTTCCCGATCAGCCTGCTGCCCGGCTGGATGCAGTCTGTGGCGCTCTGGATGCCGCAAACTTATGCCATCAACGGGATGCGCCTGGCCGCCATGAAACCGGCAGTGACCGTTGCAGACGTTTGGCCCGACATCCGCGCGCTGCTGCTCTTCGGCGCGTTCTGGCTGGTGGTCGGCTACACACTCTTCAACTGGATGGAACGCCGCGCCCGCCGCACCGGCGCAATCGGTCAATATTAAAGGTGTAAAGCATGGACAACAATTTCTCTCTCTCCCGCCCAAATTTCAGCTCGCATCTGCAAGTGCTGAATGCCATCGTGCGCAAAGATTGGAAACATTACTGGCGTTATCCGCTCAACGCCGTTTCGACCATCTTCCAGCCCGTCATCTGGCTGACGCCGGCTTATTTCATGGGTCAGGCCTTCAGCATCAACGGGCGCGCCACGGGCTTTGAAGCCTACAGCGGCACCGCCGATTACATGTCCTTCATCCTGCTCGGTACCGTTCTGACCAATTTCATCAACGCCGTCTTCTGGGGTATGGGATACGCGCTTAAAAACGACATGGATTCAGGCGTAATGGAATCGAACTGGCTGACCCCCGTTCCGCGCCTGCTCATTCTGACCGGACGCTCGATCACCAACCTGATCGTCACCACGGTCACATCGACCATTATGCTGGTTATCGCCGCCCTGCTGTTCGGATTCCGCGTCAGCGGGGATATATTGAATGCCTTTGTGCCGGTTATCCCGATGATGATTGGGCTGTACGGGTTTGGCTTCGCTTTCGCGGCGGTGGTAATGATCATGCGCGAAGCCAACACACTCGTGGATGTCAGCAGTTTCCTGGTCGGCATTTTTTCCGGCACGAATTTTCCGGTCAACGCGCTGCCCAAATGGCTGCTGCCGATCTCACTGGCGCTGCCGCTGACCTACGGCATGGACGCGGTGCGTGGCTACCTGCTCAAAACCACCACCCTGCTGCCCATCGCCTGGGAGATCGCCCTGCTGGTCGTCTTTATGTTCATCATGCTCTGGATCGGCGTCTGGGCCTTCAACTCGCTCGAACGCCGGGTACGCCAGCGCGGCACACTGGGGCAGCACTAAGCGAAGCCTGCCCGCTTGCGTCCTGCAAAAACAGGGCTGACTCTCTCGTCAGCCCTGTTTTTTTTACCACGACGGAAACCCGTCTTTTGTTTTTCGCACTCCGTTGTGATACGTCGTAGCCGTCGTGGTAAAGTTTTTTAGGCACTACGCCAATAAACTACATCGACTGGCCCTTGCTGACCTGGCCCAGATCGACCTTGAAGGCCGAGCGCAGGCCGGGGATGGCCGCCAGGAGCACAATCAGCAGCACGGCGGCGCTGGCCAGGGGCAAGGAACGCGGATAGAACATGGCCACCAGCCCGTAGAAATCCATATCGACCGAGTGCGCCACCAGGAAGCCGGCTTCGCGTCCGAGGGGGATGCCAAGCCCAATCCCGAGCGCCGCCAGGATGAGAATCTCGGTCAGAACCGAGACAATGATCTCGCGGCGGGTGATGCCCAGCGAGCGCATAATCGCCAGGTCGGCCTGCTGCTCCTGCAAACGGGCATTGACCGTGTTCAGGATGACCGCCAGGGTCAACAGCGCGCCAAAGGCGGCAAAGGCCCACGAGTTGATCCGCCAGAAAGCCAGGTAATTGTTGACATCCCGGACGAAGGCCGGGTAATCCTCGACAGAAACCACGCCAGGGATTTTTGCCAGGGCTTCGCGGGCATCGGCCATGCGGCCAGGCTCGGCGCGCACCAGGGCCGCGTTGCTGATGGAGGCGTCACCCGGCATCCACTTGTTGAACAGGCTGCGCGGTACAAAAACCGGGCTGCCGAAGGTCTGCGAGACGATGCCCAGGATTTGGGCCTGTTCCGTTTGCTCATCGACCGTCAGGGTCAGCGTGTCGCCCACCCCGGCCTCGAGCACCCGCGCCAGGTTGTGACCGATCCAGACGCCCTCAGCGCTCGAAAAAGCGGGCGCGCCCTCCAGCGTGGTCAGCACGATGTATGGATCGTTCTCATCGAGCACAAAAGCCAGGGTGTCGAAGGTTTTCGTGGCGCTTTGGGCCGTCAGCAGGCCAAACAGCGCCGCCTGGGCCGAGCTGACCCCTTCCGCCTTCTCGGCCCGCCGCTCGAGGCTGCTGGCCGAAACTGGCTGGCTGAGCACCAGGCGCAGGTCATAGTGATTCGAACCGAAATAATCGCTGAAACTGAAATCCATCGCATCGGCCAGCCCGACCGCCGCAAAAACCATGACCGTACCCATCATCACGCCCAGGGCGGTGGCCAGCGAACGCCCCGGTGAGCGCAGGATGTTGCGCATGGTCTGGCGCAGGAAGAGCGGCAAAAAGCCCAACGACAGACGGCTAACCGCATTCGGGGTGCGCGGCGTGGGCGGGCGCAGGGCAATCCCGGGCGGCGTGCCCGATTCTGTCCAGGCGGGGTAGGCCCCGGCCAGCGTCGTCCCGGCCACCACCAGCCCAAAACCGAGCAAAATGAAGGGGAACTGCGGGGTGTTGGCAAAACCGGGCAGGTAACCACCCGCGATCGCGTCCACGAAGGGGTACATGGTGGTAAACGAGGCAAAATAACCGAGCACGCTGCCCACCAGCCCGCCCGAAATGCCGATAAGCAGGCCAAAGGTTAGGTAATGGGCGACCAGCTCGGGGCGCGAAACGCCCAGGGCGCGCAGGGTGCCAATCCGCTGGCGCTCGGAGCCGACAAACTGCCCGAGCAGGATGAAGGTCACGACCAGCGTCACCAGCAGGAACAGCCCCGAAAAGAGGGCCATGACCTGGAAGTTGCCGTTGATGTTGGCCTGGACGACGCCGCCCGAGGCGGTTTCCTCGCGCTCGCGGAGTTCGAGATTGTCCTGGCGATGGAGCGCCTGCTGCAAGTCGGCTTTGACCCTGGCCCGCAGCGCGCTCGAATCGTCGAAGGAATTGACCCCCAGGCTGATGACCACGTCATTGACCAGGCCATCGGCCCCAAGCAGGCCCGCCAGCGTTGCATAGCGCACCCATGCCACCCCGAACGCGGAGGGCGCCGGGAAGGGCGACTCGCGGCTGCTGCCGGAGACCAGATATTCCGGGTTGAAGGCCAGCCCGGCCAGCGTGAATTTGTGTTTTTCGCCGTTGATCCAGATCGTAACTTTATCGCCGGGGCGCAGGCCGTGATAGTCGGCAAAACGCTTGAGCAGCAAGATTTCATCGTTGGCCCGGATGTCGCGCCCGTTGGGGATGTCGTTGAAGTTGACAGTGGGCTGGCCATGATTGGGTACGGTCACCAGGCGCAGGGTGGTCAGCGATTTTCGCTCGGGGTCGAGTTGAATGCCGCTATCCACCACCAAACGCCCCTCAACGGCGGTCACTCCCTCGATCTCCCGAATCTTTTCGACAATCGAATCGGAAGCCGGGTCGAAACGGGCCTGGAAATCCATGTATTGCTGTTTGTCGTACATGCTGTAGACCGAGGCCAGCACGCTTTGGCCGGCCGGGTAAAACGCGCCATAAAAGGCGGTGCCCATCACGACCACGACCCAGACCGCCAGGAAACGCGCGCGGTGCATTTTCAAATCGCCAAGAATTTTACGGCGCAGGGTTGTCAGCATGGGTCACCAGGCCAGCGCGCGCGGCGCGATGGGGTTGGGATTGGTCTCAACGCGCTGGACCGCGCCATTGCTGACGTGCACGACCCGGTCAGCGATTTGGGCGATGGCGGCGTTGTGCGTGACGAGCACGATGGTCTGGCCGGTCTCGCGGTTGAGATTGTGCATCACTTCGAGCACGTCGATGCCGGTTTCGATATCCAGGCTGCCGGTCGGTTCGTCGGCCAGGACCAGGGCCGGTTTCTTGGCCAGGGAGCGGGCGATCGCCACGCGCTGCTGCTGCCCGCCGGAAAGTTGACCGGGGTAATGTTCGGAGCGGTCGCCGAGTTTGACCTTTTCGAGGATGGCCTGCGGATCGTAGCCGTCCTGGGCCATTTCGGCAGTCAGGGCCACGTTTTCGAGGGCGGTCAGGGTCGGCAGCAGGTTGAAAAACTGGAAGACAAAGCCCACCTTGCGGCGGCGATAGTCGGTGAGGGTGGCTTCGTTCATCTGGTTGACCGCTTCGCCGCCGACCAGGATCTCGCCGCTGTCGGCATGTTCGAGGCCGCCGAGGATGTTCAGGAAGGTGGTTTTGCCCGAGCCGCTCGGGCCAAGCACGACGACGAATTCGCCCTGCTCAATTTCCAAGGACAGGTTGTTGATGGCGTGGATGAGGTTGTTGCCCATGCGGTACGATTTGCAGACATTTTTGAGATGGATGTGGCTCACTGGGGCTCCTATTCCAAACCCGGGGCGTGGGTTGTGCGATGTAAGTTCTTCCAATTACGATAGCAAAATAATTCTCCAAAGTCGCGTGACATTTGTCATATAAAAACAGGGTTGCGAAATGTCGCAGCCCTGTTTTTATCACTGTTCAAGGATCTCCACCAACCCCAGACCGCCATTGACCCGCACCCGGTCGCCGGTCTTCAGACGCATGGTGGCGTCGCCGCAGCCGACCACCGCCGGGATGCCCAGTTCGCGAGCCACGATGGCGGCATGGCTGAGCGGCGCGCCCAGGTCGGTGACGATGGCCGCCGCGCGCGGAAAAAGCGGCGTCCAGCCGATGTTGGTCATGGTCGTGACCAGCACCTCGCCGGCCAGGAACTGGTCGCTGTCTTCCAGGTGTTCCAGTTTGCGGACAGTGCCCTCAACCACACCCAGCGCCCCGGCTGCGCCCTGGATGATGTTTTCATCAGGTGCGACGAGCGGGCTGGTTTGGGCGCGCGAGTTGAAAATGTCGCTGCGGCGGTGGGGGTCGGCGGCCCAGGCAAACGGGTCGAAGCGCCCGCAGATCAGGGTCGGATAAGGCGGCAGGGCGCGGTAGCGGGCGTGGACTTCCTTGCGGGTGGGTATCCACTCAAAAGCCGCAGAATTCCCTTCCAGCGCGGCCAGCACCTCGTCGAGGGTCAAAAAGAAAACGTCATCACCAATCCCGAGTAATTCCCCGGCGCGCAGGGCAAAGGCGCGGATAATGGTCATCCCGCGCGTCGCTTCCGAGCGCACGATTTCGCGCGTTTGCGCGCCTTTGGCGGCCTGGTTGAGCCGCCAGCGCATCTGACCGACCTTTTTGGGCTGCTCTTGGACTAAACGCTCCCAGGCGGCTTCGTAGGCGGCACGCTGACGGGCCAGCATGGAGTCGATGTCGACCGGGTTTTTGGCCCAGGCCTGCAGTTGCCGGTCGAGCCAGGTCGGGTCCTCCATCGGGCGCGGCCAGGCAACTTCGCCCTCGTTCTCGCCGCGATGACCGTAGGCTTCCAGATACGCTTCGCGGCCCATATTTCCATTCAGCACCAGCCCCAGCCCGGCCAGCGGCCCCAGGCTCTCCAGCCGCGTGGACGAGAGCCCGCCCAGGTTCGAGAGCAGGGCGTTGGCATCCTCGGCCCCGACCAGTTTGCGCAAATCCGCTTCCAGTCGCACCTGCGCATCCGACGAGGCTGCCACGATGTGGAAAACCGCGTCGCGATAGGCCACAGAAATTTCCTTGTGCCAGAGCGCCGCCAGTTCCACGCCAACCTGCGCCTGCCCAATCCGTGCCCGTAAATCGGCGCAGAACTGCCGGTTGCGGGCCAGGAAAGCCTTTTGCTTGCGGCGGTAACTGGCAAATTGCAGGGTGCTGCGGATGAGATACGGCAGCATCTCGCGCTCCCACTCCTGTTTGGTCAGCGGCAGCAGCGGGATGTCCATCTCGTCTGGCACCTGCCCCCACCAACCGGCCAGTTCGCGGTAGGCGCGGTGCGCGTCGCCCTTAAAGGCGCGCACAAAGGCCGACACCTGGACGCTGATGTTCGAGTAGAAGCGCCCGCCGATAATCCCGTTCAGCGGGTAGCCCTTGACGGTCAGCGCCGGGCCGCCGATGCTGTCCAGGTACGGGCGCAGCGAAGCCGTAAACGGGGTCAGCACCTCGGGCTGGGCCTCCATCAAATTCGTGGCCGACCACAGGAAGTTGCCCTTCAGCGTGTCGTTCCACTCGGCGGTGACGGGGTTGTAGGGGTTCAAAGTGGTAATCGGGCGCGCTTGCAAAATAAAGATCTTCCCGCCCGCCAGCGCCCATTCGATGTCCTGCGGACAGCCGAGTTCGTGCTCGATTTCGTGCGCCTCGCGGTGCAGGCTTTTAGCCGCCCGGCTCAGTTCCGCCGGGCCGGTGTAACCACCCTCCGGCCGCGCAAAGCTAAACTCCGCCGCCGAAACCTGCCCGGAGACCAGTTTGTCGCCCAGCCCGGCCACGAAATTGCCCGTCATTTGCATCAAGTTCCCGGTCAGCGGGTCGGCGGTGAAGAGCACGCCCGAAAAATCGGCCTGGATCATTTTTTGGATGACGACGGCGACATCGTGTTCCGCGCCGCGCAGACCTTGCGCCTGGCTGTAGGCCTGCACCCGCGCCGCATGGCGGGATAAACGTACCACCCGAACCGCCTCGCGGATTTCCTCGTCCGACTGAACGTTTAACACGCTCTCGAATTCCCCGGCAAAAGACGCCTGGGCCGAATCCTCGCCCAGCGCCGAGGAGCGCACTGCCAGCGGATGCATTTTCCCGCCCCGCAGCCGATTCAATTGACCCTTGAGCAGTTCCCAGGCCTCGGCGGTCAACGCCTCCCCGTCGAAAGCCTCGGGCAGCAGCACGCAGCCATCCGGCACCGGGAACCCGCCCTGATAAAGCCGCGCCAGCGCGCGGCCTTTGCCGCCCGCCGAATTTTCCGCCTCGCGCGGCAACTTGCCGAACGGGTAGACCGTTTTCCCCGGCCGCCCGCGCGTCAGGTGTTTTTCGAGCCGCATGATTTGCGGCCCGAGCCAGGAGAAGGCGAAATAGCCCAGCGTCCCGAAGACGAAACTCAACAGCACTTTCCCAACGATATTTTGCACACCCCCAAAGGCGATGAAGGACATCGCAAACAGGGCCGCGCCCACATTCGGCAAAATTTGACTGCCAATGATCTTACGAATTCTATCGTTCATTTTTTCTCACTTTTCGATGTGTCATTGCGAGCCGCTCTATGGCGAAGCAATCTCCCGTTAAGTGGAAAATGCCGCTCGATGTGCTTTTCCCGTTTAATGGAAGATTGCTTGGCTCGCTGAAAAGCGCTCGCTCGCAATGACATTTCGATAGCCTTATTTATTTTCATCGTCCTCATTCTCCGCCGACTGGAGCATGGACATAATCCCGGGCATTTTCTCAATCAGTTTCGAAGCCTTCATCAGTGCCAGCCCCTGCTCCAAATCGCCAAAGACCAGCAATTTCTCGCCGACCTCGATGCCGAAGTCGCGCCGCGCCTCAGCCGGGATGACAATCTGTCCGCGCTCGCTGACGGTGACCGAACCATAAAAGCGTTTTCCTTCAGGTGGGGTGGGCATGCGAGTTCTCCTTGTAGATATATCTTGTATACAAGATATATCTTACATCCCTCGCGGCATTTTGACAAGAGGTATGTCTCTGTATCTTGACAGGCCTCGATACGGCTTCGCCAATTTCTCTACCGGACAAACTTCGTGATAGTTTGTCATTTCGAGCGACAGCGAGAAATCTTAACCACCGTGGCAAGATTTCTCACCGCTACGCGGTTCGAAATGACAAGCATAAGTTACCAATTCCTGTTCAAATTATTTTGTCCGGTAGAAAATCGCCAGTCAACCAACTGCTCGCTTATCAGATGGGAATCTGATAAGCAGTGGCTTTAAAACCTTCACCAATGAAAAAGGCCTGGCATCTTTTTCCAGATGCCAGGCCTTTTTCATTCACTTTTTTGCTCATCCCCCACGCTGTTAATCGGCGGCTGTCCTCTTTGTACTAAGCTACTGTTAAGCATATGAAACCAAGACACAAATCATGTTTAGTTTTTATTATTTTAGAATGGATGCAAGTATATTTTCATCCTGGCTTGATAACCTTGTCAACGAAACCCTACCGCCCTCCACCCCCCGCGCCTTTTAAGTGAATATCAAAAAAGTCTAACGTCCGCGTTATCGCAAGTTCAAAGTTTTGTGAAATATTGTGGTCATCCCCAGGATACTCATAAATTTCTACCATGATTCCTTCGGCGATCATCTTTTCATACATCACCTGGGAAAGCGCCACTGGCACGACCGTGTCTGTTGTGACATGATGTAGCTGCACAACGCCTTTCAATTCAGACAAATACGTATCAACAGAGGCTGCCGCCCAAAAGGCCTCGTTCTCTTCTGGCAATCCATACTCAGCAAATGGTGTCTCACTCCAAAACGACCAGGTCTCAGCATCCCAATTTTTACAATTAAACCAATGCACACATAAATCGTCGTATGAACCAAGCACCCCGCCCCAAATCACCCCTACGCGGATATTTGGATCAATGATCATCGCGCGTAATGAGATCCAGCCGCCCATCGAGTGTCCCCACGTTCCAATCCGGTTGGGATCAGCCGTTTCCCATTTCTTGACCGCAGCGACAGCATTGAGGACATCCATTGTGTTACCTTGGTGAAAATAGGTATTGCGCGGCTCGCCCTCCGATTTTCCATGTCCCCGATAGTCAGGCCGGAGAACAATGTACCCATTATCTGCGAAGGCATGCATATATGCTTCATACCCCTGGGTGGTTCTGTAAACTTCCGGTGGAATATAACCATGATTGAACACAATAACCGGCCAGCCAGTTTCGGGAGAATCACTGATCGGAACTGTTAGTAAAGCATAATTTTTATACCCATCAGATTGATAGGAAACAATATAGCGGTAATAAGAATCCTTTTGACCTAGCTCTTCCTCAATAATTAATTTTCCCGAATAGCTTTGTTGTTTGAGATATTCCACACTAAGCGGGTGGGCTGGGGTCACTGTCGGGGAAATCGTAACCGTTGGTGCAACTGTAGCGGTGAGGGTTTGTGTTGAGACAAGTGAATTCGTTGCCGTACTTGAAGGCTGTGGATGGATGGGTGCGGAAGGAGAAGAGTTGCTAAGGGCTTTTTGAGTAGCCGGGCTGCAGGCCGAGAGCACCAATCCAACAAGTAAGATCAAATTGTAACGATGATTAATACTCATCTGTGCCTTTGAACTGTTCATGAAGATATTAAATATTTATGCGGTAGCGAAGCCAGCCAACGAATGAAGGATTGATCCCACAAAACCTGGGACGCTGTGCGTCGGAAGGGGAGAAAGTCTAAAGAAGGGCAGTTAAGCGCCGCCGCCGGGAAGCCTTTAGCGATTTCCTTTGGCCCGGTTGTGGGTCTTGCATAACATCTGACAGTTCTTAATCTCGGTTGCGCCGCCTTTGCTCCAGGCGGCGACATGGTCGGCGTCCATTTCGGGCAACTTCCAAATTTTGCTTTTGTTGGCATCAGGCCCAAGCGCGCACAGCGGACAGTTGGATGTGCCCCCGGCTTCGGCCTGCGCGGTTTGGGCTGCGTAAACGCTTTTCTTGGCCGCCTCATCAAAGACGCGCACATCCAATAATTTTGTATCCGCTGAACCGCCCAGAATGTACTCGAAAATTCCCTTGCGGTTTTTGACGTAGGGGTCGCCGTAAAGTCTTTTCAGCTCCTGGGAAACCCTGGCCGGGTTATAGGCTGTGTGGTGATACGCTTCATATAAGCGCCCCCATTCCAACCCGCGCATTTCGCTTTCGACATCGACAAAGACGGTGGAGACCCAATCGATGACGCTGTTGAAATAGGCTTTTAACTCGCTGATGTTTTTATCGTGGCGATGACGGCTCATGTAGTCGTCGATCTTGCCCTGGCTGACCCATTCCAGGGCGCGTTCCAAAAAATCCTGCCGGTTGGCGCTGCCCGAGATATACGCGCTCCATTTCTGGATATTGGCGTTCTGGCTGTTGCTGAACTCGGCCTTGCCAAGGGTCACAAAAGGCCCTGAATAGACGGCATTCAAGATTTCCTGCGGATTGACGGGCACGCCGTAAATATTGATGGTTCTGAACCAATCTTTGATCTCGGTTTCTTCGCCTTCGCACTCGTAAATCAGCAGCTTCGTTTCAAGGATTTTCTTGCGCTTGTCGGCCGCGATGCCGTCGAAATATTGCTGCATCCCGCGTTCATCCTGAATGGCAAACTTGTTGGTGACAAAGCGCCCAAAACTGGTGATGCGCTGCTGCCCGTCCAAGACTTCCAGAACATCCTCGCTGACTTTGTTGAAATAGATCAGGCCCAACGGGTAGCCCTTCAGGATCGATTCGATGACCGCCACATCTCTTTTGCCGTCAGCATAGATATAGTTGCGCTGGTACTCCGGCTGGATGGTCAGTTTGCCAGACAAGCCGAACAGCCCCTTGCCTTCGAGTTCGTTGTAGACAAAACCCTCGCAAATATCTTTGACTGTGATCCCGGTTTTTAGGGTTGTTTTCATTTGGTGGCTTTCCTGTGTTTAATGAGTACCCGCTGATAGACTTTTTCCAATAAACCATCGATCAAAAGTACTCCGTTGGAATTCATATCGTAAGTACCTTTTTTTCCAAACTTATCCAGATACGCTTGTTTGCATTCAGATGATGTATATACTTTTGTTTTCAACTGGTACAGGTCTTCGTTTTCACACCTTCCCACAATCTCAAACTGCTCAGGGCTGTATTTATCCAGAAAACTGATCGGCACGCCCATCACGCCCTCATAGTCGCTTGGGATGGAATCGGTAAACGGCACTTCAATCGCGTCGTAGTTGTCGTAGCTGTCATATGATTGTTTGCCTTTAATCTCTTTATGTTTGCTGTATTTTAAATTATCCGCCATGGTCATTAAAGGTAAGGGTTTATGGCGTCTTCCGTGGTCGAGATTGGTAAACCAACATGAATTTCCGAGTCTTGTGTAATCGCCAACATAGCCAAGTCTTGCGGCTTTCTGTTTGTCACCTTCGGCAACATCTGAACCTGCCGGAACAGCAAAAACCATATCGCTGCCGTTACCAGTTGCCCCCAGCCACAACTTATTCTCCTTGATTAACGAAAATACTTCCTTGTAGCTAATGGCATTCATGTTGCCTATTATCAGGAATTGCTTTTCCGCTTCAAAAATCCATGCTAAAAAATCACGAAAGAGCGAGAAAGGCGGGTTGGTAATGATGATGTCGGCTTCATCGCGCAACTTTTTGATCTCTGCGCTCCTGAAATCGCCATCGCCATTCAGGTAATGCCATTCCAGGTCATCCACATCCACCTTACGGTCGCCCGTCTTGTCGTGGGTCAAGCTGAAAATCTTCCCGTTTTTGACGGTTTTGACCTGGTCGAAATAGGGGGCGCTGGTTTCAAAGAGACTGGGCTGGTAACCGCTTTTATAAGTTTTGCTATCCACCGCGTAACTGGTGCTGATCAGTTTTTTCAGCCCAAAGCGATCAAAGTTTTGGGCAAAATACTTGGTAAAGTTGCTCCATTCCGGGTCGTCGCAGGGTAAGAGCAGCGTCTTGCCCCGAAAGACATCCGGGTTGAATTCCAGGTACGCCGAAATTTCCTTCTCAATATCATGGTACTGGGTGTAGAACTCATCATTTTTTGCCCGTTGGGCTTCTGTGAGATTACTGTTTGCCATAAATGTTCCAGTCAGACAAATTTTTATTCATTAAACCTATTATCTTTTCTTATTCTATTCCATCAAGATTCATTTCCTGTTTATGCTTATATAAAAATTCATGTGTTTCCTTGTCACCAGCAATCCATTCGTCGTCATAACGGCTATCAGCCCAAGAAGTTTTTCCTATAGCACGTATGTGAAGTACTCCACCTGAAATGGTATATATTCTTTCTTCTCTGGAGTTTTTACCTTCATAAAATGTTCTACGTGTGAAACCTTCATTCTGCGCTAGGATACTTTGCCTCACAGATATTGTTAATCGTGTCATATTTTCCTCTTTATTACAAAGAATTCTCCGAAGTGTTTAACACTGTCCCGCAAAACCCTACCCACTCACCCTTACCACTTCCGTACCTTCGGGTAGAACTCATCATTTTTTGCCCGTTTGGCTTCGGTAGATATTACTCTGTTTGCCATAAATGTTCCAGTCAGAATGATATTTGATAATACAAGGGGCAGGCTAAGGGAAGGGCGGCTTACCCTGTAGGTACCGGCATAGGCGGAATCCCGAAAGTGTAGGCGCAGCCCACACTTGTCCGGTCTACGCGACATGGCTTGCGGTTGTGGAATAAACTATTTTTTATTTGTTTTTTCATGAATTGTGATTGCAGCCCATATTACTAAAATAACAACGATGAAAACTGCATATAGTGCAAATTCGCCGCTCATTTCAGACCACCAGCTTTGAAAGAATACGCCGATGTCGGTCACATTCATAATTCCAACAGATGCTCCTACATAAAATAGAAGGTGTATTATCCATAGTCCCCAAGTAAAAAAAGATGCAGTTGTCCCTTCTACGTGAGTATCGTTATCATATAAGGGTTTAGTGCGAAGCGTTTCACGTATAACATCTGTTGCAAAATCAGTTACATAGGCCTCGGCTCCAATTTCTTTACTTGAAATGGTTTTCTTTGCCTTGGCCAGAGCGCCTAAGTATGAAAAAAAATCAATTGAAATTTGCGGGTATATACGGCGAAAATCCATATAGAAAAAATAGTAAGAGAGCCCATAACTGAGAAAAGAAAAAATTAGAACAACGATCTGTACTTCATCTGCCCAAAGGTTTAGGGATATTCGGGTGAATAACAAAACAATTCCATAGAGAACCGCAACTGATGCTACTGCCCCAGTATTTCCGTATGATTTTTCTGATTTATGCCAACTGAACAAAAGATAACTTGCGCCAACACCTGCAATCAGACTAACAAAGATGAACGTAAACATATTATTACCCTCCAATGCTGAGATTTATGAAACATTTTTAGCAAGCCAACAACTATGTTTGATACAGACACCCTGATTTGTCATTTTATATAGCCAAATGGTTGTATCGTGGCTTCTATCTTTCAAAAACCATCCCCACTACTATATCAAAAATCCCGCGCCGAAAGCATCTGACATTTGTCACCTTCCGCGCCGGTGGGCTGTCTTGTCTATTCCGCCTTCTCGGCAGCCGCGACAGAATCTCGAACCGCCTGCGCGCCGCTTCCCCGCAAGTGTGGGCAAAGCCCCGCACTTGTCCATTGCCGGCGGTGTTGGCTTGCTTTATGGTTTAGAAGAACCTTTTTCATTTTTCATACTTTTCAAACATTTTTGCATAAGGGTAACGTATTGATTTGGCAGACATTTTTTCGCCCTTTTGCAACGCCTTATGAATGTAATAGTTTTGGGCTAACCAAAAAATAATAGCCGTAACAAATATCTCAGCAAGCGCAATTACCCAGGTGGCGGGCAAAGATAAAACGACAACAATAGCACATAGCGCAACTGTATTGATAACCAAAATGACCGCTTCGCCACCACGAAACGCTAAAAATGGCACATCCATTTTTGGTCTATCGTCTCCATATTGAAAAGCAACATATCCAGCAATTTCTTTATTTTGTTTCACAAACCATAAGCGGATGCGAGCCGCCCGACGAAACAAAATGACAATAGCGCCTGAGTCGTCAATGTTATGCTGCAAAGTGAATAAACCAAGAACCAAGATAACAAGTGCTACAAAAAATATAATTGAAGTGAGATAGGTTTGTAAGGTAACAATGCTTAATGATTGACCAATACCTGCAAGTGACGCCGCCGCAAGTATTAGCATGAAGTTTACTCTATTCGACTTATTGCCTTCTAAACCAATCGCCCTATCTTGAAGCGAATTGAATTCGGAAAGCAGGAAGTCTGCGGACATTTTTACAATTTCATCGTTCTCTGCTAAATTTTTTGGAGGATTATCAGACATTTTCCGAACCTTTTGTTATGCAAGGGGCAAGCGAACTATGTTTTATACAGATGGCTGCATCGTGGCTTCTATCTTTCAAAAACCATCCTCACTACTATACCAAAAATCCCACGCATCAATCATCCGCATTTGTCACCTTCCGCGCCGGTGGGCTGTCTATTCTGCTTTTTCAGACAGTCGCGACAGAATCTCGAACCGCCTGCGCGCCGCTTTCCCGGCAAGTGTGGGCGACGGTGTCCCGAATCTTTTGCGGGAATGTCCGCACGGCCTGTCCCGGTGGTTTTGCGGGGTCCGGTGTCGGCGGCGTTGGGCGCGGCCATGAATAAGGAGTGACTATTTTTCAAGAACACCCCAAAGCATTACTTTATCTTTTTCTGCTGGTGACGCTCTGTTTTTTGTCACAACCAAAAAACGACTATCTGGGCTAAAACCAATGAATGGCAAATTGTTCAAGGAAGCCTGTAAATCAATCTCCTTCAATTTTTCACCTGTCTTAACATTCCAAATGTTAACGATGCTCTCTGATACTCCTGCTAACAAATCTCCATTCGGAGAGAATGACAAGGCCAACAATTTGATGTTGACGTTAAATTTTATTTGTTCTTTGCAATCGGATGGTGTTACTAATGAAATTGTATCGGTATCAAGATTATAAATCGCAAGTTGATTTTGCTGGCTGAATACGGAAATATAGCCTTCTAATTGACAGGTTCTTTTTTGTAAATTGAGGTTGTAAATCTCCGTATATTTTTTCCAATAACCCGTTTCTTTAGACCTTATACCAAAACTGTATCCTATATAGCGCCCATCAGGACTGACTGACAGAGAAAATAAGCGCCCATTTATTGCCGAAAGTAATATTGAACATGAATTCTTGTCTTTGTTCCAAATTATCAAACTTGCCTTATCGTCAAGAGTATAGTTTAAACCAGTATCGCTATATGAATCCTGATGACCTGTGAGAATTAGGCTAGATTCAGGAATAGAAACAATATAACCCGCTAGAGGTTTACCACAATTGTCTTGTGTTGAAATTGTTTTAACTTCTTTGCCTTGCCTATCAAATATATGTAAACCGTGCAGGTAAGTTATTATCTGGTCATTTTTGTCAACCATTACACTTGATGGATAATCAATTTGTGCAAACCATGACTCGGCAAATTTATCGCTGTTGAAAGATTGAATGCCGCTTACTGAATTTTTCTGAACAGGTAATATGAACTGCTCACTATCCAAGAACCAAAAAGAAGTACTTCCAAAAGATATAATATCATCTACATTCCATTGATAAATAATTCCCAAATTACTCACTGTTTTTTCATCAATCACGCGGTAAACAGGCATTGCCGTTGCAGTTACAGTGGGTGCCAAAGTTGGCTGAGTGGTATGAGTAGGTTGTGGCGTTTCGGATGCCTTAATTGTCTTTGTAACAGCCAGAGTGGGAGGAACCCCTTGCCCTGCACAAGACATCAACACCATACCGAATATGAAAAAAGTGAGAAGTGTTATTGAATTCTTTATCATCGTTACCCGCTATTTCAGACACGCTTTTTGCATTTACTCAAAGGAAAGCGCCTAAATATGTTTTATACAGACAAATAGCTGCATCGTAGTTTCTATCTTTCAAAAACCATCCCCGCTACTATACCAAAAATCCCAGGCCGAAATCATCTGACATTTGTCACCTTCCGCGCCGGTGGGCAGTCCATTCCGCTTTTTCAGGCAACCGCGACAGAATCTCGAACCGCCTGCAAGCCACTTTCCCTGCAAGTGTGGGCGGCGGTGTCCCGAATCTTTTACGGGAATGTCCGCGCGGAGTTGTCCCGGTGGCTTTGCGGGGTCCCGGTGCCGCGGTGTTGGCCTGCACCTGTTTTGGAAAACTCTCTTATTCTTGGTCTGGTAACAACGTTTTATGCAAGTAATTAACCAAGGTTTCTCGATTAGATTTATTTGACCACGAGCCAAGCCAGCCGAAAAATATAAAAACTGCCAAGAACACAATCCAGTAAAAGAAAAGGTTTATCAGGGATGAAAAATGCTCTTTTGCTAAAAGAGCATTTCCAACGCTGAAACAAAACAGAAAAACCATTCCAAGAGAAATAAAAAGGGTAACAGCCGCATGAAGCCTAAATGAGGCTTGAACAGATGTGCCTTGAGGCGTCAAAATCAGGGTACCATACAAGTATGGCCTAAAATCGTCTCTAAGCCAAGAAGGATTTTTTGTAAGATAAAACTTGCGGTCTTGCACTTCACCAATGACAGGGTTTTCTGAAACAATGCGAAAAACGTTTCGGCGAAAATAGAGCGCACTCGACAAGCGTTTTTGACATTCATCAATGGGTAATGGTGTGACAAAAGTTATCGCAGGTTTTTGCCAGAACCAGAGCCAGTCAAGGGTAAGCATTTTTCGTTTTAGCACGGTTTGTTTTTCATGATTGACTTGAAAGAGCAGGCTGCCTATGTTTTATACAAACGTTTTTATAAAACCCTGATTTGTCATTTCAAACAGCCAAATGGCTGAATCGCGGCTTATCTCTTTCAAAAATCATCCCCACTACTATATCAAAAATCCCAGGCCTAAATCATCTGACATTTGTCATCTTCCGCGCCGGTGGGCTGTCTTGTCTATTCCGCCTTTTCAGACGGCCGCTGCAGAATCTCGAACAGCCTGCGCGCCACTTTCCCTGCAAGTGTGGGCGACAGTGTCCCGAATCTTTTATGGGAATGTCCGCGCGGCCTGTCCTGGTGTTTTGGCGGGGTCCGCGTGCCGCGGTGTTGGCTTGCTTTATGATGCAAAAGAAAACTATGGTTTCGGTTGCCAACCGGGAAGGAAATCATGCGTTTGGTTATTGGTTAAGCGTGCTATGTTTTTGCCTTCAATATCCATGACATAAATCTCACTATTGCAGTTTATTTCACATTTCTTGAAATTTGGTTCATCGCGATAAGACATAAAGGCAATATATTTTTCATCTGGTGACCAAACAGGTTCAGAGTCCTCGCCTGGGCTATTGGTAAGACGTGTTTGCTTACTTCCATCTGCATTCATAATATAGATTTCGCTGTTACAGGGATTTTGAAAATATGGACATTTCGAAAGGTCATGTTCATGACGTAAAGACACAAAGATGATTTTTGTGCCATCTGGTGACCATTTTGCTCCGAAATTAGGCTTATCGCCGTTTGTTAAGGCATATTCATGCGAACCATCTGCGTTCATAATATAGACTTGGGTTGTACCGGTACGATCTGATGAAAAGAGAATAAAATTTCCATCCGGTGACCATTCAGCACCATAATTATGACTTTGAGCGTTGGTTAATTGAATGGGATTTTCATTCCCTGTTATGTTTTGAACAAAGATATTGGAAACGTTACTCCAACTCTGGCTAGACTCATAAACGATTTTTTGACTATCTGGAGACCAAAAAACACCTCCCCAAGTTCCCTTTGCCACTGTTTTTGTTTTCATGCTATTAAGGTTGATGATGGATATTCTATACCAGGTAGAATGAGAATATGAAGTACAAGCAATAGAATTACCATCTGGTGACCAGATAGGATCTGAGCATTCGTAAATAAATTTTTGATTCGTGCCGTTTGCATTCATTGTGTAAAGCATTTCAGAACCCTGATCTGTTGGAACGTTATAAGCAATATACCTACCGTCTGGTGACCAGGCTACTCGGCGGGCAATGATTCCGTTAGATGTTAATCGTGTAACTACATGACTATTAACATTTACAACTGATATGAATCCTTCTTCGACATCGTATTGAGTCTCGTCAATTATTTCAGAATTGAAGGCAATTAATTTGCCGTTTCCAATAGGATAAAGTGTTGGTGTAGGTGTCAAAGTTGGGCGGATTTTTGTAGGAATTGCTGTAAGGGTTTGGGTTATTGTTGGAAAAGCAATGTTTTGAGTATTTGTTGTCATTGGAAATGGGGTAATCGTGGGAGTAGGAACAGAGACACATCCTGTTAAGGCAAAAAGGATATATCCAACTAGAAAAACAAAGGAAAATTTAGGATTAGTCAAAATATCTCTGATCAATTTGCTTTGACTCATAAAGGGCAAACCCACTATGTTTTATACAGACGTCTGTATAAAACCCTGATTTGTCATTTTATACAGCCAAATGGCTGCATCGTGGCTTATCTCTTTCAAAAATCATCCCCATTACTATAGCAAAAATCCCAGGCCTAAATCATCTGACATTTGTCACCTTCCGCGCCGGTGGGGTATCTTGTAACCCAAAAATATTGATCTTTGTGCTTGTAATCGCCTTTTCAGCGCGTTATACTCAATCAAACCCGAAAACACGGGCTGTGAGTTGAACTATCAATCATCAGCCTGCCAACGAATATTTACCTGGCTGCCTTCGACCATTCTGTGTATCGTTATCTCTGCTGAAATTTCTACACCATCTTGGGTATGAATACTGGCTAACAAGACTTCTTCAAAATCGCTGGAAACCTCTTCCACTTGCCAGCCGCGCGCGGTCAACTCATAAGATAAAAGCTCACGAGTTGATCCGCAGCATCAGGGCTCGAATAGGACAATCCCTCGGGAAAATTTACCATATCCGTAGCATTCGATGGCAACGGGATCATCTCTTCCGGTGGATTGGCGCATAGTGCGGGAAGCTGGACTTGGACCTGGCCAAAATCTTTGATCTCATAACTGAATGTTGCGCTGCCCTGGTAGTAATTATTCTGGAACTCAAATTCCCCGTTGACTGTGCCTTCGGCTTTGAGAAGATAGCTGGGTTGTCGAGCAATCCAAACCTTGCCGGTGACATCGTGCAGCTCTCTGGCGAACAGGAGACTAAGATTATCAATTGCATACACATCCGCTTGAACGTCGTTTACGCGCACGTTCTCCTCGATTATTTCGCCAGGCGTGATAGTTTGTAAAATCCTCATGGTGTGATATTCAGTAAAATGGCTCGTATCAGCAGGTATTTCTTCCTTTTCACATATCCGCCCTCCATCGTGTACATCATCGTACACATAGTAGGAAAAACCATCGGCATCTACCCACTCAAACTTGCCACTCAAAAAAGGATTCGGTGATGTTTGGATCGCGATCTCTCGTCTAGCGTTATTGACTCTGTCGATCTCCATCGAATATTCTTGAAATCCATCGATGGCGACCCCCTTTTCATCTCTCCCAACAATTTGAACCTGACCCTGTTCGCGGTAATTGGAAAGGGTTTCTTTTCCGCTGTCTAAGCGAATACCTGTTGGAATGCCTTGAGCCCATAGATCAAAATCAGAGACAACCTCATCAGGGCCGATTTCATCAGGTTGGGGCTGATTTGCAATGCCGCTGAATACACAACTTAAGGATATGAAAATAAGACAAACCTGGAGTAGCCATAAAGTAGTTTTTTTCATCGTGTTTCCTGACCTATTTTCCAATACCGACCACCCAGATGTCTGTATAAAACCCTGATTTGTCATTTTATACAGTCAAATGGCTGCGTCATGGCTTATCTCTTTCAAAAACCATCTCCACTACTATAGCAAAAATCCCAAGCCTAAATCATCTGACATTTGTCACCTTCCGCGCCGGTGGGCTGTCTTGTCCATTCCGCTTTTTCAGACAGCCGCGGCAGAATCTCGAACAGCCTGCCGCCGCTTCCCGGCAAGTGTGGGCGGCGGTGTCCGCGCTGGTTGTCGGGAAGTTGGTTGACTGGCGAAGCCGTGTCGAAACCTGTCGAGAGACCCGTCTCGGTGTTTTTGCGAGGTCCGCGTGCATCCAATCAAGATGGCGGGCCATCATTTTTCCCAAAAGGACATGATCATGTTCCGAGGACACGGTGTTGGCCTGTTTTAATCCTTAAGCGGCTGTAGGCATTTGACGAGGGCGAACCTCACGCTCCAGACGATCGCCTAACTTATCCATTGCAATATCCAAATCATATTCCGCCTGTAAGCCGAGCCAAAACTGCGGCGAAACCCCAAAATAACGCGCCAAACGTAATGCAGTATCGGCTGTGATACTACGACCGCCCAATACAATTTCATTAACCCGGCGCGCGTCAACCCCGATTTCAATAGCGAGCCGGTTTTGGCTCAAATTCATCGGCTTAATGAACTCCTCGAGCAACACTTCACCTGGGTGAATGGGATTTAATTTTTCAACCATAATTAGACCTGCCTTTAGTGGTAATCCACAATCTCAACATCACAAGCGTCACTTTCACGCCACACAAAGCAAATACGCCATTGGTCATTGATGCGAATACTCCATTGACCGGCTCTATCACCGCTTAATTTTTCAAGCCGATTGGCGGGAGGAATGCGCAAATCGGTAAGCGATGTGGCATTGTTAATCATGCGTAACTTGCGCAAAGCAACTTGCTGAATATCGGGCGGCAATTTGCGCGAAGGCTGGCGCTGATAAATCTTCTGTGTTGGTGCGTCTTTGAAGGTTTTTATCACAAATTTATTGTATAGCGCGTTGCGCCATGTGTCAACCACCCAAGATAGTTTTTTGATTATTGCGCCAAGAACAGGCCTAAATCATCTGACATTTGTCACCTTTCGCGCCGGTGGGGTATCTCGTAACCCAAAGAATTGATCTTTGTGCTTGTAATCGCCCTTTCAGCGCGTTATACTCAAACCCGAAAACACAGGCTGTGAATGGAAAGGATACCCATGAATATTTTCGACTCTCAACGGGAAATGCGCTCCGCCTTTTTGGGCGGCTTTGCCGGACAACTGGTCTCCGGCCTGATCTGGCTGGCAGCTTCGGCCTCCAGCCTGTGGATTTCGCCGCGCACAGGCATGGCCGTGCTTTTTTTCGGGAGCATGTTCATCTTCCCGCTCACCCAGTTCAGCCTGCGCCTGCTTGGGCGCCCCGGTAAAGTCAGCGCTGAAAATGGGCTTTGGGCGCTCGGCACACAGACCGCCTTTACCGTGCCGATCAACTTCCTGCTGGTGGCTGCGGCCACGCTTTACCGCGAAACCTGGTTCTTCCCGGCGGCGATGATCGTGGTCGGCGCACATTACCTGCCTTTTATCACCCTTTACGGAATGAAAATGTTTGGCCTGCTGGCCGGCTTGCTGGTCCTGGCCGGAGCCGGGCTGGCGCTCTACGGCCCCTCAATTTTTAGCCTTGGCGGCTGGCTGACAGCGGCGATCCTGATCGTATTCGCTTTTGTCGGGCGGCAACTGGCGTTGAGCGAGGAAAAACCCAAATAGACCGGATGTTTTTTATAAGCTGATCAAAGAGAATAGCCCACTGGTGTGGGCTATTCTCTTTGTCGTTGTTCAATGGGCAAATGCGCGGCCTGCGCGCCTGGCAGTGGCTAGGCCTTTGCGGCCAGGGCCGCTTCCATAATTTGCTGCATGCGCTCGGCCAGGCCAGATGGGTCGGGGTGCAAACCTTCAACAAGCAAGGCATTATCAAAAATCTGCTCGATGATAACGCTGCGTAAAGCCGCATCGGTTTCAGGCTTGAGCAGACTCTTCAAGAGCGAGTGAGACGGGTTCAATTCAAGGATCTTTTTCGGAATTTCGTATTCTTTGCCCAAATACTTATAAACACGCTGCAATTCCGGGTTGAGCGCACCCTCGGGATCCACCAAACGGGCCAGCGATTGTGACAAACGCTTGCTGGCGCGCACATCGGTCACGCGTTCGCCCAACACTTCCTTGAAACGTTCGATCAGGGTAGTGAAATCTGCATCAGCGATGCGCTCGATTTCATTCTCCTGGGCCGGCTCCTGCTCGGCGCTCACTTCGGCCTGGGCAACATTTTTCAGCTCAAAGTCCTTGTACTTGCGCAAGCCCATCAACAGGAACGAATCCATCGGCTCGGTCAGCAGAAGCACCTCCATGCCCTGCTCACGAAAAGTATCCAGATGCGGGCTGCGTAAAACCGACCTGGAGTCTTCGCCGACGATGTAGTAGATCTCTTTTTGGCCCTCTTTCATCCGTCCGCTGTAATCAGCCAGCCCGGACCAGGTTTCGGTGTGCAGGTTGGTGCGGAAGCGCAGCAGGTCGTGCAGTTTCTCGCCTTCAACCATATCAGAAGCAACCCCCTGCTTGAGATATCCGCCGAATTCCTGCCAGAAGGCTTCATATTTTTCCGGGCTGTTTTTGACAAGCGATTCAAGTTCTTTCAACACCTGGCCGGTCAATACTTTTTTCAGGCGCGGCATCAGCCCGCTGGCCTGAACCGTCTCGCGTGCGACATTGAGCGGCAGATCTTCTGAATCGACCACGCCCTGCACAAAGCGCAAGTATTCTGGCAGCAGGTCCTTGTTGTACTCATCGATCAGGATGTTGCGCGAATACAACTTCAGGCCGTCTTCCTTGCGCAGGGCAAACATGCCGCGCTCGGCTTTGGCCGGGATGTATAACAAGGCATATATCTGCACCGGCGCATCGGTCACAAAGTGGATGCGCGTCAGCGGCTCTTCCCAATCCAGCGTGGTCTGGCGGTAGAAATCCTGGTACTGCTCCTCGCTGAGTTCAGATTTCGAGGTGCGCCAGAGCGAGGTGCGTTTATTGACGGCTTCTTTTGCCTCGCCAATGTAAATTGGGAAACCGATGTAGTCTGAATGGCGATGGATAACGTTCTGGATGCGGAATTCTTCGGCGAACTCGGCGGCATCTTCCTTCAACTGGATTTCGATTTTTGTGCCGCGTTCAGCCATTTCGGCTGCGCTGACCTGGTAGGTGTCGTCGCCGGTGGCATACCAACTGACCGCCTCTGCATCCGGGCGATAGGAGCGCGAAGTAACCCGCACCCAGTCTGCGGCCATGAAAACGGAATAGAATCCGACGCCGAACTGGCCGATGATTTGTGAGAAATCCGCGTTCTTGTCTTGAGATGCCTGGATGAATTTGCGCGCCCCCGATTCGGCGATCGTGCCGAGATGTTCGATAATTTCTTCGCGGGTCATGCCAATGCCGCTGTCTTGAATGCTTATCTTGCGCTGGTCCTTATCGACCTGGATGCGAATCGCCAGCTCAGCTTCGGGATCAAGCACATCCTGGCTGGTCAGCATTTCGAAACGCAGGCGGTTAAGGGCATCTGAAGCGTTCGAAAGCAGTTCGCGCAAGAAAACTTCGCGCTCTTTATAAAGGGAATGGATAAGGATATTGAGAAGTTGTTTGGTTTCTGCTTTGAAGGAAAAAGATTGGACAGCTTCAGGGTTTGTGGTTGGATTGGGTTCGGTCATAACGATCTCCATCAAAATAGTTTTTTTAAATTTTATCTCATCTGCAGCGGGTCTTGACAAGAGTTTTATAAGAAAAACATCTGCGTAAGCAGCCGCCGGTTCTACCCGGACCAGATTACCAAATAATAGCACTGAACCTGTTTTTGGGGCAAGTCGGTCTACTTCCAGAATAGTAATCGTTCAGGGATCCCAAAAGGGCTCTGTGGTAATTTGTCATTTCGAAGGAGCGTTCCCCGGCAAGATCATCCGGGGTGAAAGAACCCAGCGACTGAGAAATCTTCGCCACGGTAGCAAAAGATTTCTCCCTGCGGTCGAAATGACAAAGTTTGGTGTACCCCTGAACAATTACTCAGAATAAAGACAAGCTGTAATTTAAAACCCAAACCCCGTTCAGACCGGCCCAGGTCGTTACGAGGTTTGTTGTCAGGAGGTTTCCCGACACGAGGAGAATGTACTTTCTATTCTACGGATGAAGTTAAGCCAGACCTGAACAGGGGATAAGAAAAGGATTAGAAAACATCAGGCCAGGGCGTTCAAAATCTGTTCCAGTGTAATTGGCCCTTCACGCAAGACGCGCGGCTGTCCCTCGGTGCAATCCACTACCGTTGAGGGCGTTCCTCCCGGCGTCACCCCGCCATCCAGGATCAGCGCAATGCGCCCGTCCAGCTGGGCCTGCACTCCGCGCGCCGTTGACGGGCTGGATTGTCCCGAACGATTGGCCGAAGTTACCGCCAGCGGCCCGGTCAGGCGCAGCAAATCGCGAGTCGGCTCAAAATCAGGAATGCGCACCCCAACCGTGGCATAAGGTGTAACCGCATCAGGGATGCTGGGATGGCGCGGCACAACCAGGGTTAGCGGGCCGGGCCAAAAGCGGCGCGCCAGTTTCTGGCACATACTGTTGACTCCCATTGCCACCCGCTCCATTTGCTCGAAATCACCGATCAAAATGGGGATCGCCTTATCATCGCCCCGCCCCTTGGCTTCGTAAATATTGGCAACCGCAATCTCGTTGAACACCAGCGCCCCCAACCCGTAGACAGTGTCCGTCGGGAAAGCCACCAGGCCGCCAGCCGCCAGGGTATCGATCGCCTTTGCCAAAGCATTAGGGTCAGTAATGGGAAGAAGCTCTGTTTCCATAAGAAATTTATACCCTGTTTTCGTTCAAATTGTCCATAGCAATTAAGTATCAATCGCCAGCAAACGGTCGATGCCTGCCAGATCTTTGTGAATCTGAACCTTTGCGCCGGGGAAGTGGCTTTTGGCTGTTTCGAGAGCAATTTCTCCCTGCCCGGCTTCGATCTCCACGCGGATCGCGCCGCCCTCGGCCAGATACCGTTTCGATTCGGCGAGCAAACGCCGGGTGACGATCATCCCGTCCGGGCCGCCATCCAGCGCCAGGGTCGGTTCGTGGCCGTAAACATCCAGCCCGTGCAGGGTTTCGGTGGGGATGTAGGGCGGATTCGAGAGAATCAAGTCGAAAGACGAAAGACCAAAGACCAAGGCTGTCGCTTTGTCGCGTTCGTCTTTTGTCTCAAACAAATCGGCTTCGTAAAAGCGGATGCGCCCCCCCAGCCCGTGCTTTTCGGCGTTTAAGCGGGCGACCGCCAGGGCCGCGGGGGAAATATCCGTCGCGACGATCCCGGCATTCGGAAGCACGGTCGCCAGGGTAACGGGGATGCAGCCCGAGCCGGTACAAAGATCGAGGATGCGCAAACCCGCTTCCGGCTGGGAGCGCATCCGCACCCAGGCCAGGGCAGATTCGATCAGCAGTTCCGTCTCCGGGCGCGGGATCAGCACCTCGGGCGTGACATGAAAATCCAGCCCGTAAAATTCCCAATGGCCGAGAATATAAGGCAGCGGTTCGCCCTGTTCGAAACGTTGGCGGGCCTGCTGAAAGGCCTGCTCCTGTTCGGGCGTCAGGCTGGCTTCGGGGTGGGCAAACAGCCAGGCCCGATTGCGCCCGCTGACATGCGCCAGGAGCACCTGCATTTCGAAACTCCTGAGCCAGTCTTTAATCACCGACGCTTCCAAAGGTCATGCGGTTGAGCAGGCTGCGCTGCAATGGGAATGAGTTTTTTCATCAATGTTCCGTCCTCCAACAAAAATCCGCAGAACTTGCCAGCCTGAACTGACAAATTCTGCGGACAGTGTTCACAGGGATAAAGTGTCTTTATTCGTCGTCATCGTCTGAACCAGCCGAAAGCCGGTCGGCTTCGTCGCGGGTTGAAAGTTCTTCGATGAAAATTTCAATTTCGCCGTTCATCACCACCGGCAGGTTGTAAGATGAAACCCCAATGCGATGGTCTGTGACGCGGCTCTGCGGATAATTGTAGGTGCGGATTTTTTCAGAACGCTCGCCGGTGCCGACCTGTGAGCGGCGATCAGCTTCCTGCTCGGCATGTCGTTTGTTTTCTGCCAGCTCGAACAGACGCGCGCGTAAAATACTCATGGCGCGCAATTTGTTTTGCAGTTGTGAACGTTCGTCCTGGCAGGTAACGACCATGCCGCTCGGTTTGTGGGTCAGGCGCACGGCGGTCGAATTCTTCTGAACATTCTGCCCGCCCGCTCCCGCCGATTTATAGACTTCAATTTCGACATCGGACTCTGGGATGTGGATTTCTACTTCATCCACTTCGGCCATGACGGCAACCGTGGCGGTGGAGGTGTGGATACGCCCCTGCGACTCGGTAGCCGGGACGCGCTGAACGCGATGGACACCCGACTCATATTTGAGTTTGGAATATGCGCCCTGGCCCTTGATCTCAAAGGTGATTTCTTTGTAACCGCCAATCCCGATTTCGTTGGCCGAAAGAATTTCAGATTTCCAGCGCTGGCGCTCAGCGTACAGGCTGTACATGCGGAACAAATCGGCGGCAAAGAGGGCGGCTTCATCGCCGCCTGTTCCGGCGCGCACTTCGACGATCACGTTTCGGTCATCGCGCGGGTCTTTTGGAACAAGCATGCCCTTCATCGCTTTTTCAAGAGCAGGAATTTGCTCGTCAAGTTCGCTTATTTCCGTCTCTGCCAGCGAGAGCATCTCTTGATCTTTTTCAGTTTCGAGCATCAGGCGGGCTTCTGCCTGTCGTTTGAGCGCGCTGCGGTATTCGCGGGCTTTTTCAACCAGCGCTTCCAGGTCACTGCGTTCCTTGTTGATTTCGGCAGCGCGCTGGTAGTCGCTGCCGATTTCCAGCAATTGCCGGGTAAGTTCTTCGTAGCGTTCTTCAATTCCTGCCAGTTTTTCGAGCATACATCAATCCTTGGTCAAAAATACGAAAAGAAACGCGGCCTGCCTTGCGCCGCGTTGCAGAATTATACCAACAAACCAGCCTCTAAAATGTTGTCACAGCCGATAGAATCAGCGAAAACAACAGTATCAGCGAAATCACAACAAACACAATCCGGTAAATCAGCATTTTCAGCCCATCACCCTTATTTTTTTGGGGTTTGTTCCCTACAGGTTTCTTGCTTGCCATTCAAATTACTCCTTGCCATATTTTTGCCATACAGACTGCATGGCCGTTTCCAGTTCGTCAAGCGTAGCCGGTTTCATCACATAGCCATCCGCGCCCAAGTTGAGCGCCTCATCCACCTGGATGTCGGTCGCTTCCGAGGAAAGCATGATCACCGGCAGGTCGTTCCACTCGGGCCGGCGGCGGATAAATTCCAGCATCATAATCCCGGTGACTTCGGGCATGCTGATATCGAGCAGGAACAGGTCAGGGCGGTTACCATCCAGCAATTCTTTGGCCGCCAGGCGCGCATTGAGAAAATGACGCGCAGAAAGGTCGAGCATCTTTAACATCAAAATGATCGCTCCGGCCATCTCCTGGTCGTCATCCACAATCCAGATTGTTTTCATTCCAAATGCGCCCTGACACTTTCTGCCACATCGCGCGGCAAGACTTCAACCAGCGCTTCGAGTGATGCGTCCTTAATCTTATCTACACTTCCAAAATGCCGCAAGAGGGCCTTGCGTCGAACCGGCCCCACGCCGGGAATTGAGTCCAAAATCGAGGCCATACCCTGCTTGGAACGCCGCTTGCGATGGGCGGTAATCCCAAAACGGTGGGACTCGTCGCGAATCCTTTGTAACAGATACAGCCCCTGCGAATGGCGCGGTAACAACAGCGGCTCGGGCTGGTGCGGGAAGAAAATCTCTTCCTCGCGTTTGGCCAGGCCGACCACCGGAACCCGGCCTGTCAGCCCAAAATTTTCCAAAACGTTGACCACCCGTCCCAACTGGCCTTTGCCGCCGTCGACGATGATCAAATCAGGCAGGATCGAAAAAGCCTCGTCCGGCTTCGCGCCCGGAGCGTTGAGCGCGGTCGCTTCGCCGGGCTGGAGCGCGGCCCAACGCTTGAAACGCCGCGTAAGCATCTCCTCCATGCTGGCGAAGTCGTCAGGATTGCCGATCGAAGTGCTGTCGATGTTGAACTTGCGATACAGGCGCTTGGCCGGGACTCCCTGCTCGAAAACGACCATTGCCCCGACGGTGGCAACGCCCTGGGTGTGTGAAACATCATAACATTCCATGCGGTTGGGCGGCTCGGGCAAGTTGAAGGCAGATTGCAATTCGGCCAGGGCCATCTCCTGTTTGTGGCTGTCGGCCTGCCACTGGGCGCGCAGCGCAGAAAGAGTCTCGGCGGCATTTTCGGCGGCCATCTGTACCAATTCGTGCGGCTGGCCCTCGCGCGGGACATGGATCTCGACCTTGCCGCCGCCGCGCCGCGAACGCATCCATTCCTGGATGATGCGCGCTTCTTCGATTTCCTGGGGTAGCAGCACCTGCTGGGGCATGGATGCCGCTTCGGTGTAGAACTGCTTGATAAACTCGGCCAGCACTTCGCTATCGACCACATCTTCGGTGCCTTCGAGCACAAAATACTCGCGCCCGATCAACTTGCCGCCGCGCACGAAGAAAATCTGCACACAGGCTTCGCCATCGGCGCGGGCCATGGCAATCACATCTGAATCCTTGTAATCCGAAGCAAAAACAACCTTCTGACGCTCGACAATACTGTGCATGGCCTTGAGTTGGTCGCGCAGAGATGCGGCTTTTTCAAAGCGCAATTCTTCAGCAGCTTTTTCCATCTCGACCTGCACCCGGTCCATGATCGGCTCTGAATGGCCGCTCAGAAATTCCATCAGGTCAGAGATCATCTGGCGATAGGCCGCCTGATCGACGGCGCCGATGCACGGGCCAATGCACAATTTGATGTCAAAATACAGGCAGGCGCGTTTGTCCTGGCCGGTAATTTCGCGGTCACAGGTCAGGTACGGGAAAACTTTTCGCAAAACATCCAGGGTCTGGTAAAGCGCCCAGGCCGAGGTATATGGGCCAAAATAGCGCGCGCCATCCTCGAACATCTGGCGGGTGACGGTTACTTTGGGAAAAGCATCCTGCAAATGGACTTTGATATACGGATAACGTTTGTCATCCTTCAAGCGCACGTTGTACTTCGGACGGTGGCGCTTGATCAGGTTCATCTCCAGAATCAGCGCTTCCAACTCCGAGCCGACCACGATCCACTCCAGGTCGACAATTTCACGCACCAGGCGACGGGTCTTGTTATCGTGCCCCGAATCGGCGTGGAAATAGGAACGCACCCGGTTCTTGAGGCTGATCGCCTTGCCGACGTAGATAATCTTGCCCTCGGCGCTTTTCATCAAATAGCAGCCGGGTTTGGCAGGCAGGGTGGCGAGAATGCCCTGGAGATGCTCGGAGATTTGCATAAAAGCGATTATAAACGATGGAATATCCTGTCCCCCCGGAATATCCCAAAGAATTTCTACCCGGCTTTACGGCGCATAGCCCGGCGGCAAGTACTCATCATCTTCGCCCTCCAGGGCAGGTTCCGGCTGCGGCAAACGCTGCGCCCCTTCGAAAAGAGACATATCGAGCATGTAAATCGCATGATCGAGGGCGGTCAATAAACCGCCTTCGCCAGGAACAGGCTCTACTCTTTCATTCCCGTCCAGATCGCGGCCATTCTGCATGCGGTCTGCAAGCGCCAGGGACTGCAAAATCAGGGCGCGCGTGTCATCGTCAAGTTCTTCGCGGGCGGCGATCTGCAGAACCAGGTCAGCCAACTCAACCGCCCAACCTTCCACGTTCCGGGCGGAATGAATAACATGTTCGCCGTGGACCACAATGTTGAGCGAGGCGTCTGGCATGCCCATGGCATAGCCAGCATGTGAGATCGTCCCCTCCAGATAACCGACTTGCTCGCCGTTCAACAACAAACCAAAACCGTCACCGGGATCAGTGATTTCGCCATCGTTGTCCAGGTCGCCGTAGCCTTTGGCCTGGCTGCCGACCAGCGCATTGTAGACGGCCTCGGCCTGAAGACGGACACCTGCCAGGTCATCCGTCTGATAGGCATCCAGCATGAGTTGGGTATGCTCGTTGACCAGCAAAACGTGGCTTTCGAGGCCGACCAACAGGCCGATCTCGCCGGGCGTCTCGCTAAAGCCGACAAACAGGTGGCGTAAATGTCCCAGCGCCAGCGGCGGGAGGCCCGAAGAGAAAACGATTTTCCCCGAGGAATTGGGATTCGGATCAGGGTTGGGCTCGAGGCTGATCTCCAGCCGGCCATAACGGACGAGCAAATTGCGTCCCTGCTCATCCAGGAAAGACAGCCCGGCCTGGCCATCCGCATCAGGGGCGGGCAAAACGCCCAGGCTGCGGCGGACCTCGTCGCCGACCAGCCAGGCCTCGTACTGGGAGTCAGGCCCCGGCTGGGGCAGTTCCCAGGTAGAAAGAATGGCTTCGTCCAGGAATCCGGCCACGCTGTAAAAACGCAGGATGCCAAAAGAAGGTTCGTCCTCGGTCATCATCCCATCCATCTCATCGGTGGATGAGACTTCGCCGCCATGTTCGGGTGCATGGACAGTCAGCGTCGCAGCCGCCAATTCAGGTGTCGGGGCGGGGGTTGGAACCGCTTCAGCTTCTTGTCTCGGCCAGAGCAGCGAAATCGCGGCCAGGATCAGGACAAAGACAACCGCTGCGGTTGGCAGCCATGAAATCGAACGAGGTTGCGTGACGGGGATGGTTGAACCGGCAGGCGGAGTGGGAGGCAGGGTGGCGCGCGCTTCAAGGTGTGCGGAAACCTTTCCGTCAGGGAAAGACTGGCTGACAGAGACATCCGTGAGGGTCAGGTTGCTGGCATCCAGGAAAGCGAATAGCAATTCCTGGGCCGACTCATAGCGTTCGGCGGGATTTTTCGCCAGCAGACGATCCAAAACCACCTGCAGGGAACCGGGCAAGCCGTCGATGGGCGGGGGCGGCTCCTGGATGTGTTTGAGCAAGATCGCCATCGAGGTATCGGCCTCGAAGGGCACTTTCCCGGCCAGCATTTCATAGATTGTCACACCCAGCGAATACAAGTCGGAGCGATAGTCCACCTGGTCGCCGCGCGCCTGTTCCGGCGACATGTAAGCAGGCGTACCAGAGACTGTTCCAGAAGAGGTTTGCGAAGCAGACTGGGCCAGACGCAGCAGGCCGAAATCGGTCAGGATGGCTTCCGTATCCTGCGGCAAAGGCTCACCTGCCCGGATTTGGGTCGTCTTCGAAGTCAACAAAATATTGGCCGGCTTGATATCACGATGGATAATGCCCTGTTTGTGGGCATAATCAAGCGCCGAGACCAACATTGCAAGCAATTGCCCCACCTGTCTGAGGGTGAGGCGTCCGCCCTGGTCGTGGACAGCCTGCAAGTAAGGCGAAAGACTGACGCCCGGCACATATTCCATGACAATAAAAGGCTGGCCTTCAATGACATCGAAATCATACACCTGGACGATGTTGGGATGGCGTAACGTGGCCAGCACCTGGGCTTCGCGCTCGAAACGAACCTGCAAATCAGACTGGCCTTCGAGGTGCCTGTGCAGGATTTTGACCGCCACCGGGCGGTTAAGCGTGGTGTGCATGCCCAGGTAAACTTCGGCCATACCACCGCGCGCAACAAGGTTGTCAATACGGACTTTCGAGAGAGTTTTTCCGACCCATTCTGTCATATTTGGATTATACCTTAACGGAATGAGAAGGAAATCATGTCTTCGCAGGCTGGAGCGCAAACATCAGAGAACCCGTATATTTTGACGAAAGTCTTTTATGGTATTATCCAATTGCCTCAGGCTGGTCGGACGGTCGCGGTCTCGCGTTGCGAGGTCGAGGAAAGTCCGCACTCCATAGAGCACGGCGTCGGATAATACCCGGGGCGGGGCGATCCCCTACTTTTGTAGGGGGCCAACCTGCCGGACAGGGCCACAGAAAACAGGTAGCCTCGCTCGCAAGAGCGCGGTGATAGTGAAAAGGTGGTGTAAGAGACCACCGGTGTCCGTAGTAATACGGGCGGCCTGGTAACCCCCGCCGGGAGCAAGGTCAAGCAGGGACGAAGTGGTCTGCGGACCATCGGGAAACGTGCTCCTTTCCTTATGTGCCTTCTGTTTAGAAGGCCAGTCCCGGGTAGGCTGCTTGAGCGGCGTGGCGACACGCTTGCCAGATAGATGACCGCCCAGGCGCGGGGAGTAATCCCCGTTGCCGGACAGAATGCGGCTTATAGACTGGCCTGAGGCACCCTTAATTACGGATCTACTGTTTTAGCCTCTTATGGCACTGAGATCGACAAAAGATTGTCGATTATGCGGGTTGCAGAGCGATGCCGAGTGCCTGGAAAAGGATGTGCAGATCGGTTTGAATGGTTTGATACAAATCGTCCAAAGGCACGGAGCGGCTGGGTAAG
>JAKLPV010000146.1 GCA_022013685.1 Anaerolineae bacterium
CGCGCCAAAAGCGGGAGCGATATGCACCAGCCCGGTGCCGTCTTCAGTGGTCACAAAATCGCCAAAGATGACGAAATGGGCCTGTTTATCGGGCGGCAGGAAAGTAAAAAGTGGTTTGTAGCGTGTGCCCTTGAGCTTCTTGCCCTTGAGAGTCTCCACAACTTTGACTTCTTCGCCGCGGAAAACCTTCTCCAACAGGGCCTGGGCCAAGATGAGGCGCTCGGTTCCACCCTCTTCGAGGTCGCGTTCGACCTTGACGTAGTCCACATCCTCGCCAACCGCCACCGCCACATTCGAGGGCAGCGTCCAGGGGGTGGTGGTCCAGACCAAGAGCGAGGTTCCCGGCTCATCAACAAGCGGCAGGCGCACAAAAACTGAAGGGTCAGTGGCGTCATCATAACCTTGCGCCACCTCATGATCCGAGAGCGGCGTTCCACAGCGCGGACAGTATGGCACAACCTTGAAGCCCTGGTAGAGCAGGCCTTTGTCCCACATCTGGCGCAATAACCACCACAACGACTCCATATAATCGTTGGTAAAAGTGACATAGGCCTCCTTCAGGTCCACCCAGAAGGCAATTCGGTCGGTCAGGCGTTCCCAATCCTGAATGTAATCGAAGGCCGATTTACGGCACAGTTCATTAAATTTCTCGATCCCGTATTCTTCGATTTGCTGTTTGCTGGTAAAGCCGAGTTTCTTCTCGACCTCGATTTCCACAGGCAGGCCATGTGTATCCCAGCCGCCGCGCCGCGAGACGTGGTAACCGCGCATAATTTTGTAGCGTGGGAAAACATCCTTAAACGCGCGCGCCAGAACATGATGCACGCCTGGTTTGCCGTTGGCCGTCGGCGGACCTTCATAGAAAACATACTCCGGGCCGCCCACGCGGGTCGAGATCGTCTTTTCAAAAATTCTCTCTCTTTTCCAGAATTTCAGCACGCCCTCTTCCAAAGAGGTCACATCCAGCTTTGGGGAAACAGGTTTGAACGCCATTCACACCTCCGAAAAATAAAAACTCTCATCCACTCAGGGACGAGAGCAATAAAGACTCACGCGGTACCACCCAGATTCCTGAATTCGTCGTTTAAGGCTTGCCATTTAAGGCTCGCCACTTAAGACTCACAGGCACTTAGCGAAGGACAAACATCCCTCTGCCCGCTTAACGGTGGGCAATCGGCTCACTTACTCCCTTGGGTCGGTATCCAGTTTTCAGTGCTCAATATCCAGTGTTTACGTTCACTGGTTACTGAATACTGGTCACTGTTTACCGGCTGCCGGTTTCTGCTCGCGGCTCCGGAAGGATTTTCGATTCAGCATCCTGCCCCGGCTCACACCAATCCCGGGTTCGCTGACAGACTTGCCAAACCTACTCTTTTCCATCACAGCTGTTGGCGCAATTATACACAGATTTCGGGCATATTCAAGGCCATAAAAACATCAAACAATGATAAGATACCCGCAATTTCATCCCGGAGAATCTTCATGCCCACCCTTGTTTTTGGAAAAATCGAACTGGAATATACCGCCCAAACCGTCCACCCTGCCCAGGGCGGATACATTCTCGAGGCCGCATCCTGCGCGATTCAAGCTCCCCCCACGCCACGCTATTACTACCGTCATGGATGGCAATCCTGGTCCCTGGCCGCCTGGCACGCCCCAACCCAGGAAATCCCGCTCCAGAAACCAATTTCCCTGCATCCGATGCAAATCGACCCAGTCTATGCCTACAATCCCAACCCGAACAGTTCGTGGGTCGGCGCGGTTGAAATGGACGATGACAACATCCTGCTGCTGGGCGCGCTCGGCCTCGAAGCCCACGTTGCCCTGCGCGGGGGGGCCTTGCAAGGCTGGTACGAATCGGTCAGCAAAGACAAGAGCAGCAAGCACGAGTGGTTCGTTGGCTATGGCAAGGAAAATGAAGTCTTTGCCAGTTATGCCGAACTACTCGGCGAGCGCCTTGGCCGCGGCAGCGCCGAAAAAGCTCCGCGAGTTTGGTGCTCGTGGTACAGCCTGTACAACGCCATCGATGAAAATATCCTGCTCGATACACTCGAAAAGCTGGGCGACTTGCCTTTCGATATCTTCCAGCTCGATGACGGTTGGCAAATCTCGGTCGGCGATTGGCAGGCCAACGACAAATTCCCGTCTGGCATGGCCGCCCTGGCCGAAAAAATCAAAGCCACGGGCCGTCGGGCCGGGCTTTGGCTGGCGCCGCTGCTGGCAACACCCTCTTCCAGCATATACCGCGATCACAAAGACTGGCTGCTGAAAGATGAAGACGGCAAACTTGCCTCGGCCGGGTTTAACTTCGGCGAGCAGCTCTATGCGCTTGACACCACCCACCCCGAAGCGCTCAACTTCCTGGCCGAGACGATGAAACAGGTGCGCGCCTGGGGCTACGACTACCTGAAACTCGACTTTCTCTATGCAGGCTCGCTGTCCGGCAAACGCCATGTCGATATGCCGCGCGAAGCCGCCTACCGTCACGGGCTAAGCGTCATCCGCGAAGCCATGGGCGCAGATGCCTACTTCCTGGCCTGCGGTTCGCCGATCATCCCATCCCTGGGATTGTGCGACGCCATGCGCATCGGGCCAGATGTCGCCAACTACTGGGATAAAGACCGCGACAGCCGTCTGCTCTACAACCAGACGACCCCCGGCGTCCAAAACGGCATCCGCACCTCGCTCAACCGCCTGTGGCTCAAGCCGCTCGTCCACACCGACCCAGACGTAGCCTACTTCCGCTCGGTTGAATGCAGCATCGACCCTGACCAAAAGTCCCTGCTGAGAGATATGACCCAGGTTTGCCAGTTCAAAGCCACCTCCGACCTGCCCCACTGGTGGACAGATTCCGAACGCGAACAGGTGCGAACCTGGCTGACGAGTGAGCCGCAAATTGAGCGTACTGGCCGCGCCACTTTTACACTGGATGGCCGCGCCGTCGATTTCAGCCCGGCCCTGCCCCTGCCAGCGCCTCCCGCCGGTTTCGACGCCTTGCGCCGCGAAATCAGCGCCTGGGGCGGCGATCAAGGCTGGATTATGAGTCGCATGTTCCAGGCCTGGAAACGCGACCTCGAAAAAATGAAACAGGAAAAAATCCCAAAATAGCCATGCCAACGATCCAATCCCTGCTCAAAAACAATCGCGCCTGGGCGCAGGCCGTCAGCGCCGAAGACCCTTCCTTCTTCCAGCGTCTTAGCGCCCAGCAATCCCCCGGCTACCTGTGGATCGGCTGCGCCGACAGCCGCGTGCCATCCACCCAATTAACCGGCCTGCTGCCCGGAGAAATGTTCGTCCACCGCAATGTTGCCAATGTGGTTGTCCACGCCGATCTTAATTGCCTCTCGGTCATTCAATATGCCGTTGAAGTGCTCAAAGTGGAGCACATCATCGTCTGCGGGCATTACGGCTGCGGCGGCGTCGAAGCTGCCCTGCGCGACAGCCAGTTCGGGCTGATCGACAATTGGCTGCGCCATGTGCAGGATGTGCACAACAAACATCGGGCTTTTATCGAGGCAGCGGGAGATTTTGCCGCGCAATCAGCGCGGCTGAGCGAGTTGAACGTTATCGAACAAGCGGTCAACGTCTGCCAAACAACCATCGTCCGCCAGGCCTGGGAACGCGGACAGCAACTGACCGTCAACGGTTTGATCTATGGCTTGAATGACGGGCTGCTGCGCGATTTACAAATGCGGGTGGACAGCGCAAAGGGCCTGGCCGCACAATTTAAACAAGCGATGGATAACCTGGGCCAGACGAAGTGATAAAAATGGAAAAACGCATGGACACACTTTCACTCCAAAAGCAAAAACTTGGCCTGCTCTACGGCCTGTTCGCCGGTTTGGCGCTGGCAATATCGCTGTGGGGGATGGATGCTTTTTTGCTCTGGAGAGCCCACGCCGCCTTCGCCTGGGTCCGTTTCCTGATCGGCGGTCTGGCCTCACTGGTTGCCTTTTGCCTGGCCGGATGGCTGACCATGCGTTTCGAAAAAGCCTTGTTAGGTGCGCTGTTCTGGCTGGCCGCCGCGCTTGTTCCCGCCAACCTGGGCGTGCTGATGATTTTTGACGGTTGGCCGGTCATCCTGAGTCTTCTTCAACCTGAAATGGCCGCAAATTTCATCACGCCGGAATATTCTTACAGCGCCCTAAGCGGACTACTGATGGCCATCCTTGGGATTTCATCGATGATCGTTGGAGGATTGGAAGTTCCCCTGGTGGGTCAATCCCTGTTTTCTTCCGCGACAGGCGCGCTGGCCCCCGCCATATTACTGGTCATGCTAATCTTCAGCCTGACCGGGATACTTGTCGACAATACAATGCACATCAAGCTGCGCGAATCTATCTACAATCTCGATCACACCATACAATTCGTGGCTGAAAACGACATGGCCGAGGTAGACAAAACGCTTGCGCGCCAAATGCACGCGGCAGCGCTCAAATCGGTCGGCGAGGCGGTGCGCAACCCACGTCGTTTATTCGTAACATCTTTTGACCAGACTTCCGAACAGGTGGAGATTTGGGTCGATTTTAGCGGCACATGGGCGCAATGCGCCACCGTCTCCAACCAGGTAATAAACTGTAAGCTAATCCCTTAACCGACTCTCGGCTGCTGCTGGGTGATGCAATGGATGTTGCCTCCGCCGAGCAGGATTTCGCGGGCCGGGACACCCACCACCCGCCGCTCGGGCAGCAGTTTCTGGAGCGTTTCCAACGCCCCGGCATCGCGCCGGTCGCCAAAAGTTGGGACAATTGCCCCGCCGTTGCAAAAATAAAAATTGACATACGAAGCCGCCATACGGTCGCCTGCCTTGCGCGGCAGCGTACCATCAACTGCATCGACGCCTTCGGCTTCTTCCGCGCTGATTAAAATCGGACCCGGTTGTTGAATCTTATGGACAATTAGTTTACGCCCCCTGGCGTCTGTTTGCGAGATGAGAAACTCATACGCCTCGAGGGAGCGAGCATACTGCGAATCAGATTTGTCATCCGTCCAGGTCAGGGCAATTTCAGCCGGACGCAAGAAACAGGCCAGATTATCCACATGGCCTGTAGTTTCATCGTTGAACACCCCGCGCGGAATCCAAAGCACCTTTTCAACGTTGAGATAATCTTTCAGGTGGGATTCGATCTCTGCCTGGGTTAGATCCGAGTTGCGGCCGGGGCTGAGCAGGCACTCAGCGGTCGTGATGCAAGTCCCTTCGCCATCGACATGGATCGAGCCGCCTTCCAGCACCAGCGGGGCTTTGTAGCGCGTGGCGCGCTCGATCTCTAGCACCTTTGCAGCGACAGCCTCATCCAAATCCCACGGGAAATACAGTCCGTTATACAGGCCGCCCCAGGCGTTGAAAATCCAATCGATGCCGCGCAAGCCGTTGCCATCACTGACAAAGGTCGGGCCAACATCTCGCATCCATGAGTCGTTACTCGACAATTCGATTACTCGAATTTCGGCGGACAGCATCTGGCGGGCATTCATGAACTGATTGTGATTAACTCCCACCGTGACCGACTCAAACTGGGCAATCGCCCTAGCAACAGCCGCGAAAGCCTTTTGAGCCGGCTTGCCGCCCAGCCGCCAATTGTCCGGGCGCTGTGGCCAGAGCATCCACGTCCCGGCATGAGGCGCAAATTCGGCTGGCATCGAAAAACCATCTGTTCGGGGAGTGGAATGGAACAACACGAGAGTCTCCGGGTAAAATTGGGGAATTCAGTGGTCAGTATCCAGTTCTATCGATGGTCGAGTAGCCTTGCGCAGGGTTTGCGCCGGACGTATCGAAACCAGAAAGAGAAATCATGCAAAAACTTCGTATTGCAATCATCCAAACCCGCTGGCCGGGTACGCGCAAAACCATGCAAGAAGTTTACCGTAAAAAAATCGCCGAGGCCGCCCAAACGGGTGCGCAGTTGGTTTGCCTGCAAGAATTCACAATCTCACCCTATTTCGCCAGCAGCCTCGCCCCGTCTGGTTTCGACTGGGCGGAACCGCTCGAAGGCGGGCCAACCCATCAGTTCCTTGGCCAGCTTGCCAGCACACACGGAATTTACATCATCGGCAGCATTTTCGAGCGCGATGGCGAAAAATTCTGGGATACGGCCACCATTTACAATCCGCAGGGTCAATTGCACGGATTCACCCGAAAAATCCACATTCCACAGGGGCAAGGTTATCACGAAGACCACTTCTTCGCCGGCAGTGACCAGTACCCCATCCACGAGGTGCTGGGCGTAAAAATCGCCATCCCGACCTGCTATGACCAGTGGTTTCCCGAAATGTCGCGCATTTGCGCGCTCAACGGCGCTGAATTTATCTTTTACCCGACCGCCATCGGCTCCGAACCAACCAGCCCCTGCGTGGACACCAAGGACTCATGGCAAACTGTCATGCGCGGGCAGGCCATCGCCAGCGGGGTCTTTATCGCCGCCGCCAACCGGGTCGGCGTGGAAGGTGTTGCTTTTTATGGTTCCAGTTTTGTTTGCGAACCGAATGGCACGCTTATCGCCCAGGCCAGCCGCGACCGCGACGAGTTGCTGGTGGTTGACCTCGACCCCGCCGCGCTGGAGGAATGGCGCAGGCTTTTCCCGCTGCTCAAACAACGCCGTCCGGGCGTTTATGATCGCATTTCCGCCACATAAATTGCGAGATGGGATTAGAATCCCATCTCAATCAGAATAAAGAAGACAGCCACAGCCAGACCAACGATTACAAGCGGTACGCTCGTCCAGACGGCCGCCATTTTATCGCTGCGACGCGCATACGCCACCCAGGCCAGAATGGAAAAAATCAAAGGCCAGATTGGATAGCTCCAAATTGCGCCGACAAATAAAACCGCCTGGGCAGATATACCAGCGTCAAAGGCCATAACCGACATCATGCTGGCAACCGACCAGGGAATCAGCAATACCAAATAAAACAACTGAGACAAAATCAGCCAGACCAGGGCTGGCCAGCGACGAATCGTGACGTTATCAGACATTTCCTGTCTCCTTTGGCGCTATGATACCATGCTCGTTAAAAATCCATCACAACTTCAAAGGCTCACTCTGAAACATCCCTTCTAAAATCCAGGAGAAAACCATGAAATTCAACCTTGAAACTACCGAAATATTCATACCTGATGGTTTGCCCGTGGCCAAGGCCCTGGCCCGCACCACCCATTTATGCCTGGCCGCCCACCAGGATGATATCGAGATCATGGCCGCCGGGCCAATTCTGACCTGCTTCCAACAGGAACAGCTTTGGTTCACGGGAGTGGTTGTCACCGACGGGCGCGGTTCGCCCCGTGACGACCTGTACAAAAATTACACCGACGAAGAAATGCGCCGGGTGCGCTTCAAGGAGCAGTTTAAAGCTGCCTTTGTCGGTGAATACGCCGCCCAGGTGATGCTCGATTACCCCAGCAAGAGCATCAAAGACGGCAAAGATGAGCGCGGCGTGGAAGACATGCTGACCCTGCTTAAAGCCACCCGCCCACAATATGTCTATACCCACAACCTGGCAGACAAGCACGATACCCACATCGGTGTGGCGCTCAAGGTGATTGCGGCCATTCGCCGCCTGCCCGAGACCGAACGCCCCGAAAAATTATACGGCTGTGAAGTCTGGCGCAACCTGGACTGGATGGTGGACAGCGACAAGGTCAGTTTCGATGTAACCAAGCGCGAGAACCTGCAAGCCGCCCTGCTGGGAGTCTTCGACTCGCAAATCTGCGGCGGCAAGCGCTACGACCTGGCCTCGATGGGACGCCGAAAAGCCAATGCCACCTATTCCGAATCGCATGGTGTTGATGAGACTCTCGGCCTGTCGTATGCCATGGACTTAACCCCGCTCATCACCGACGACAAGCTCGACCCGAAAGCCTTCATCCTGGCGCAGATACAAAAATTCGCCGAGGACGTCGCCGCGCGGGTGGGCAAGATGTTGTAACAAGTTATTCTGAAAGAGGAGCTTATCAAAAATACCCCATCATTCTGGTTGGGTATTTTTGATTCCCGCCATAAACCTTAAAAAATCCAACCTGCCTCTTGACTCCTGCCCTGCAAAAGTTGTATCCTAAATCATACATTAGATATTATATATAATATATAGGTCAAAGCCATGCTCCCAAACAATATCCCCCCTGAACTCACCAACCACCGTCAATTGCGTAACGTCGTTGCCGACCGCCTGCGCTCCGCCATTCTCGAAGGCTTCTATAAACCTGGTGAATGGCTGCGGCAAGAAAAGCTCGCCCAGGAACTCGGCGTCAGCCAGATGCCAGTGCGCGAAGCCCTCAAAGAGCTGGCCACCGAGGGATTGATCGAGCACGTCCCGTATCGCGGTGTGCGCGTGATCGCCTTTTCACCTGACGATGTCGGCGACCTGTACGCCCACCGCGCCTTTCTCGAAGGGCGAGCAGCCCGCGCAGCCGCAGAAAACATCAACGCCGATGAACTCGAAGAATTGAAACGCTTGCAAACCGATATGGAAAATCACTTTGCGCCCGAAAGCCTGAGCATTTACCGCGAACTCAACCGGCGCTTCCACCAGACAATTTTTACGGCCAGCAGGCGAGACTATCTAATCCGCAGCCTGACACAAATGTGGGAAACCTTCCCGACCATGCTGATCGGCAATTTCGCCATTACGGCTGCCAACCCCCTGCCAAACCGCGAAAACCCAGACACCATCGAGCATCATGCCATCATCACCGCCCTTGAAAGCGGCGACGCCGTCCAGGCAGAAGCAATGATGCGCAACCACATCCTTTCAACCGGCGAACAATTCGTCACTTCACTCAAGGGAAATGCATGAAAACCCTGATGGCCATGGGCGGCGCGCTCAATCGCAAAAAGCCCCTCGTCCTGCGCGAATTTGTGCGCCGGGCAGGCGGAACGGAAGCACGCATCGCCATACTACCACAGGCCTCCGCGCTGGATGACACCTGGCAGTATTACGAAGATCTTTTCAAGGAATTGGGAGCGGCTGAGGCAACTTCACTTCGGTTCCGCCAAAGAAACGAAGCGGACTCGCCTGAACGCCTCGCTATCCTGCGAAAAGCTAGCGGCATTTTCATCGCCGGAGGCAATCAAATGCGTCTGGCGGCGCTCCTGGGCGGCACAATGTTTGAATCCGAACTGCATCAGGCCTACCAGCGTGGCGTCATCATTGGCGGGACAAGCGCCGGAGCGGCGGTCCTTTCGCAAGTGATGATCGCTTACGGCAAAAACGGTTCGACCCCGCGCGAGGGAATTTGCCAATTCCTGCCGGGATTTGGTTTCAGCAAAAAAATCATCTTCGACCAGCACTTCCGCCAGCGTGACCGCATCGGACGCCTGATTTACGCTGTAACCGCCTCACCCGGCGTCCTGGGTGTCGGGGTAGACGAGGACACCGCCGCCATTCTGGTGGATGACGATGAGATAACGGTGGCAGGCTCCGGGAGCGTCATGATCCTGGATGGCAGCCAAATTGCCGAAACGGATGTGGCCGAAATAGAGAAAAAAGCACCCATAGCGGTGTCCGGCCTGAATCTACATGTCCTGACCGACGGATGCACCTACAGATTGGTTACACGCCAGGCAAGCATTCCGTCCAAAGTATTGCTGAGTGAATAACGTTTTGCGGCCCGCGAAGCGTAATTTAACCACCCCATCAAGGAGAAGAATGTATGAAACATTTCAAGTTTGTCCTGTTTTTGTTGGTTGCACTGGCGCTTGTACTGGCCGCCTGCGGCAGCCCGGCAACTGAACCCGTTCTACCCGTTGAACCGGCCGAGTCTGGCGAACCGGCAGCGCCTGCCGCAACCGAAGCGCCCGCTGTTGACCCGAATGCCCCGGTTAAAGGTGGCACCGTTATCGTTGGCACACCGCAGGAACCTGGCACACTCAACCCATTGCTTGCAGCCGGCACAATTGACGATGTTGTCGGGGCATTCATCGTTGAAGGCCTGGTGGGAATCGATGGCGATGGTAATTACGTACCAGTACTGGCCGAAAGCCTCCCGACTGTCTCTGATGACGGCCTGGTATTGACCTATGCCCTCAAAAAGGGTTTGAAATGGTCGAACGGCGATGATTTCGTCTGCACAGATGTACAGATCACGCTTGAAGCGATTCTGTCCGATCTTTCGGGGGCCAGCACATCAGGATATGGCGATATCGAAAGCATTGAGTGCGCCGATGATCACACCGCTGTTGTGACCATGCTGGATGTTTATGCCCCTTACCTGCGCCTGTTCTCTTACCTGGTGCCGCGCGCCGCTGGCGAGTTGGACAAGATGGATGGCTGGGAATACAATCGCGCGCCGATTGGCACCGGGCCATGGGTCGTCAAGGAATGGCAAGCAGGCGATACCATCACCCTGGTTCCCAACCCGTACTATCGCGAAGAAGGCAAGCCTTATCTCGACAGTGTCATCCTTAAAATCCTGCCCAGCCGCGAAGTGGGCATTCAATTGCTTGGCACCGGCGAGATTACCACATTGTGGGACCTGACCGAAGCTGATTTTGCCACCATCGAATCGATGGAAGGTGTTGACTGGGCCGGCACGCTGTATGGCTCCGGCGAAAATGAATTGCTGCTCTTCAACCTGGGCGCAACCGACGGCTCAGCCCCCGCTGACCCCGCGGCGGCCCCTCACCCCATCTTGAGCGATCTGCGTGTAAGACAGGCCATCCAATACGCCATTGACAAGCAATTGCTGGCAGATACATTGCTCTACGGGAATGTAAAAATCGGCACAACTGTGCTTCCAACCGGTCCATTTGCCTGCCCGCAGCCCGCCAGCGAGTTCAGCCCCGACAAAGCCAAGGCCCTGCTCGATGAGGCAGGTTGGGTTGCCGCTGCGGATGGCATTCGCGCCAAGGATGGTCTGCGCATGAGCCTGAAAATCTCGACCACCACGGGCAACCAACTGCGTGAACAGACTGAACAGGTTCTGATCGAAATGCTGCGCGAAGTGGGCATCGAGCTGGTCATAGACAACATGCCTTCTGATATGCTGTTTGCCTCCTGGGGCTCAGACGGCGCTCGCAAGAAGGGCCGTTACGATATCCTGCTCTACACTACCGGCGCCGGTATCGACCCAGATAGCCACTTGTTCAGCAACTACCATTCGGCGCGCATTCCGAGTGAAGGTAACGATGGAAACGGCAACAACTTCAGCCGCTACATCAACGCCGATGTTGACCAGTGGATTGATGACGCCGCCTTCAATCCCAACCAGGATGAGCGCCACGATCTGTACTGTAAGGTTGCCGATCAACTCAACAAAGACCTGCCGCGCGTCTTCCTGTATGAGCGCCTGATCTTGAGCGGCTACCGCGACAATCTGCAAAACTTCCGCGTTTCACCCGGTTTTGCCGATTTTACAATCGACTCGCAAAATTGGTGGCTGAAGAAGTAAGACCGGAAATCCGGTAAAATGTTAGCTACATAAACAAGGTGACAGTCATCCTAAAAATGGCTGTCACCTTCTCTCCCCAAACAACCGCCAATGATTACATACATCTTGCGACGCCTGCTTCAATCTGTGCTGACCTTGTTCGTCATATCCATCATCCTTTTCGGGTTGATCAGCCTGGTTCCAGGCGGAATGATGACTGCCTACGCCGAAAACCCGGACATGACCCCCGAAGACATTGCCCGTCTCGAAGCCAGGTACGGATTCAACGACCCCGCGCCATTGCGGTATGTCAAATGGCTGGGAAACACCTTGCGCGGCGACTGGGGAAACTCGTATGTTTCAAAACGTCCGGCATTGCAAGAAATTGGCGAGCGCCTGCCCAATACCATGCTTCTGATGGGCGTCATGCTGGCCGTTACACTTCTGATCGCCGTTCCGCTTGGCATTCTTTCGGCCATAAGGCAATACACCTGGTTCGACCATGTCACCACCACACTGGCGTTTGCGGGCCAATCACTGCCGGTATTCTGGTTTGGACTTTTACTCATCATCGTTTTTCACGTCACCCTGCGCAAACCTGATGGCACACCCTTGTTGCCCGGGTCGGGCATGTATACTCTCGGCGCAGAATTCTCGCTTATTGACCGTATCGAACACCTGATTTTGCCCGTCACCATGCTGGCATTGGTTTCAGCGGCGGGGTATATGCGCTACATGCGCTCATCAATGCTGGATGTCATTCACGAGGACTACGTCCGCACGGCGCGCGCAAAGGGGCTTCGCGAACGCGGGGTCATTTTCAAGCACGCCATGCGCAATGCGTTAATTCCGCTCGTGACCCTGATTGGCCTCGACCTGCCTTCGCTCTTCGGCGGCGCGCTCTTCACCGAGACCATCTTCGCCTGGCCCGGCATTGGACGGTTGTATTTCACCGCCGCACTCAAAACCGACTATCCTGTCATTATGGCCGTGCTGGTCATCTACTCCGGTTTGATCATTCTCTCCAGCCTGCTGGTGGACATTCTCTACGCCGCGCTCGACCCGCGCATCCGATTGAGTTAACGCCCATGACTGCCTCCCTGACCCCCAAATCCATCCGTGAACAATCCCTGTTCCTTTTCTTCTGGCTGCGCTTTCGCAAACACAGCATGGCGCTAAGCGGCAGTATCGTTGTGTTGGTCATTACCCTGCTGGTCGCTTTTGCGCCGCTCGTTACCCAATACGACCCCTTCAAACAAGATCTGCGCAACCGCTTCCAGCCACCCTCCGCCCAAAACTGGATGGGCACCGACGATCTGGGCCGCGATATGTTCACGCGCGTTTTGTACGGCGGTCGGATTTCGCTCAGCGTCGGTTTGCTCGCCATGGGTATTTCCATCGTACTTGGTTCAATCGTCGGCCTGGTTTCCGGTTACTACGGCGGATGGATTGATAGCAGCCTGATGCGCATCACCGAAATTTTTCTGTCCATTCCACGCCTGTTTGTCTTGATCGCAATGGGCATGTTCCTGAGAACGCTCAACCTGCCCGCCATGCAGGCGGGTTCCTTTCTGCCAATTTCACTCGTCATTGGCGCGCTCTCATGGATGGGCACCGCCCGCCTGGTACGCGCTTCCACCCTGGAACTGCGCGAACGTGAATTTGTGCAGGCCAGCCGCGCCCTGGGTGGCTCCGATGCGCGCACGCTCTTCCTGCATATCCTGCCCAACGTCGCCAGCCCAATCATCGTCTCAGCCACGCTCGGTTTGGCAGGCGCCATCATCAGCGAAAGCGGCTTATCCTATCTCGGCTTCGGTGTGCAATTACCCACTCCCACCTGGGGCAACATGCTTTCGAACACCCAAAACCAGATGCTGACCGCCCCCTGGACGGCCATCTTCCCCGGCCTGGCAATATTTGTCGTTGTGGTGGCCATCAATTATCTCGGCGACGGTTTGCGTGACGCACTAGACCCGCGCCATACAATTGGCAAAAAATAACCCTGCATAAGCGGCGCAGCAATGCTGCGCCGCTATAAAATTAACTCATGAAAAAACACTTATTCTTCATCCTTCTGCTTTCATCCATTATCCTTTCCTCCCCTGTTTTGGCGCAGGATACCCCCGGCCTTCTCATCCCTATTGGCGGCGGCTATGCCGATGTTTATGCCGGGTTCTCGCAAGCCGCTGTTGCCAATGCCCGCGAAGGGCAGGTCAATATTCTCATCCTTGCGCCAACCTACTCGACCAACGCCATCGAGATCAGCGAGGCAGAACGCCAGACCAACACCAAAGACGCAGAAGAGCGCCGCTTTCAAGTGGAAGAAGCTTGCAAACGGGCGGCTCCACCGGATGTGACCTGCAAAGCGACGCTGGCTCCGATTTTTACCCGCGCTGACGCTTCAGACGCAGCTCACCTGAAACTGTTCAGCGAAGATTTGGCCGCTGTCTTCATTCTGGGCGGCGACCAGACCGTCGCGATGGAAATTCTCGCGAATACCCCAGCCGAAACGCGGCTAACGGAACTCCATCACAGTGGAACCATTATCGGCGGAACCAGCGCGGGTGGTGGAATGCAGTCTGTTACCATGTTGGCAGGCTATAACCCCAATTACGCATCTGAGAGCGCCCTGTTCTTTGGCGCAGCAGATTTGTGGAACAGTCCTGAAAAGCATGGCTTGCCTTCCGGCCTCCAAAATGCGATACTGGACCAGCATTTTCACCAGCGTGCCCGCCTGGGACGTTTGGTGAATGCCATTTTGCAGCCGGGTGTCATTCACGTTGGCGTTGGTGTGGATGCCTATACGGGCGTCATTGCCGATGACGAAATCCTGCGCGGCGTCTTCGGGCTGTACACTGTCACCATCCTGGACGCAGAAACCTATCACGCTGCCGATGGCGTCCGTTACGTGCCCGTCTCCGAGAGTCGTCCGCCGCTGGTCAGCGCGCGCAACATCCTGGTCAGCCTGCTCTCGCCGGGAAATTTCGCATACGACTTAAAAACTCGCCAGGCACAATTCGGCCAGTTGTCTTACAGCCCACAGAAAAAGATCGAGCGCCGCTTCGAAGGCCTAAACCTGCCCGAGGGCGCGGGGGCGCTTATCCTGGCCGGCGACCTGTCCAATTCACTGGACGGGAACGCCATTCTGGCCCGCTTCCTGCAACTGGCGGGCGGGGAAAACGCCAACCTGTTGGTGATTTCAGATGGCGGCGCATCTAAGGCGGCAAACCAGCGAACCGCGCAACGTTACGCAGATGCGCTGATCAAACTGGGCGCAAAAGCCAGCACCGGAAGCGGAGATTCTCCCGGCCAGGAGATAACCGGCTTCGTTTTCGTCGGGCGCGATGCATCCAAAATGACCCCGCCTGAGTGGGTCAAAGAATACTGGCTGGCTGGCAAGCCCATCCTGGCTGATAATGCTGCCGCCACGTTGATGAGCAGTTTCTACGCCGCCCACCCGCCAACCCCATCCGAGAGCGAGGATGCCGAAGCTGCCACACAACAATCCTTCTGGCGGGGGAAGACGAATATCCAGCCCGGCCTGGGGCTGGTGGACATCACCATCCAGCCGCAAATGCTGGCTGATAACCGTTTTGGACGCTGGTTTGCGTTGGCATATCGTCATCCTGACCTGCTAGCAGTCGGCCTGAATAAGGATACTGCCATCGAAATTCGCGCCGATGGCGCGAGCGTGCTGGGTGAAAATGCCATTTTCGCGCTCGACCTGCGTTTTGCGCAACTGGCGCTTGGCACCGATGATGGCTTCGTTATCACCAACGGCTTGCTGGATATTTTCGCCCCGGGCGAACCACTCCAACCCGAAACGGCAGATGTCAACGCCATCTACCCGCTCCAGCCAACGCCGGCGTTGAGAGCCACCAAAACACCGGCAGAAGAACCAAGCGCCCAGGCCAGCCCAACGCCAGGAGTGGTATCTCTCTCCGAAGCGCCCGAGGCAACGGCGACCCAGGCCTCGGCGGAAAACGTTCCAAGTCAGGCTCCGCTCCAGCCGCCAGCCCAATCCATCCCGCCTGTCTGGGGTCTGCTCATTGGTTTGGTGCTGGTGGTCAGCGCCATTCTGGCGGCAAATTTTATCAAAAAGCGAAGATAACCCAACCTAAAATCGTTCAAGGCGAAAAGTGGTCCCACTTTCGCCTTTATTTTTTTATAAGTCTGCTGTATGCTTAAGCTCATGAAACCTTACATTTCCATCATCACTTTGGGCGTGACCGACTTGCAGAAATCGATCCGGTTCTACCGGGACGGGCTCGGACTGCCAACCAACCACCAACCAGACGAAGGCATTGCCTTCTTTCAATTGCAGGGGACGTGGCTGGCACTCTACCCCTTCGAAGCACTGGCGGAAGACGCACTCCTGCCCGCCGAGCGCTCCCGTTTCGGCGGGATCACCCTGGCTCACAATGTCGCCAGCAAGGCTGAAGCAGACGCTGTCATTGCCCAGGCTCTTGCTGCCGGGGCAACCCTGCTCAAGCCGGCGACAGATACATTCTGGGGCGGCTACAGCGGTTACTTTGCCGATCTCGACGGCCATCCTTGGGAGGTTGCCTGGAATCCATTTTTCCCGCTGGAATAACACCCCGAAGCCAAAAACAGAGAGGTTCGATGCCCAAAATATTCGAGTGCATTGCCTGCGGCGCGCCGGTAACTGCCGAACCGGGCGAGGAAGTTATGCCCTGCCCGTATTGCGGCGCAGCACTGACAATTCCACCCCGCCTACGCAGCAAACGAAGCCCACAAACCACACCAGAGCCACCCATGCCACGCGATCCTTTCAGCGCCGCAGCCAGTGTGCGCTTGGATGAGAAGACGCTTGAGCGCCGCCAGCGCGAAACCGAAATGCTTACCAGCGGCCTGCGTCGCGCCCAGCCAATTGCCCAAAAAGCGGCCTGGGCCTACAACTACTGGATCCTGGCGCGCCATTACCTGCCAGGATGCCTGATGATACTCATCATTGCCTGCCTGCTGACCTGCGCGCTAATCGTGGCGATCAGCATCTATCTGGGAAGATATTCCTTTTAAGCTGGAAACATCGGTTAAAATCACAGGCAGCATAGTAAATACCCCAGAGAAAGAAAGCGGCATATTTAATGGAAATACTTGGTATCGGCGTTGGTGAATTATTCCTGATCGTTTTGCTTATCCTGATTCTCTTCGGGCCAAAAGAGATGGCCTCCACAGGTAAAAACCTGGGGAAATGGCTTAACCGCCTAGTGCATTCGCCAACCTATAAACTGCTGACAAGAACCAGCGATGAACTCAAAAACCTGCCGCGCAACTTGATGCGCGAAGCCAACCTTGAAGAATTTCAAAAAGAAATACAGCAAATTGGCAGCCAGGTAAACGAGCAGACAAAATCGATCGGCGGCAGCCTGGCGCGTTCTTTCGACGAAAAACAGGTTTTTGATTCTTCCGAAGCAAAACCGAAAACATTGCAACAAGAATCTCCACCTACTCCGCCCACAGAAAAAACAGACAGCGACCCGGAACTCAAAACGCCGAAAGATGGGGAATAATCGATGAAAAATATCCTTATTGCTCCCCTGCGGCTTCTCGGCTGGCTGCTTATGCTGCCCTTTCGGCTGGCGGGACGCTTCCTCGGCTGGTTGTTTCGCCCGCTCATAGAGCGCATCCAACGCGGACGAATCTTCAACTTCTTCGCGGAAGTCCCCGAAGAACGCCCGGCGCTGGATGCCTTTACAGATGCTGTTCAAAACCCGGAAGAGATTCTGGAACACCTGGACGAAATTCGTAAACACCTGGGGCGCGCCCTGCTGGCCGTTATAGTGGCGGTGTCGATTTCGCTCTATTTTGCCGAAGATATGCTGAACTACATCTCCACGCCCATCGGCGGTCTGGACAAACTACAGGCCATCGAAGTGACCGAGCCCATCGGTGTCTTCATGCGCGTGGCCCTGTTCGCTGGTATTGCCCTGGCAACCCCATACATCGCTTTTGAAATTTGGCTATACGCCGCTCCCGGATTGATGCCAAAAGCACGCCTGATCGGCCTGTTGGCCATCCCTGCCGCCCTGATCTTCTTTCTCAGTGGGGCAGCCTTCGCTTATTTTGTGATGATGCCAACAGCCCTGCCCTTCCTGCTCGAATTTCTAAATATCGAAACACGTCTGCGCCCGGCTTCTTATATCGGCTTTGTAACCGGCCTGATGTTCTGGATCGGCGTTGCCTTTCAGTTTCCACTGATAATTTTCGCCCTGTCAGGCATGGGGTTGGTCAAACCCAAAATGCTGCTGCAAAACTGGCGGATCGCCATTATTTTGATCGCGCTCCTATCTGCTGCCATCACACCTACCATTGACCCGGTCAACATGGCCCTGGTCATGCTGCCCATGATCGGATTGTATTTCTTGAGTATTTTCTTCAGTTGGATCGCCAACCTGAACAAGAAACCGGCTGAGTGAAATAACCCAGCCGTTCTGACCCAAGCTTCAAAGTTGTTCAATAAACTCAATCTCCTTCTGTAAATCCGGCAGGCGGGATGCCCAGCGCCTGGATAAGACGCGCCCAATAGTTAACCTGCGCCGCGGTCGAAGCCAAAATGACGATTTCACGTTCGGTGAAGTTGTCTTTTAATTGCGCTATAAACTGTGGGTCAAATTTAAGCGGCGTCTGAGAAACCAGGCGGGCATACCGGACGGCCAGCCGTTCACGCGCTGAGAAGCTGGTAATTTCATCCAAAAGAGACTGCCCGCGCAAAGCCTGCACTTCATCAGGCGTAACCCCTAATTTTTCGTAATCATATGAATTCATATCTATACAAAAGGGGCACTCCGTCGCAAAAGAAGCGGACATGCGAACCAGCTTGAGCATTCGCTCATCCAGGCGGCCATCGCGATGGGCAACCAGCGACTCAAGCAGACCAGAGCCGATCGCGGCGCGCGGATACCAAGCCAGGATACGCGCAGGCAACATAAGCCGGCCAGTCATTTTCTCAGCCAGCAAAATGGCAAGACGCAAGGGTAAAGGAACTCCAGATGGCGGATCGATAAAGGCTGTCATGGAATGGATTGTTTTCTCTCTTTAAAATTAGAGTAGACCGTCATCGCCAAAAAGAGCAGAATGGCAAAAAAGATCAAGCGAAGTCGAAGTTTCACATATTAAGTATATCAAAACCTGCAAATCTTCCTTCGCGCCTGATCAAAGGCTCTTTAGGAATTCCCGTGACAGGTCTCTGCGTCAGGTGGAGTAAAATTAGAAAAAAGGAGAAATCGATATGATCACTGTTGAATTCAAGCAAGACAGCCAACTGGTAGGGCTGATGACCGCTGATCCAAAGGAGTTCAAGACCGGCTCAAAGGGTTATTACACCATGGGCAAGATTACCATCGGCGAGAAACGCTACCAGGTGCAGGTGCAAATGGTAGAGATCGGCTCAAAACCAAAAACGGAAGGGGAGAAGTAAAGCACATCTTCCTTGCAGGATAGAGACATGCAAACCGCGCCGACATCAAAGTGTCGGCGCGGTTTGTAATGGTAACTACTCTATTATTTAACCAATTTCTGATCCGGTGGACAGGCCTCCTGCGCCGCAGCCAGCATCGCAGGGCTGGCTGAAACCGCTCCGCCAAACATGCGCTTCTGGAAGAAGAACGCGACATTGACCAGCCCGATCATGACCGGCACTTCCACCAGCGGACCGATCACCGCCGCGAAGGCCGCGCCGCTGTTGATGCCGAAAACCGCCACAGCCACGGCGATCGCCAGTTCAAAGTTGTTGCTGGCGGCAGTGAATGCCAGTGTGGTTGTCTTGGAGTAGTCCGCGCCCAGGCGATGACCCATCCAAAACGAAACCAGGAACATGACGAGAAAATAGATCAAGAGTGGGATGGCGATCCGAACCACATCGCCCGGAATTTGCACAATCAGGTTGCCTTTTAGGCTGAACATAACCACGATCGTAAAGAGCAGGGCGATCAGGGTCAATGGGCTGATTTTTGGCACAAACTCTTTGTGATACCACTCCTTGCCTTTGATCCGCACCAGCGCGAAGCGCGTCAGGAACCCGGCCAGGAATGGAATGCCCAGATATATGAAGACGCTTTCAGCGATCTGCCTGATGGTTATCTCAACTACTGCGCCGCTCATCCCAAACAGGGGCGGCAAAACGGTAATAAAAACCCAGGCGTAGACGCTGTAAAACAAAACCTGGAAGACGCTGTTGAAGGCCACCAATCCGGCGGCATATTCGGTATCGCCATGGGCCAGTTCATTCCAAACGATAACCATCGCAATACAGCGCGCCAGGCCGATCATGATCAACCCGGCCATGTATTCGGGATACCCGCGCAGGAAAATGATCGCCAGCGCAAACATCAAAATCGGCCCGATCACCCAGTTTTGGATCAAGGAGAGAGACAGAATTTTTTTGTTACGAAAGACATCCCCTAGTTCCTCGTATTTCACTTTGGCAAAAGGCGGGTACATCATCAGGATCAACCCGATCGCAATCGGGATGTTGGTTGTTCCCACCGAAACAGCGTCATTGAACTGCTGAACGCCCTGCGGGAACAAAAAGCCGATCCCCACGCCGACCGCCATCGCCGCGAAAATCCACAGGGTCAGGTAGCGATCGAGAAAGGAAAGTTGTTTGGTAAGGCTGGTTTCTTGCTTCATGTTTCCTCCATATAAATTGGTTGAAATCAAGAGACTTCGGAGTTCAATAATTTGATGATTTCGCGTTCGATCGCGTCGCGCACCTTGCGAAAATCATCCATATCATCCATTTTAGCCGGGTCTGGAAAACTATGATGAATTTTTTTGCCTTCCCCAAGCCAAATGGGACATTCTTCAGCGGCTGAATCGCAGACTGTCACCACCAGATCAAAATCCACGCCTCGAAATTCATCGGCCAGTTTCGAACGCCCCTCGTGCCGGATCCCGATTTCGGAGAGCGCTGCCATCGCCTTGGGATGGATGTAACCCGCCGGTTTGGTACCGGCGCTGGCGGCCTTCCACTCGCTGCCGAGACGGGCATTGACGATCGCCTCCGCCATCTGCGAGCGGCACGAGTTACCGGTGCAAAGGAATAAGGCTTTTTTCATGGCTTCATCCATGTCAGTGCGAGGGAGCGTAGCGACTGAAGCAATCTCCGTTTAAATGGCATAAACCTAACCACAAGATCGACCCGCTTGACGGGAGATTGCTTCGCAAGACACGCTCGCAATGACATTAGTTCAGCGCATCTGCCAGCCAAGTGGATACTTCCGCCGGGGTTGGAATGCGCCCGTAGGAGACGAGCTTTTCATTGACCACCAGACCAGGGGTCGAGAGAATGTTGTAGGCCATGATGTCTTTGTAATCTGTCACCTTGACAATTTCCGCGTCCAGTGACATTTCATCGACAACCTTGTGCGCAATTTGCTCCAGTCGTTTGCAGTTGGCGCAGCCAGAACCGAGAACTTTGATGGTGAGCATTTTGAAACCTCCTGAAAATTATGAATTATGCAAAACCGACCATGGACGATAGACCACGGACAAAAAAACCGGCTAACCGATCAAATCAACAACCACCTGATACCGAATCTCACGGACACTGAATCGCGCCCTGCGCCCAAAGACAGACTCCGCAGACCGGACCGGGATTACTCATGCAGTCCTCGACGTTTACTTCCGATAAATCACATCCGCCGCAGAAGGTGCAAGGCGCAAAAACAAAATTGTGCAGCCGCTCACGGTAGGCAACGTATTCTTCATCCAGCCACAGCGCTTCGAGCGAGCGTTCGCTGACATTGCCGATGATGTGCTGGTAGTTGCGATGCGGTTTGTTGTGCAGGAAAGTGTCATGCGTGTGCATCAGCGGCCAGCACGGAGCAGCCTCGCCGCGGAAATTGATCGACATCGTGCCGCTCTCGACAAAATTACACACATCGCTTGCGCCGCCCCAGTTATTGCCCGCAAAGTTGACATTGCAACCGCTGTTGAAGGCATCGAACAGGGCTTCGCGGGTTTCTTCGGTAAAATCCATTTTGGGCAGGCTCAAATTGGGTGTACTGGGCGAATTCATGTAGGCCGTATTGCGCAGGGAGTTATCATACAGCCGCTCCTTTTGCATATCATCCGTAGCCGGTTGGATGTTGCTGACCGAAAAATGTTTGGCCCGCAAACTGCGCCCGATACGGATAATTTTGGGCAGGTCCTGAATGTTGCGCTTCATCGCCACGAAGGCAATGCCCAGTTCCGGGTGCGGGAAGTGCCCGCCCTTGCGCATGGAGTTGAACTTGCGCAGGTTGTTCAAGATGTGCGACAATTCGGCACCAATGCGAATATCGGCATAGGTTTCGGGCGTTGCGCCATCCAGCGAAACCCAGAGCACATCCAGTCCGCTGTCGATCAGTTTGCGCGAGATCTTTTCGTTGAGCATGGTGGCGTTGGTGATCAGCTCCACCTTTACACCCAGAGTCTTGACCTGTTTAACCCATTCCAGCGTGCGCGGGTGGAAAAGCGGCTCGCCAATCCCTCCGAAATAAACATCCGGAATGGGATCGAGCTGCTTTAATCCCTCAAAAATGGCCTGGAAAGTTTCCTCACTCATCTTGCCGTCGGCTTCGTGCCAGGCATTTCGAAAACAGGTGATGCAATCCAGGTTGCAGGCGATGGTTGGCTCGATGTAGATTTTGGTTAGGTGGGTCACGGGACGATGCATACGCACCAGGTTTTTGCCTTCATCGAGGCGCACTTTCGCGCCGGGATTCAGACCGTAGCGCGCGGCGACATCTTTGGGGATAACCAAATCCCCATTTTCGTTGACCTGCGCCCAGGCAGTGGTTGGTTTTGTCGAGACAATCATCGTAAATTCTCCTTACCAAGTAAAAGGTTGCCTAATGAATGGCGGCAGGTTGGGTGTCTACCTTTTTGTATTTGCCTGCCAACCACAATATTCCCGATAAAAGTGCCAGCGTGCCAAGCAGGATAAGGCTGACCGCGCCGAGACTCATCCCGTCCACCCATGCGCCGTAGAGCAGGCCTGCCAGGGTGCTAAATAACGCCACCCAGCCGACATAGACCCAGGCGCGCACACGCCCGATGATCGTGGCAGTGATCAGGATGCTTTGCAGGCTGAGTTCCGGGTCAGAGATGAGATAGGCCAGCAGCGGGCCGCGGTGCATTCCCAGCGAGAGAAACATCTGCGCGATCGGCACTTCGACCAGGGTCGGGAAGTACATGAACACGCCAAAGACCACGCCGACGAAGTTGCCGAGCAGGGTGTTGCTACCAGCCAGCGCTTGAATCCATTCGGGCTGAATTAACTCACGGATGACGCCGACCGCGAACACGCCCACGATCAGCAGCGGAAAAATCTGCTTGACGAATTTCCACGACTCCCACAGGAATTCACGGTTCTCGTCTTCGCTCAGTTGGGACTTGACCATCCAGCCCAGGGTAACGGTCGTCAGCAGCACGCCGAAGAATTTTCCGGTCAGGGCCAGCGTCACCCCGCCGGAAATGGGATTTACTTTCAGGGCGGCAATCAGCAGGGTAAGACCGACCAGCGCCAGCGAAGCCCACGTCCAGGCGTTGAAACCGTCGAAGATGTTTTCGATTCCCTTCCAGGATGCAACCCCGATCAGCGCCAGCATCCCGATCAGGATTGCGCCCTGGGCGGTGACGCCCTCTTCGCCTTTGGTCGGGTCAAACGGCACGAGCTGGGCCAGCCAATTTTGGAAGGTATCCACGCCGCTGATTGGCAGGGTGAAGGAGGCGTAGGTGTGGGTCAAAAAGTCAAATTGGAAGGTTCCGGCCACCAGCAGGATCACCAGCACCAGCATGAAGATCACCGCCGCGCGGCGCATGGCAGCCTGCCCGGCGAACATCGCATCGGTCGCGGCATCATGTTCGGCGTCTTCCTTGCTGAAGATCAAAGCCATGATGACACCAATCCCGATCCCAAAAGCCAGCGAAAGCACCAGCCGCGCGATCGCCAGGTCCATGCCGAGGATCTTTCCGGTATAGACCAACGCCAAAATATTGACCGCAGGGGCAACGAACAGGAAGGTGATGGCCGGGCCGATGCCCGCACCCTTTTTGTAGATTCCCGCGAATAAGGGAATGACCGTGCAGGAGCAGACCGCCAGAAGAAAGCCCGCCGCGGCTGAAGCCGGGTACGAGATCCACTTGGGCGTGGTGCGCCCCAAAAAGCGCGTGACCGTCTCTTTGGGGATGAGGGCCGTCATTGCCCCGGCGATATAAAAAGCGGGCAGCAGGCAGAGCAGCACATGCGCCGCCAGATAGGATGCCAGGTTGCCGAGTCCGCTATAAAACAATTGAAGGATGAAATCCATTATTTCTCTTTTCGGAGTCCAAAATCTCCCGATTTTGGACTATTCATTATCTGATTTTTTTTCCAAAGTCAGGAGGCTTTGGAGTCCGCTTTTTACGGGCACTGAATAATGCCCTGGGCCCACAGACAGCCGCCGCAAGCCGGGAAGGTGTTGCCGAAGCAATCTTCCTGGTTGGCTTCGGCCATTTCGCAACTGGAGCAATAAGCGCAGGGTGAAAAGTCAAATATTTCGACCCGTTCGCGGAAACGTTGATATTCCGGCAGGTTCCAGAGTTCTGTCAGTGGGGTTTCATTGATATTGCCGATCCGCCAGTGGCTGACGGTGCGTTTCTTGTCAAACAAGTAACTTTCGTGCGAATGGAGCAGGGCCAGACAGGGGCTGACGTAGCCATCCCAACTGACCGAAACCGAGCGCTGCTCAACGAACGGACAGCGGTCATGGCGTTTGAACATCACGCCCGGCCGGGTGGCCCAGGCGCTAAAGAGCGCCTCACGCGTGGTCTGGTTAAGATCGATCTCAGGCATGTTGACCCGCGGATGCCAGGGCGAGGCCTGCCAGGCGACCCGCTCGATCGAACGATGGTAGAGCACTTCATCGCACATCTCAGGCGTGTAGGGCAGGATATTGGTGACCATGTAACGGCTGATTCCTACTCGTGAGCTCAGATCGAGCAACTTTGGCAGTTCGTCAATGTTGCGCTTCATTGCCACAAATACCGCACCGATATCGGCTGTGCCCCCGTGCAATTGACGATACAACTCACGGTAGCGGGTGATGTTGCCCAAAATCTCGCGGAAGGATTCGCTCTGTCGCACGTCCGCAAAACTTTCAGCAGAAGCGCCGTCCAGGGAGACCCACAACGTGTCGAGACCGGCCTCGATCAGACCTCTGGTGAGTTCAGCGCTGAGTAAAGCGCCGTTGGTGATCAGTTCCACCCGTGAAGCCAGTGTGGCCGTCTCGCGCACCATCTCGACAATCTGCGGGTGGGTCAGTGGTTCGCCGAATCCGCCAAAGAAAACCGAAGGCCTGGTCTTGAGTCCATTCAAGACATTCAAGATGTGTTCAAATGTTTCTGCCGACATTGCGCCCTGCGTCTCACCCCAGGCATTGCGGATGCAGGTACGGCAGGAGAAGTTGCAGCGGCTGGTCGGTTCGATGTAGACTTTGCGCAGTTGCGAAAGCGGCGGGCGCAGCACGACTCCTTCGGGTGTGATGCGCAGCGAGAGTTCTGCGCCGGGCTCCAGGCCGAAGTCTTGCAAGATCTCGGGGGGCAAAACCAGGTGGTTTTGCGAGTCCAGTGAGGCGGGTTGGGGAACGCCGGTTGGGGTATTCATGGGTATCTTATTGGTTGCTGGCCTGGATGACGATCAGTTCCGGGCCGCAATGCGGACATTCACAACTCGAACCCGGTGAAATATTGGTCAATGCGTCCACACTGCTGAGGGGCAGGCCGCTCAAGACAGCGGCATCCCGCACCAGGGCAAGGATACCCATGTCTTTCAGGCGGTAATAAACATAACGCCCCTCGCGGCGGTCTTGCAAGATGTCGGCTTTACGCAGCGCCATGAGGTGTTGGGATATATAGGCCTGACGCCAGCCAAGAATGGCTTCGAGATGACACACGCAGGCTTCACTTCGCCCGATGGAAAGCAGGATGGCAATACGCGCAGGCGGACTAATCACCTGCAATACATCGGCTATTTTTTCAGATAGTTCTGGAATGGTTACATTCGTGCTCATGAATGTATTGTACAACATATTCTTTTTTTTGAATATGACAGGTGTCATTCATTAAAAAGATGTTTGTCACCCAAAAGCGTTGGCCGCTCGCACAAAAAACTAATTACGAATCCATCCCCGATGCGCCAAGTTTCACCACCCCGTTTTCGGCTTTTTTGCCGTTTACGAACATCTCGTATCTTTTGGCCCGGCCTTCTTGGATACCTTTGACAACAATATGATACTTCTCAGCGCCAAAAACATAATCGACTTCAAAACCACTCCACTCGATAGGAATACAGGGTGAGATATGGAGTTCGTCGCCTCGTTTGCGAATGCCGAGGATCTGTTCGATCCCCAGCCGGTACATCCAACTGGCAGAACCGGTGTACCACGTCCAGCCGCCGCGCCCATTAAATGGGGCCACACTGTATACATCAGCAGCCACGACATAGGGTTCCACGCGGTAACGCTGAATTTTTTCAGGTAAATCGGTGTGATAGATGGGATTAATCAGCCGAAATAATTCTGCCGCGCGCTCATTTTCACCCAATTGAGCGAAGGCCCAGATCGTCCACAGCGCGGCATGAGTATATTGCCCGCCGTTCTCTCGAATACCTGGCGGGTAGCCCTTGATATAGCCAGGATCGCGCGCAATACGCTCAAATGGTGGATTAAAAAGCTGGACCAAACCGTCCTCATGTCGAACAAGCTGACGGTAGACCGATTGCATGGCTGTCCTGGCGCGCGCCGAGTCTGCCGCCCCCGAGATGACAGCCCACGATTGGGCAATCGAATCGATCTGGCATTCGCTGTTCGCAGCTGAGCCAAGCGGTTCGCCATCGTCGAAGAAAGCGCGCAAATACCACTCGCCATCCCAGGCATTTGCCTCGAGCGCCAGGCGGAACTCTTCCGCCTGGGCGCGGAGAATATCCATTTTTTCCTTGTCCCCATACGAATCGCAAATTTCAGCAAAATTTGTCAGCGCGGCGTGGATGAACCAGCCCAGCCAAACGCTCTCTCCCTGGCCGCCTTTGCCGACACGGCTCAAGCCATCGTTCCAGTCGTGCGCACCAATCAGGGGAAGGTTGTGCGCGCCACGGGTAATGCCCTTCTCCAGGGCGCGCAGGCAGTGTTCATATAATGTGCCGCTCTGGGTTGAGAAGAATTGTCCGTAGCGTTCGTGTTCACCTTTTTCCAACGGCTCACCTGAAAGGTAGGGAATCTGCTCATTCAAAATAGCAGTGTCGCCGGTGGCCTGAACATAATGGGCCGTCACGAACGGCAGCCAGAGCAGGTTATCTGAACAACGCGTGCGGATGCCGCGTCCTAGCGGAGGGTGCCACCAGTGCAAAACGTCGCCTTGCTCGAACTGGTGAGCGGCAGCCCTGAGGATGTGTTTGCGCGCATCAGCCGGCAGACTGTAGACAAGCGCCATCGCATCCTGCAACTGGTCGCGGAACCCGAAGGCGCCGCTGGACTGATAGAACGCTGTTCGGCCCCAGATGCGACAGGCCAGCGATTGGTAAAGCAGCCAGCGATTCAGCAGAATATCAAAGGCCGGTTCAGGAGTCCTGATTTGGATCTGGCCAAGAATATCGTCCCAGAATGCGGCCAGGCTGTCCCAGGCCAATTGTACGTTGCTGAAATCCTGATAATGGCGGATAAGCTGCTCGGCTTCGGCCCGGTCAGCTCCCTGGCCGAGCAGGAAGGTGACCTCCTTTTCGGCGCCCGGTTCAAGCCAGAGCAAGGATTGCACCGCTGCGCAGGGGTCTGCGCCAGGGCTGATGTTGGGGGTTATGCCAACCCGCTCAAGCGCGGCCGGACAGGCATAAGAACCGTGCCGCCCTAAAAACTCAGCGCGATCAGTGGTCACGCCGTGAATTTCGCGGGTAGCCGCCAGGAAGGCCACCCGCTGGCCGTAGTCGGTGTTATAGGGGTTGCGCGCCAGTAAGGCAAACTGGCTGGATGCAAATTCCGGGATGATATGAGGCGCGCTTTCTTCACGCGTAGTACCCAGCACCCACTCCGCGTAATAGGTGGTTGTGATACGGCGCATACGAGAGGTTGTATTCTTGATTCGCAGCTGAATCACTTTAACCGGTTTGGTGGGGACGGCAAATACCCGCAAGCTTTGTTCCAGGCCGTGGCTCGCGTTCGCAAAGATGGAATACCCTGCCCCATGGGTGATGCGGTAGGTCGTTTCGGCGCGCGCCGGCAGGGGTGTAGGAGTCCAGACCTGGCCGGTGTCTTCGTCGCGCAAGTACAGCACCTCGGCAGGTGTATCGCTCACCGGGTCGTTGGTCCAGGGAGTCAGACGGTTTTCGCCGCTATTGTGCGCCCAGGTGCAGCCAAAACCGCTCTCCGAAACCAGAAAACCAAACTCAGGCGTGGCGATCACATTGCACCACGGCGCAGGGGTCCAGTCACCGGGGCGCAGGTTGATGATGTATTCGCGGCCGTCCGGGGTAAAGCCTCCCAGCCCATTGTCAAAGAGCAGGTCAGGGGGGCGGTCGAAGCGGACAGAATCAGGCTCGGGAACAGGCAATGCCGGTTGAACGGAAACAAATCGCGGCAGGCGCACAGGTTGGGCATCCAGTTTATCCAACTGACGTTCGAGCAGGCCATTTTCACCATCCAGCACCACACGGGCAACACTGGCAAGCAGGGCGCGTTCGGCCTCACTCATCTGGTCTTCGCGTAAAACAAAAATGCCGCCGCGCTGGTTCACCAGGCTTTGACTGGCGGTCCGCTCCAGCAGGCGGCCAATTTGCCCGCTGTAATCATTGTCGTAACTGGTTTCGCGGCGATTTAAAATAACCAGGTCGATCATCAATCCGCGCCGCCGCCAGTATGTATGGGCTTGCAGCAATTCAGCAAGCAGTTCAATATCGCTGTCAGTCTTCAGGCGCACCAGAAGGATCGGGTAATCGCCGCTGATCGAAAACGACCATAAGCCCGGCTGGCTGAGTGTGTTTGACCCCAGGGTTGCCGCATCAGCGCGCAAGGGCAGGCAGGGATATAGCAAGGCCGAGAGTAGTTTTTGGATGCGCACAATTTTCATTGAATCAAGCGACAGGTAGGCCAGTTCACGAGCTGATTCAGAAAAAGCTTCTTCGATTGCGCGGGAGATGCGTGACCAACGCCGGTAACGCCTCGCCAGGTCTATGGCTTCTTTGCGCGTGACGGCCGCCAGGGTAATAAAGGCAAGATGGACTGTCTCATATGGCAACAGGTCAAGCTGCACCTGCATGGCGCAAATGGGATCGAGCGTCGCCAAACGGATCCCATCCAACGGAACGGTTTGCTCTTTGGTAGCATCCCTGGCCGGACCGGGAGGGCGTATGAGTTTAAAAGCTGGTTTGCGCGCTGAACCGCCGCGCCCGAGGAAACGCGCCCGGTCGGTTTGGATGCCGCTGAGAACAATATTTTCCTGACTGCCTGCCACAAAATGAACCACATAAACTGCTTTCTCGTTTGCCGAGCGCGGGCGGCGGCGGAAAAGCAACAGGTTTTCTTTGGGAATATACTCACTTTCGATGAACAACTTATTGAAGGCCGGATGTCGCCGGTCGGTGCTTTGCGGCGCAAGCACCATTTCGGCGTAACTGGTAAGCGCCAGTTGCCGCGCGGCATCTCCATGATTGGTAATATTGACCTGGCGAATTTCCACATCATCATCGGCAGCGATAGCGATTGTCGTGTTCATCGAAATATCGCCTTCGCGGCGCTCGAATACAACTTTGTGAGGATGAAAATTCACTTTCCCGGTCTGTGCGGGTTTGCCAATCGGCTGGTGCGCAACAGACCAAAGGCTGCCGTCCTGGCGGTCTTGTACGTAAATCCAGGTTCCCAGGGCATCGAAAGTCGGGTCTGCCCGCCAGCGTGTCAGGTCGACATGCCCCCAACTGCTGAACCCGGTTCCGGCAGCAGTGATAAGCAAATTGTAATGACCGTTGGTCAGCGTGTGTACTTGTGGATATGGCGCAGCAGGAGAAACTTCCCAAGGTTCGACCGAAATCGAACCCAGGCTAATGTTCATGTCGCGCACCTCCTGCGGATGAGGGCGTTCGGTCGGGGCGCGGGTTGGGACTCGTTCCTGAAGCAGGAGTTCGACGCCTTTGATGCGCGGATCGCTATGCAAACGGAGAACCATGCTTTTGCCAAAGCGGTTCGCAAGCGTCAGCAAGATCATGCCCTGATGGTGAGCCATGTAGGTGCGCACCCGCGCATATTCCACACCTGCGCCGAGCCGTTCCGGGGTAAAGTCAACCGATTCGTAAAGCCCGTACAAGCCGAACATTTGCAGGCTGGCAAAATTGTCGAGGTTTTCCAAAACTGCCCGCGGCGCAATCGGGAGCGCCAGCACGGAAGCATAAGGCGTGACCACCAGGTCTTCAGAAAGCCCGCGCTTGTAGCCCAACTTTGGCGCGCCAAAAGCGCGGTATTGGTAGGTCTGGTTGGCATCGAAGTGATAATAGCTGGATTCGGAAATGCCCCAGCACGGCAATTTTTTCTGGCGGGCGTAATCCCGCTGATGCTCGACCGCAGCATAACAGCTCTGATGAAGGAGCGTTTCGGGATAGCTCTCCACCAACAGCATGGGCATCAGATATTCAAACATTGTGCCGCTCCAGGAAAGCAGGGCGCGCGTACTGTCTACGCGGGTGAGCGGGCGCGCAAGGTGCAGCCAGTGACTCTGCGGCACATCACCTGCTGCGATTGCATACAGGCTGGCGATGCGACACTCAGAAGCAAGCAAATCGTAATAGTTGGGGTCAAGTTGGCCTGTCTCGACGTTGTAGCCAATGTGGAAGACCTGGCGGCCAGACTCATATAGAAACCCAAAATGCATCGCATTGAGATAGGAATTAATTCTTCCGATCAAGTTTGTAAATTCTGCAAGCATTTCTTCGGCGGTTGCGCTGGCAGCTTGCAATTCCTGTGAAAACTTTTCAGCCCAGGCCAGAACTTCATGGTCCGAAGTAAAAAACTTCATCAAAACATCGAGTTTCTCCAGCGCCCGCGCGCAAACATCCGGAATATCCTGCAAGGGCGGGCAAAATACGAAGGTGCGCTGCAAGCCGTCCCAAGCCGCTACGAACTCAGGATCAACAACCAGCCTGGCAGCGATCGAGGGCGGCGCAGCACCCAGGGTCAATGCCCAGGGGTGGAGAACCTGTAAAGTACGCCGTATCCCCTGCAGGTGGCTGCGCAGACGGTCGGCCCAGGTGTAGAGCGTTTGAAGCGTAAGCGGGTCAATTTGTTCAGACGAAAATTCGACCAATTCCACGAGCAGTTTTTCGATACCGGCGCGCTCGTCATCCAAAAGATGTTTGAGCATTTCCGGCGAACACACGCGGACATTGAGCAAGCCTTCAGCATGGCCGCGCACAGTGCTGATAGCCGCGCGCAGCCTGGCAGCGGATTCGCCAAACTGAGCCTGTTCAATGGCATCCATCAGCACATCGATCGTATCCAGCAAACCTTTCCAATTGACAACCGGCTGGCCAGCGACTTCGTGGCAGCCCTGGCGCAGCGCAACCAGGCTGGCGGCGAAGTTGCCGCTATCCACCGTGGAAACATAGCGAGGCGGGAGAGGCGTCAGCGTGCGTGTATCGTACCAATTGAGCAGGTGCCCGCGCACTTTTTCGAGCGCATCCAGGCTGTCAAAAGCATTCGATAAGCGCAAGGCCAGCTCCTGGGTATTGATATAGCCCAGGTCATAAGCTGCCAGCGTGGAAAGCAGCATCAGCCCAATATTCGTGGGCGACGTGCTGTGCGCCACAGCGCCACGCGGCTCTTCCTGGAAATGATCGGGGGGCAGCCAATGGTCTTCGGGCGTGACAAAGTGCTCAAAATACAACCACGTCGAACGGGCCAGCAAACGCAAACGTTGCTCCTCCGTCGCGGTTAGTTTTTGAACGGCGCGTTTCCTCGGGCGGCTGATAAGTGTAGCAACCACAGGCGACGCCATCCACGCAATCACAAGCGGCAGCGCCAGAGGCAGCAAGTGTGAGGGGCGTACAACACTGATCCCCAACAGGAGTCCACCGCCCAGGAATACCGCCCAGACCATTTCGTCCCAGGCAACCCTGAACTTAAGTTCGCGCCCAAAAGCGCTGATCGTGTGCGCGGCTGTCACCCATTGCAGCAAGCGTTTACGGGTAAATAGCAACCGCACCAGGGTGGAACCAATAGCATCAGCGTTGATAAAGGCGCGGTGTGGCAGGAAAACCATCTCAAGCAGAACGCGCAGGGCCGCCTGCCGAAAAGGCTGCGCGCTGGTTTCGGGGAAATCTCCCTTGTGGCGTCTCATGCTATCGAATACCCCGCTCAACACCGCCAGCAAGTACATGCCAAAGGCCAATATTTCCCATAGAATCGTATTACCAGGAATAAACAACCAGCCAAACACCAGCATCACCAGCACTGCGCCAGGTACCAGGCTGCGGCGCATATTGTCCAACATCTTCCAGCGGTCGATCATCGAAAAATCGCTTTTAATTTTATTCCCTGACTGATCGGGAACATATCGGCCCAGCCAGGGCAGCAACTGCCAGTCGCCGCGCACCCAGCGGTGAGTGCGGTGAGATTGCGCCAGGTAATGGGTCGGGTAGTCTTCAAATAAAACCACATCTGTAACCAGCCCGCAGCGCCCGTGGATTCCTTCAAACAGGTCGTGACTCAAGATGGCATTGTCAGGCACATGTCCACGCAGGCAGCGCTCAAAAGAGGCTGCATCGTAAATGCCTTTGCCGACATAACTGCCTTCGCCAAAGAGATCATGATAGACATCCGACACCGCGCGGGTATAAAGGTCAAGTACCGTGTCGCCAGAATAGACACGCGTAAAGAGCGACTGGTTCGCCATAACCGGGCGCACCTGAACGCGCGGCTGCAAAACAACATAGCCGCGCGTCACCTGTCCACCAGCATCGAATTCAGCGCGATTAAGTGGGTGCGCCAAAGTACCCACCAGCCGGCGCGCGCTTTCACGGGGCAAAATCGTATCGGTGTCAAGCGTGATCACAAAGCGCGCGCCCCGCAAAAAGTCCAGATCGCCTTCCTGAACAACAAACCCGGTCTTTTCGCCCCTCAACAGCGCATTAAATTCAGTCAGTTTTCCACGCTTTCGTTCCCAACCCATCCAGCAATTCTCGCGCGGATTCCATTTCCGTTCACGGTGAAACAGGTAAAACGGGCGGCGCATTTTCTGCCCATAGCGGGTGTTCAGCCGGTTGACCCCGGCAAGCGCTGCTTCCACCAGGCGCTCATCTCCAGGCAGCGTTTTTTGGGAGGCGTCTGTGAAATCGGTCAACAATGCAAAGCCGAAATTAGGGTCTTCATTGCCAAGATAGTGCAGTTCAAGCTGGCCCAGGAGCGCGGTCACTTCGCTCTCATTTCTCAACAGCGCCGGGATAACGATCATCGTGCGATATTCAGCCGGGACGCCGGTTTTGAAATCCAATTTGGGAAGAACCCTTGGCGGGAGAATGCGGACGACAAGCCAATTAACCAGTCCCACCGCCAGCGAGGAAACGGGTAGCGCAGCCAGGATTGCCGCGATCAAAACCGCCCCGAAGCCTATCCCCGCTACCAAAGCGTAAGCAAACGCAACGGAGATCAAACCCGCTGTCAGCGCCGCAATACTTCCCAAATAAACCGCTTCAGCATAACGATACAACCAGCGACGCGCGCGCAAAGCCAACGGCGCTCGAAAACTTAAACGCGCCTCGAGTTGCCGGCGGCCCTCATCTATTAAAAAATAGCCGACGTGATTGGTTTTCCCCCGGTCTGTTTCGCGGGCAAGCTCGATGAGCGTGTGAGCAATCTGAATTTCAGAGAATGGGCAGTTTTGGGCAAGCTCTTCGATTGCGCTGTGATAACTGCTGTGCGTAACGCTGTCCATGCCTTCATAAACCTGGGCTGGATCCTGGCGCAGGATTTTTTCAACAGGGCTGGTTGTATCGAAGAAGGTTTTCCAATTCTGTGTCGCCAGCAGGCGCAAGCTAAGGATTCCGGCAGCGACAAAACTTTCTTCGGCGGGCAATGCCAGGGTCGAGTAGGAAAGCCCAAAATCTTGAGCATTGTCTGTCGGCAGATCGCAGGGTGGGGACGGGAAATCCCGTTCAACCGGGACAATGAGTTCCAGACCGTCGGCAATCAACTCCAGCGAAGCCAGGCGCAGCATAACCGGGAATGCCCACAACTCGCCGGTGGTCAACGGGCAACTTTCCTGGTGCGCCTGGATGAAACTGACAAGCTGGCCGGCTTCAAGGCGATTACGGCTGTAACGAGCCAGCGCCAGGGCCAAAACCCAGATGCGCGCCTGTCCGCCAATCTTTGGCAAGCGCCGGTAGTATTGGGCAGGCAGGTCCTCTTCAACCTGGCGCAGGGCCTGCTCTATCACATAGTAATTATCGAGTAACCATTCTGCCGCCTGCGGAACAACGGTCTTGGTTTCAATCGCCCCTTCAAAGTGGCGACGCGCGGCTTGCATGTAGCGGCCAAGCGCCCGCAGGCGCTGCGGAATGAAAAATTTGCCTTGCCGGGGAACTGCTTCAGAAAAGATGCGCGCAAGATCGACGGCCAGTTCTTCCAGTTGGTCGCGGGCGGCAACAGACGGAGCGCTTTGCCCCTGCCGGCCAACGGCTATTTTATTGAGCATTTCAATGCCCCCAGGTTTCGCGCGCCGCCAATTCCGCCTCGGTCTGCTTTACTTCATCGCTTGCCAGGTCTTGCATGATTAGCAATGCTGTCGTTCCGTAAGCAATAAAACTCGTGGCAACACTGCCATACGCAAAACGCGGGTCACCAGAGCGGCCATGGGCAACCAGCATCACCAGGTCTGCGCCTGATTCAGCCACCATGTCGTGCAGGGCGCTAATGACGTTATCCCCGGCGTGGAGACGGGTTTGCAAGTCTATACCCTGTGGCGCAAACTGCGCAGTCAGTTGCTCGAAATAATGACGGGCAATTTGCACATTTCGATCTGAAATACGCGCAATGGTTTCAATTTCTTCTTCCGAAAGGGGAAAACGATTAATAAACCCCGGCTTGCGAACAACCGTCCCGATTGTAAAGTGGGCGTTAAAAAATTGCGCCATAGCCGTTGCCAGAGGCAGGATATATTCGGAACGCGGGGAACAATCAAGGCCAACAAACAGGTGGCGGTAACGCAAGTCTCTTAATTCGATACGGGATATTTTATAAGCGCGCACCAACAAGATGGATTTGTAAGAACGCAGGATAATTTTCTGCACCACACCGCTAACATTCCACCCGCTCAATCCGCTGCGCCCGTGCGAACTTAAGGCGATCAGGTCGATGGCATTGTTGATGGCATAGTCGATAATATATTCAGCAGATTGGCCTTCGCCGATAACGCTTTCAATCAACACGCCCGAGCCGGTTAGAAGCACGCTGACCTTTTCGAGATAGGCCGCGCCTTCGCGTTTCTTAATTTGCCATTCCAATGGATCAATCGTAAGGCTGCCAGTGGATTTCGATGGACGTTCGAGAACGTGAAGTAGGGTGATACGGGCATTGTTTGCGAGGGCAATTGCCATGGCATGGGGCAGGACGCACTCGGCCAACGAAGAACCATCGAGAGGCACAAGGATATGTCTTATCATTGTCTTCCTCCCGCACACGGTATTACAACAGTAAGAATGCTATGAATACACGCTGCTACACTACTATCATACAAAAATATCCGCCATAAGGCAAGTTACCGAGGCAATTCATCCCCCAAATGGCGGAAACAGACACTCCCCTGTCGATGGATTTGACCGGGGAGTGTCTGTTGTAAGATGAGTAATGAACAAATTCTACTATGAACTGAGGCGCTGCCCGAACTGAGGCATCAATAATACTCCGGGCGACCTTGCCTCCAAATTGATTTGGAAGCAAGCGTATGCTGCAATATACTGACATCATTAGTACAAATCAAGATTGGACACAAACGATGTTGCGAAAAATCTTCAAGGCTGGCAACAACCTGGTGGTTTCCCTGCCCGGAAAAATATTGGACGCCCTGGACCTTTCGTGAGGCTCGGATATTTTGGTGGTACTTGAAGGCGGGGGAATTATTATCCGCCCGATGCGCCAGGCGTGAACGAAGGGTTGCTGCTTACTGAATCCCTTGCCACAAGCGGACAATTTCCATAATCAAGGTGACGCTCCAGACCAGGATGCTGATTCCCACGGCGGCAGAGGCGACATCCTTGATAATGCCGATTTTTTCGTTATGGCCAGATTCCACGAAGTCGCAAAGCGCTTCAATGGCCGTGTTGACCATTTCTGCCACCAACATTAACCCACTGGCAACCAGGACGATGGTGAAATCCAGCCATTGGCGGTAATAAAAGCATGCTGTCAGCACCAAAAGGGACAATATGATTTCAATGGCAACCGAAGATTCATTTAAGACCGCATAGCGAAGCCCTGAATAGAACACGCGCAATTTTTGGATGGGGTTAAAGCCTCCCTGTCCAGTTCTAAGAAATTTGTTTCGCATATTTCACCTTTCAACAACGGGTTGGTTTTATAGACTGACCGATTCACCTTTGGCGCGCCGGTTATTCTTATCCGTAGCGATTCAATGGCCAACAGGACAGTGATAGGTTTGTCCATTTTGAGTGATGGTCTTCATGTCCGGTTCTGGGCTATAGCTCAATCCCAATCAACAAATCGCGCAGGGCCTTCAACTCTTCCCTTGAAAGGGTAACGCCTTTGCCCATCTGCTTGTTTTCGGAAGACCAATCACGCAGATCATACTTGGGATCACGGTCATTCCAACTGACCAGGTTGAGTTCCTTGGCCCAGCCCGATGCGGACGTGGACAGCACGCCGATTTTTTGAACAATTTCGTATTTGATGTCTGCCATAAATTTCTCCACACTGTGACTACCGTTTCAACTTGGTCAGCGCGGGTGACGGCCCAACTGCTGTCCAGCCTCGGGCATGGACGCCAGGATCGATCAGTTTGGCTCTGGTTTCGGCTTCACTGAGTGGCATAGATCACACATCTCATTCCCCGCTTGAATATTGAACCCAATGCTGCGGGACGCTAGGAAAGTATACAACAGTTTTTATACGCCGGTATTTTTCGTGCCTTGGCGGGTGGTTTTATGGCGGTTTGGGCAGTTTGGGTGCATACAACGCGATTTGCATGCACCATACATTTCGCCTAAAGCCTGACAAAACCAAGTTTTGCAACCCCCACCTACCGATAAAAAAGGTGCGAGATCTGTTCATCAGGTTTCGCACCTTTCTATGGATACTCAAATCATGCTGCTACCGGAATACGGGCTACCGACCTGCGAGGGCGATGACGCACAAAATCATAGTTCGATCGCAGGTTTAACCAAAACTCCGGGGTCGTGCCAAATGCCTGCGCAAATAGCCAGGCTGTCTCAGGGGTAATTCCGCGCTTCCCACGCACAATGTCAGTGGCTTGCTGCTGTACCATACGCCAAAACAAACCACTACAAAAGGGAGCATAAATGCTATGAAGATGGTTGTCTCAGCACAAGATCAACTGAGTTGTAGGGATTATGGATCATTCTTTTTCTCTGCGCTCCCCTCGTCTCGCGGGCCGCTCTGCGCAGTTCGTACGGGCATGCAGTTCTTTCTCATGCCGATCCTGATATTAACCTGACATCGCTGGAAGAGATTCTATCAACTAAATGCCCATCGTAGCGCAGCTTCAGCGTTCGTGACTTCGCTTAGTGTTTCTTTCTCCCACTTGGAAAGGAGCATTCTCGTCTGCCGCTCAGCGGCGGGCTGGGAGAGCACAAACACAGCCAGCGCTACAGCCTTATCCGCTTCCCCATTTTCTTGTAATAAAACCGCCATGCCACCCAAGGCATCGAGCGCAACCGGCATCAGCTTGAGCGCGAGCGCACCTTCGACAGCCTCGCGGAAATAAGAACGCGCCCGCTCGAAGTCGCCCAACGCGGCACTGGCATGTCCAAGCCCGACCAGCGAATAGGCTGCCCCGCTCTGGTCATTGGTGCGGCGGCGCAGTGCCAGGCTCTCCTGATAATGGCGCATGGAAAGCGTATAAGCGCCGCGATTGCGTTCCAGGTCACCCAGGTTATGCAGACACAGGGATTTTCCCCACAGGTCATCGCGTTGGGTTGAGATCGCCAGACTCTCAACATAGGCCTGATGGGCACCTTCGAAGCGCTCAACCTGAGCCAGCAGGTTGCCCAAGTTGACCAACGCCAGCGCCGCACCGCGCGGATCATCCAGTCGCCGGCGAATGGCCAGGTTTTCCTCGTAACAGGCGCGGGCTGCATCAAAATCGCCCAGGGCGCGCAAGACCGCTCCCAGATTATTGTCGAGTGATGCGATACGCTGAGGGTCGCCCAGGGCGCGGAAGATGCCCAGGGATTGCAAGAGAAGGTCGCGGGCGCGGGCAAAATCACCACGTTGTTTGTAAACGACGCCGATCAGGTTCAGGCAGCGCGCCTGACAGGCTTCATCCCCGGCCTCGAGCGCCAGCGCCTGACCACGCTGCAAAAATGACAGGGCTTCATCCAGCGCACCGCGCGAGATGGCGTTCAGTCCCAGGTTGCCGAGCGCAATCGCCTGGCCGTGAATGTGTCCAATGCTTTCGAAAATCGTAAGACCGCGCTCCGAGGAGGAGCTTCCCTGAGTGTATCGCGCCAGGCGGTCAGAAATCCAGCCGCGATAGGTGGCGACCCAACCTGTGAAAGCGTCATCGTCCGGGCTGGGCAGTTCGGCCAGACGCGCCAACAGGTGGTCGGCCTCCTGATAGCCACCGCGCAGGTCGAAGTACGACATCAGGGCTTGCAGTGCGGGCGCCAGTAACTTGATCTGGCCTGTATTTGTGGCCCAGTTCAATGCAGCGCGCAGGTTTTCGAGCTCGCTTGCGATCTCTCCGAGGGCTTCGGGCTGGCGCGGTCCGCGCAGGTCGGCTTCACGGCAGGCAACAAATTCAAGATAATAGCGGGAATGGGCTTCGTTCGGATTTTCGCCACGCGGCAGGCATTCATCCAGCCTCGCGGCGGCGTACTGCCGCAAGAGCCCATGGATCGCATACCGCCCGCTGCCTTCACGCTGGACAAAAGACTTGTCCACCAGCCCGGAGAGGGTCGCCAACCCCATCAGGGCAACCGATTGGGCGGCAGAGTAGTCGAACCCGCCCTCAAAAACGGATAGTCGGCAGAAAACGGTGCGCTCCTCGGGGTTGAGCAGTTCCCACGAGTGATCGACCAGTGCACGGAAACTGCGATGACGCTCGGGCACGTCTGGACTGGTGGTCGAGAGAGTGTTGAGGTCGCGGGCGATCGCTTCGGCGATCTGATCAGGGGTGAGTAATCGCAGCCAGGCGGCAGCCAGTTCGATGCCGAGCGGCGCTCCCATGACAAGTTCGCAAATGCGGATAACGTGCGGCAGGCTGGCCGGGTCGAGGCTGAAATCTGGCTGGACGCGGCGCGCTACCTGCCAGAACAATTGCACAGCGCTCGATTCCTGCGGGTTTTCGGCCAGGCTGGGTGGAATCTCGAGGCCCGGCACATCCAGTCTCCACTCGTTTTGCAGATTCAGGCGGATGCGTGAGGTGACCAGCATTCTGACGCCTGGCGCGGCGGACAGGATTTCGCCCAGCAGCCCAGCGTGGGCAACGTATTGCTCGAAATTATCCAGTACAAGCAGGATTTCCTGCTCGCTCAGGGCTTTGAGCAATTGGGTGCGCGGAGTTTCGCGTGCTTGCGGTGGTAATTCAAGTGAATCACAGAGGGCCATGCGCAGGGATTCGATATCCCCACTGCCAGTAAGTGGGATGAAGATCGTTCCATGCAAAAATTCGGTGCTGGTTTGGGCAGCCGCCTGGGTGGCCAGGCGAGTCTTGCCAATACCGCCCGGCCCGAGCAAGGTGATAAGACGGCATTCAGGACGACTCAGCAGGGACGTGATGCGCTCCAGTTCAGATTCGCGCCCGATAAACGGTGTTCCGTAGACGGGTAGTCCGCTGCGGACAGCGCTATGGGCGGCGGATAATTTTCGGTGCAGGGCATCCGTCTCTGGGGCCGGGGAAACGCCCAGTTCTTTCCCCAATAAATCACGGCAAATTTCATATTGACGCAACGCCAGCGCAGTTTGGCCATTGCGCGCCAGCAGGAGCATCAACTCGCGATGACTTCCCTCATGCAGAGAGTCGAATTCAAGCAGTCGTTGGCAGGTGCGGATGCCGTTGGGGTAATCACCGCAGCGTTTGTAGTAATCGAGCAAATTTTCGAGAGCAGTGATGGCAGACAGGCGCAGACGCTCACGCGTCAGCATGGCCCATTCCTCGAAGCGGCTGCTCTCACGGAAATAAACGCCTGCCAGGAAATCGCCGCGATAGGAGAGCAGGGCGGTTTCGAAAATAGCAGCAGAGTAGGCAGTCAGGGTCACGCTCTGAGATTCGCGCTTTTCTTGAAGATGAATGCTATTCTCGAAGTCGAGCGCATCCAGACGCCAGCCAGGGCCGGGAGGCAGGCGTACACTTCGGCGTGAGATTTCGAGTGGTTCGCCAAGATTTTTACGAAGGCTGTTGAGCAATACACGCAGATTGCCCAGGGCTTGCGCGGCGGAGCGGTCGTCCCAAAGCAGATCAGCCAGCATTTCCCGGCTGTGGGCCTGAGGGTTGGCAGCCAAGTAGACCAGCAAGGCTTCGGCTTTGCGCGAAGCCAGGCCGTTCAGGGGCTGGCCATTTTGGTGGATTTCCAAGCCACCCAGGGTGGTAATTTCGAGTTCAAAGATCAAGTTTTTTGCCGTTTTTTAGGATGCCATCTGATTCCGCCGCGGACAAATGCCCTGGCAGATTTGACAAAACCAGCCAATAGCGGTTGGGATTGGCTTTTGTTCAAAAAAAGCCTTTTTCTGAACGATTTCTGAACGCTTGCCTGTCATGATTATAAACAAGAGAATGCTGATGAGAAAAGTCCGGTCATCACAATATCAAGCCTATCTTCTGCGCCTGTGGAAGGATGGCGATTCACAAGATTGGCGCGCACTGCTGGTCGATGTGCGTTCCAATGACCAACAGGGGTTTGCCAGCCTGGAGGCTCTTTTCGAGCATTTGCGCAAACTCACTGACCCTGGAACACAGGCCAGGGCAGACGATAATCCTATTTTATTCAAAGGAGAAGGAAAATGAAAAAGAAAGTCTTGTTTTTTATCTTAATGTTTATGTTGCTGCTTTCTGCTTGCGGAGGCGGAAACGAGCAGCCTGCCGCTTCGTCCTCGGCCGAACAGGCAACTGCTACATCTGTTGTAACCGATGCTGCACCAGAAGCGACTGCCGAGCCAACCCTGGTACCTGTACCAACCCTGCCGCCTTTGCAAGCCAGCAGCGGACGCTACATTTACACCAATGCCAATGTCATCAACGACATGGCGCAATACAACAACCTGATTTTCGCGGGTGGCCCCGGCGGGTTGGTTTCGTGGGATATTGGCTCCGGTATTTCAAATAAATTCACCACGTTGGACGGTCTCCGCCATATTTCCATCAATGCGCTGGCAGTTTGCAACATGCCCGACCCGCGGATCGTGATTGCCCACGACTTGGGCGTGGATCTGCTTGATCCGACCAGCGGCGAGTTCACGCCTTTGAGCGTGCCTGAAGAGAAATCGAGCATCAGCACCAAGATCAACGAACTGTACTGTGACCAGGCCAACAACCGTCTGCTGCTCGGTTACAGTGGCGTGGGCGTCTTCGATTTTGCCAACAATACCTATACCCGTTTCACCACCGCAAACGGCCTAAGTTGGGACGGCGTCAGCGGGTTGACGGTAATCGGACGCGATATCTGGGTGCTGACCGGCTACAATGGCGCGAACGTCATCAGCCCGGACGGCAAGGTCACAATTTACGATGAGTCAAAGGGTATGCAGAGCCAGCGCGCTTATGATGCAGCGGTCACCAAGGACGGCACAATCTGGGTTGGAACTTCGACAGGTCTGCTCAAGTTCAAGGGTGGGCAGTGGCAGTTGGTGGACGGTCTGCCGGGAGAAATCAACAACCTGTTTGCCGCCGCCGATGGCACGCTCTGGTTTTCGACCTACCCGATCGGTACGGGCAAACTGTGTCAATTCGACCCGCAGAGCGGTTCCTGCGTTTACCTTCACGAGTATTCGCGTGATGGAATCGTCAATTTTGCGTTGATTGGTGATGAGGACCAGCCGCCACAATTGATTTTCTACGGCACCCGCCAGGGTTTGCAACTGCTCAAATTTGATGCGGACAAGGCCGAAACCTGGCTTATCGGTGACGACGACCGCCTGGCTTCCAACTTCATTTCATCCCTGGCGCTGGATAGCAACAATAAACTGTGGGTTGGCACTGGCGCTGGAATCAACATCTTCGACCCGGCAGATTCGAACACAGCCTGGACAACTTTCCGCGCTGAGCGCGACACCCCCAACGTGCCGGGCGGCAATTGGGCCAGTGCTCTAACCCCGGCGGATAACGGCGCAATGTGGGCGGTCATCACCAACGGGCAGCTCTCGTACTTCGATGGCGCAGGCAAATGGACAGTGTTCGAAGGCTCAGAATTCTACTCGGTACGCCTGGTCGGCCTCGACCCGCAGGGGCGCGCCTGGGTGGTCAAGGATGACCAACCAGTACGAGTGCTGGAAAACAACCAGCAAGTGGCCGAATACAATACCACAGATGGGCTTCCCGAAGGCCGAATCACCGTTCTATTCCGTGATGGCAGCACGCTCTGGATCGGCGGTAATGGTCTGGCGCGTTTCGAGGATGGCAAGATCGAGCCGATCTTCAATAAGGATGAAATGAGCGGTATGATTGCAATGGCGCGCGACGCCGATGGTAACTTGCTGGTGGCCCGCAGTAATTCAATCATCCGCTTGGATGAGAACAATATCCCGACCGTTGTGTTGCAAGGCGAGTTCGGCAGCGACATTCTGGATGTGTACACAGGCATTAACAGTCTGGCCGTCGATTCGCATGGTACGCTGTATCTTGCAACCAGCCAGGGTCTGCTCACATCGGAAGATAACGGCGCTTCGTGGATGCGCATCACCACCGAGGAGGGTATCACCACCAATTACCTGCGTGTGGTTTTTGTTGACCAGTACGACACGCTCTGGATGGGCGGCGGCGATAGTTTTGCGGGCGGAGGCTTGCTGCGCTACGTGCCTTAAGAGTTTGCGTTCTTCTTGATGCGCAATACTCCTGGTTTCTGGTCGAATATTGTGCTCAGCCCTGACATATGAAAAGCACCCCCTGCCTGATTTTCTCACAGGGGGTGCTTTTTTCGTATCTGTTTTACGGGTTCAGTTCATTTTCTTCTGACATGATATTTTCCTTGTCAACTCTAAATCATAAACGGAATGATCCGCTTGGTTTTGCGCGAGTATTCTGAATAGTCAGGATAGTGTGCCTGCAAAAAATGCTCTTCTGTCATGATGCGAATGGTAACCGTGCCCGTAACAATTAAGCCAATAACAACGTTGATGATAGACAAATGCCCCAGGATGCTTGACCAGATGAGGAGCAAAACGGCAGCGTACATCGGATGTCGAATAAACCGATATGGCCCTGAAGACAGTAGCATTCCTGCCACTGGTTCTGGATGGATGCTAAACTGCCCCGCTTTAAAACTACGACGAGCCCATATGCTCAACGCGACAGCCAATAACTGTCCTGCAATAACAAATGGAGACGTGGAGAACAGGTTTCCTGAAATTAAGAAATACAGAATTGCAAGAATTGTTACTAGTAAAGCAAACTTGGAAATCAGTTTCATCATGTTAAACCTCACATTCTTTTTTAAAGTGGTGGGCATACAAAACGCTATCTTTCAGCGAATTCCCGAGCAACTGCTTGACAATGCCGGCGGGAGGATGTATGCTGTATTTAATAGTAGCAAAACAATATTAGATACAGTGAAACTATATTCATTATAGTAAATTAGACAAGGATTGTCAAGTTAAATTGAACAAGGAAAAGCCAAGCAAACGAACGTATAACTCAAGCCGTCGTAAAGAGCAGGCGCGCTTAACCAGCCGTCAAATTGTGGGAGCGGCTCGTAAACTATTTATCGATCGCGGTTATTCTGGTGCGACAATCGAGGCTATCGCACAAGAAGCAGGAGTAGCTGCTGAAACCGTGTATGCAGCTTTTGGCAACAAGCGGGCAATCCTCTCAAAACTTATCGATGTTTCTATCGTTGGAGATGATGAATCCATTCCCTTATTGCAACGTTCAGGGCCCCAATCAGTTCAGCAAGAAAAAAACCAACATCGCCAAATTCAACTATTTGCCCGTGACATGCAAGAGATTATGGGGCGGATGGCGCCTATCTTTGAAATAATGCGCGTTGCGGCAAAAACTGAGCCTGACATTTCAGATGCACTTCAAAACGTTCTCGAGAACCGCGTTCATGGAATGGAAGAATTTATCCGATATCTCACCACAAATGGGTCTTTACAAGAATATCTTACACTGGGTGAAGCAGCCGAAACGGTTTGGGCAATCTCAAGCGCCGAAGTTTATAGCTTATTGACAATTGACCGTGGTTGGTCGGGCGAGCAATACCAACAGTGGCTAGCAAAGATGCTCACAAAAATTTTGTTGAAATAGTTTTACCGCCTAATTCCAGTTGGTGGGGTGGTTACCCACCAACCGATGCACAACTGGCTGTAAAACCCTTTGACAAACTCAGGGCACAACCGCAATCTGTTCGGGATAACTGCCAGGCAAAGGGAAATATGGTATAAAAGAGTGAAAAAATTGCCCACTTTGCAAAAAAAACCGGCAAACGAGACAGAACATCAGCTTTGCCCACACAGCCTGACCCCTTGGAGCGCAATGAAAAAGGGTAAAGGAGATCGTCCGAAGCAAAGCATCACCCAGGGGCATGCCTGTCTGAAGCCAGATTGTCACTACTGTGGCATCACACCCACCAGACGATTCACGCGCTGATAGCAAATGGGTCGCATGGGTGAAAATATCACCAACGAACCGCCGGCAGTGGCGGCGGAGGTGGTTAGTCGTTGCTGGATGACGAGAGAGCTGCTCAGTTATCCGCTCTTGTGAGGAGTGCGGCGGGCAACAGAGGCAAAACAATTAAAAAATGCCCGCCTGCCTGGCCGCGACTCCGGCATGGTTCAGGCTCGCCAACCACCCTCAGACCACCGAGCTAGCAAAAAACCGTAGACCTAGGGTCTACGGTTTGCGAAAAGTTGCGGGGACAGGACTCGAACCTGCGACCTCCGGGTTATGAGC